>JBDSYV010000072.1:0-19577 GCA_040110925.1 Ferruginibacter sp. | reverse complement strand
ACTTCGAGGTGTTAGCGCAGCGCACCTCGAAGTTGTGATAAAAAAGGTCTGTGACCTGTATTCCTGTACATACAAATTTTCATATCTTCAAAGCAATTATTAATGCAAACTAAAAGAATACAAAACGATTAACTATGTTCAGATTAGCAGGAATAATAATTACGATACTTTTTATAACCACTACCCAGGCACAGAATGTAGGGATTGGGGTTCTGGTACCTGCTGCTAAACTGGATATAGCAGGCAATATTAAAATTACAGATGGTTCCCAGGGCAGTGGTAAAGTCTTAACATCTGATGTCAATGGCCTGGCAAACTGGACTATTCCCAATAACAGCTATCTCAGTTACAATTATGTACAAGTAAATGGGGCTGGCATTGAAAGTTCAAGTACAATTTTTATAAGAGTTGGCACTTTTATTTACAGGGGTAGTTTGATAGAAAATATATTTCAAATCTTCGCATTAATGTACACAACAAATATTTCTGCTTTTTACAAAATACGGTTACAGGACGTTACCAATAATATCACAATCGGCACATCTGGTTTTTCTAATACAGGCACACTTGCTTTACCAGAAATAGTGAGTTTTTTAACGTTGACAAACTTGCCGGTAAATGCAGCAGTCTTTGAAATACAAATTCAAACTAATAGCGCAATCGGCAAAGCTGGTCTTTTGTCTTTCCAGGTTTTTAAATAATATTGCTTCAATGATTGGGAATACTATTTTCACACTGCAATTCAAGGTTGTTAATTTTCGCCGCTGTAGTTCTTCCTATTCTTTTACAATTCAACAGCAACCATTTAAGCGCCCTTGTGGTGCCTGCGGTAGGCGGGCATTAACAACGGCAGCAGCACGGGAAGACCAATGGCCGAAACTTAAGCAAATGTTTTTGATTATAAAATCATGCATAAATTAAACACCTATGAGATTCAAAAACCTCATAGGTGTTTTGTAAAAAATCAAGGAATTATAATTTTATCAATTTCATCTCCTCATGATTTTTTCCCTGCATAATTTGTATATAATAAATGCCGGGCTGATAATTTCTGCCTAACTGGATGATAGCTCCAGCTTTCACATTATTTCTTGTTTCCAGCAGACGACCATATTCATCTGCTACTTGCATCACAATATTTTGTTTTGCATCATTTGTTTTTACCAACAATGTAAACTGTTTGCTTGCAGGGTTTGGAAATGCAGTCAATTGAAGTTTACCTGGATTAGTTTCTTTTTCAATTATCATTTCCCCAGGGGTTTTTGTAATAGAATTATTTGGGTGTGTGCCTTGAATAAAGATTGTGCTATTTGCACCTACTGTAGTAGAAGGATTATCAGCATCACTTGCCCCATATTGATTATCGTAATACACCTGCAAAGTATTTCGGTTATAAATTTTCAAACGAATTTTATCCAGACCGGTCCCGTCAAGAGCACCATCAATTACGGTCATAATAAATCCAATTCCACTTTGCCCACCCACAATTTTTCCTGTGCCCCTGAATTGTGCTCTTGCAGCATTTACTGCCAGGTAATCAAAATTCAGTGCATTAAATTCAAAGTTGCCCACCTTGAATTCGAATTGCGTTTCGCCTTTAGGTTTTGCTGCATTTGTATAATTTATGGCGAACCCAAAACTTGCTTTGCCTGAGGCAGAAAGATCGCTTCTTAATGCACCTGCTACAGAAGGATACCATCCTCCACCATAAGTATAGCTTCCATTGGGATCGTAAATTACTACAGTAGCATCCAGGTCGCCATTTGTATTTGCATAAGAAATAACCCCCGCTTGATCTATAACATTCATCTGAAGTTTATAAACCCCTGCGGAGGTGAATTTATAACTCCCATTTATTTTACCGTTTTGAGTAGCAGTAGGTTCTGTTACAATTCCATTTGTCACTGGGCTACCATCCAACAACCATTTTGCAGTATGGCGGTTGGAAAGCTTATCCCAGAATTCGCCTGAGAAATTTACAGTAGAATTGATAACAAAAGGCTGACCGCTACGGGGACTTTTGACATCGTGCGGCACCCTTACTTCCAAAGTTTTGGTGGTTACATTCCCGTAAGTATCCACAGCCCTGATGGTTATGGTATAAATTCTTCCATTACCATTGGCAGCTCGTTCAGCCCTTAATTGAACATTATGATTATTTAATACAATCCAATCCGGATCTGTATCTCCATCGCCCACACCATTTATTGGTTCATTACTACTTACTGTGAGGCTTGTTGTTACCCCGCAGTTATCTGTAGCCGTATAACCTATATACACATCACGCATTGTGTGATTAGGATTTGATAATATGATTGGAGATGCGGTTTGGTTGGAAATAACCGGAAATTCATTATCTACTACCGTGATAAGCTGGGTACAGATTCTTACATTGTCACTTGCATCTTTTGCGGTCCATGTAATTGTAGTAACACCAATAGGGTAATTATCAGTTATGGATAGCCCATCGCTTCTTTCCGGGGAAACGGTAAGGGAACAATTATCTGTAGCGGTAGCAGTGCCTGCGTTTACTGCTGCAGCGGTAGCAAAACAAAGGCCGGGGCTGCTGCTCACCGATTTACTGGCAGGGCAAAAAGTAAATACCGGCAGTTCATTATCACGCACTGTAATTGTAAAAGAACAGGAAGCCCCGGTTTGGTCAGAAGTTGCCGTTACCGTGGTAATTCCAACAGGAAATGCTATTCCTGTATTATGTGAGTAAGTAAAGCTATTTCCACAATCTCCGGTATAAGTAGCTGGGTTGAAATTTACTACTGCATCGCATTTGCCAGCATCATTGCCCACCGCAATATTTGCAGGGCAAACTATATCGCACTGAGTGTATTTAATTGTTCCCATGTCTAACAAAGTAGTCAGGGTATAACTATCGCCTGTTACATAAATACTCCCATTAGCATCTATCACTATACCCAAAGCCTCATCATACATACCTGCTGGGCTATCATAGCTCTTTAGCCATTGCTGCACTCCTAAGGCATTGTATTTAATAGTTACATAATCGGTGTTGTCCTGGTATCCTCCAATATCGCCAGAATAGCCCGTGATATAAGCATTTCCTTCAGGGTCTATAGCAATTGCATTCGCTACATCCTTAACATTTTGCGGACCGTTATAAATTTTATCCCAAAGCTTTACCCCGGCGGCGCTATACTTTACGGTAAGCATATCATATTTCGTGGCAGCACCGCCATCAGTTAACCCGGTAATAAATATATTGCCATTTGCATCTATTGCTATATCGCTGGGTACGTCTCCCTTGCCGGACGGCCCGTCATATAAATTTTCCCATATGATATTACAATTTGAATTGTACTTAAGGGTAATACAATCATAAAACCCATTTCTAATACTTTTTCCGGTAATGCAAATATTACCCGCAGGGTCTATTTTCATAGCAACGGGCTCATCATTTCCTGGCCCGTCGTACCGGTTACTGGAAACCAAATCTCCATTTGTGTTATATTTTAAAATTATCAGGTCTTTGTTGCTGCCCTCATAATATTTGTAACCAGCTACAAAAATATTCCCGCTTGCATCTACTGCGATAGCCTTCCCGGAAATTTGGTCATTTGTTTTACTGTCACCTTTATAATGTTTTACCCACTTCCTGTTTCCTGCCGCATCATATTTAATCGTTCCTATAGACCAGTAGTCATCGTCGGAAGTGCTGAACCCGGTAACGAAAACATTGCCTGAAGCATCAACTGCTATTGCATTTCCATATTCGCCACTTGCGGAGTTGGTATAATCATGCTCCCATAATAAATCGCCGTTTGTGTTGTATTTTATAGTAAAATATTTTTGACCAACAGTGGTTCTACCACCACTACCGGTTACATATACATTTCCCGCTGCATCTACAGTCATTGCGTGGGGCGAGGCATTTCCGCCACCATTGCCATCATTTATATGCGCCCATATTACATGGCCATTTACAGGATTATATTTTACAGTAAGAAAACCGGAGTTATTGTCATCCGCAGTGCCAAACCGAGCTCCGGATACATAAATAAAGCCTGCGGCATCTACTGCAATTGCCCTGGCAGATTCATTTTTATTTTCCACGCCATTTGCCCTTGCAACCCATGCCTGCTGCACCTGTGCCTGGTGAGTAAATGCACAAAATATTGCTATTGCTGTTAAAATAAATTTGTACTTCATAATTATATTTTTATTTGTTATAAAAAGGTGGGGGAGGTAATGAAGTGAAAAAAGGGACTACTTTATTTCTAAATCTGCCCTTAATCCCTTAAAAGTATGCACAGAAAATAATGCCCTTGCCCGGTTTTAGTTAGCGGTATTTTTTTTCTTTTGAATGGCAACGCTTGCAGAAGGAGCGGGGTTTATTCTCTTTTGCCTTATTGGTAACCATTATTAAACCCATGCTATTAAGCCCGGGGTAATCTTACAGGCAACCTGCCTCCACCCACCTTTTAACCAGCTGTTAGTTGATTATGATTTGAGGCTGCCTTAATATTGATGATAGCGCCCAACAACCTTATCTTTAGTTTATGAAATACCTCTTCCTCTTAATTATTATTTTCAGCCTGTCTTCCTGCAATACAAAAAATGAGGAAGCCAGCAATGTGGAAAAAGATAGCATTGTTATTGACAGTTTGCATAACCGGACTGTCCCGGATACAATTGAAACTAAGGATTCTGTTGTGAGCAGGGTACCAAAAAAAGTTGAAGTTCCGAAAGCAATAAGAGAATACCCGGCTGATGGTATATACCGCTATGATATGGCCTTTGCAGAGTTTCAGAATAAATCCATGGGCGAAAAAGTTACGGTTATCATAAATGGGGATTCTATAAAAATCGTTTATGAGGGTGATGGAAAATTAACTGCAGCCAAAGGCGCAATACTTGATGAAGGCATCATTGTAAAACATAAATCAGGTGTTTGGATAATTGCACATCATATAAAAGATGCTGAACTTGATGTTTTTGGTGGTTGCTCGGGCGGGCCTGCAGTGATAGATTTTCCCCGGAAAAAATATATCACCTGTTAATTAAAACAATAAAAAAACCGGGCCCTTATTTAGAACCCGGTTAAAATAATTATTTATTCTTTCTCTACATTTTTACTAGCTTGATCACTGAATACTCTCCATTTGATTTTGTTATTTTCAAGTAATAAACGCCTGCCGGTAATCCTGGCGCTTTCAATTGGGTGGTAGTTTCGTTATTTAGTTTTTTTGTTTGAAATATTCTTCCAGATAAATCAATAATATCTAAACGGATCACCTGGCTCATGTTGCTAATATTGATTACAGAGACAAAAGGATTTGGCCCGATGATTATTTTGTTAGCAGGATTGCGATAAACAACACTTTTTACATCCGAATAACTGCTCCTGTTATCCCTGTCCACAATCTTAATGCGGTAATAATAAGTGCCTTCTGCCGGTAAGAAATCCTGTATCCCATAGCTCCGCGGACCATTGCTGTTGCCGGCTGCAGTGACAGTGTTTACATGATAAAAATTGCGGCCATCCATGCTTTTTTCTATTTCAAAATGTTTTGAATTTATTTCTGCAATAGTGGTCCAGCTTATCAAACTGGTATTGCCGGATAACTGCACTTGCAAACTAAGTCCCGTGACTGGAAGCACCACGCCAATAGCCGCTTCACTTTCATTATTGTTTTTATCCAGGGAAGTAACAGTGAAATAGTCATTTATAAAATCAAGAGGAACATAAATTTTATTTGCGGGTAAAATGGCAAAAACTTTTTTACCATCATTGATGTTTGTGAACGATTCAGCCATGCTTGCAAAACGATACACTACATATTTTTTTGGCAGGTCGCCATCTGCTGCTGCAGCCGGTATGTCCCAACGTAGCGTGTCACCATCCTGTCTTACATTCAATGGCGCATTTGGGCAAACGGCATCTTTCCACGGCATTGGTGCTGCAAAAGATTTGTAACGGAATTGTCCGTTCTGTAGTGAGGTTTTTATGCCCTTAGCATTGGTCGTTATATGTTTTGCACTGTAGGCTATTTGTCCGCCCACCTGCTCATGGCTCTGGTCCCTGTTTAAGTTTATTTGGTTTTCAATTTCGGAAGCAGCCCAGTTGTTTGCATCTACCATTTTATAAAATGCAAGGCCAGGGTACACGGGCCTGTTATAAAGAAGGCCCTGGTCGTTCCACCATTTTGACAAAAGGTTGTAATCCTGGGCACCGGTAATTTTCCAGTAAAGCTGCGGAGAAATATAATCCACTTTACCAGCCTGCAGCCAGGCGATAGGATCGCAGTACTGGTCTGTATAAGAAGAACCACCGGTTATGCCTGCAGGTGTACCACTCTTCCAGATGCCGAAAGGACTCACACCGAAAAGTATGTTTCGGTTTGTAGCAGCATTCATTATGCCCAATGTATCATACACTTTTGCAATTAATAAATTCACGTTGTTTCTTCTCCAGTCTGCAATGGTGGCTATGTTCGTTGGATTGTTGTTGGTATACGTTGTATTGTCTTGCGTACCCATACTAGCAGGATAAAAATAATCATCGAAATGAATACCATCAATATCATACCTGCTGGCAATATCGGCAATAACAGATGCCAGGTAATTTCTTACATCTGGCAATCCCGGGTCGAGCATCGTAAGTGTGCCGGAAATAAACGTCCATTCAGGGTGCAGCACTGCCACATGGTTTGCAGCCAGTGCCGGTGTGCTTTGCTTGGCACGGTAAGGATTAAGCCATGCATGCAATTGCATACCTCTTGCATGTGCTTCTGCTATGGCAAATGCCAGCGGATCCCACATTGGACTTGGCGCCGTTCCCTGTGCGTTGGTAAGCCAATAAGACCAGGGTTCAATTGAGGATGCGTAAAGTGCATCACACTCAGGCCGAACCTGCAGGTATACAGTGTTGATACCGGTTTTTGAAAGTGTATCAAGAATATTAATGAGATCTTGCTGCTGCTGTGCAGTTGTAAGTGTGCGTGCTGATGGCCAGTCAATATTGGACACTGATGCTATCCAGCTGCCCCTCAGTTCACGCTTCGGGCTAAGGTTATCAACTTCCGGTGCAGCAGGATTACAACTTATAGCTGCTACAACGGTTATAGAAACGGTTGCACTATTTGACAATATGCCATTTATATTTTGTACCCTGTATTGGTAACTGTCATTGCCCGTAAATCCTGCATTGGACACATAAGTTACGTTACCGATATTGTCAGAAGTTAAGGTTCCGTTTGCCGGATTTGTTACAATGCTTAGGCTGCTGGCATTAAGTGCAACACCATTTGCGTAATCATTGGCAAGTACATTAATGCGTTTAGCGGCCGCCGTTTGGGTTGTAGCTGCATCATCATTTGCAGCCGGGGTGGAAAGTATTGGCACACTAAAATATTGCAGCGCCTTATCCATAAATAGAGTAATAGATGTATCGGCTGCGGTTTCCAGGGTAAAACTTAAATAAATGAGTGCACCCGGATTTGTTCCTGCACCAAATAAACCAGTATAGGCAACACCTGCTTTATAGGGTGCGATATTATAATTCAGGATATTGATAGAACCGTTTGCAGGGGATACAGCGTCGGGGAAATCTTCAGGATATACAATTCCGAAAGGAATATTTAAACCTTCGAAAGGCGTACCCACAATGCCAGTAGCTGGTGTATAAGTAGCGGCACCATCAGCAACATAAGCGGATTTAAGATAGTTGCTCATAAAAGCCAAATCATAATTGGCAGATGTTGACCGGCCAATAGTATATGCTATTTCAGATCCACTAATGAGCAGCTTTCCGCCATTGTCAAGAAATGCTTTTATGGCCGATCTCTCAGCTGTTGTAAGTACCAGCGGTGTGCCGGATTCATCTCCAGAAAACCAAACTACAATATCGTAATTGGTTAATAATACGGAACCGTCAACTATTCTTTCATCCGCCACACTGCTTATTTGCAATGCTGCTTTATTACGCAATGATTTAAAATAACTTGTTACGAAAGAATGAGTAGAATTAGGGTAAGAACCTGATCCGCCAAACCTGTCAAATCCATCAACAATTAAAACCTTTGGTCCTGCTACATTTGAGGACCGTGAATAAATATCACTAGCAGAGCTTTCCACTAATGGATTAGTGCCATCAGTTACTACAGCGGTTAATTTAAAATGATAAACATTTCCAGGAGGAGGAACTACAAACTGCGAAGCATCAAGTGTAACAGATGTTGTGGCAGCAGTTAGTATTGTTTCATTTGCTGCCAATGACCAACTGGTAAGGGCATCGCTATTGGCATAATACAAACGATAACCTGCAAGGGTAGGTTCAATATTAGCTTTCCATGTGGCAGTTACTGTTGTGCTGCTTCCAGGGTTGCCAATGCTGTATAAAGTTGGCGCCGCCACGTTTGCGCCGTTTAAACGGTTCAGGAAATTTGTCCACCTTGCTGCAGTCATATTTGGGCAGTCTGTCGCTTTCACATCGCTATGGCCATAAATGCCGAGGTCTCCATTTGTGACCCTGCGCACTTTAGGAATAGCCTGTCGGTTACAAACATTCACACAAAGGTTGGCTGCGGAAACTAGCATGGGTTCACTATCCCACATGGCTAAATTGGTTGCGAGTACTTCATGTTCTACCCCTATACCAAAATCGTTATAAGTGGTTACACCCTGCGACCATGCCCTGTTTGATTCTGCCACCACCTGGCTCACTTCACCATCACTATTTCTTATGACATAATGCGCACTTACCTGCGAAGAACAATCTTTAAACCAGTTGATAGCGCCCTGGTAAGTACCAGTAGCAACATAGTGCATGAAGTAGTATTTAATAACGGCTCCTGCAGGCCTGCTATTGAAATTACATGTTGTGAAATTAGGAACGGCATTGGGATAGTCAACGGCAGTAGGTGATTGTGGACTGGTGATACTATTGCGTATTACATCAGGTTCGGTATAAATTTTTGAAAGATGAAAATTTACGGGTTCAATAAAAATAATCTCTCCCCATAAGGTTACAGATTTACTGCCCGTTTTTATAAGGTCAAATATTCGGTTGGTCAATTGATTTTTCATATTTGCATCCCACAGGCCTGTAAGTGATCCTGCAGATTCAAACCAGTCTTCTAAATGCTGTGAAACGGGTTTATCTTTTTGATAAAATGCCAGTAATGCAGCAGCTGCCCTTATATTAGTTTTTGCATCATTTTCTATTGTTTGCGGATTAACATGAAGCAGCGAAGCCGCCTTTGAGATGTGTTGTACAAACTGGTTTTCTATTAGTCCCATTACACCCCATGACCCATAGATAGATTCAGAAACCTGTGCCCAGTTACTCTGAACCTGTGCATCTGCTTTTAAAATAGATATGGGTACATTGAATTCAGATGCTGCATCTTCAAAATATTTATTCATGGTTGCCACATCCGGGTGGGGCCTGTTTAGGAATTCACGCAGCATGGCATCTTTATGATCATGTCCATGGTCCCGATCCGACGCACTTACTACGGGGGCTTCTGTAATACTTGCCTTGAGGTATGCCGTCATATTCCTTTGCAGGTAAACATCTCCTGATGCTGTAATGGTTTTTTTTACAGGCGTATTCAGGTGCTTTTCTACAAGTGATAATAAATAACTATCCTCCGGAAAAGGCTTAGATTTTAGAACCTGGCCATTTGTATAAAAAATAAATTGCGGGGATAAGAGAAACAAAAAAGCAAAAGAATAAGCAAGTGAAATTTTTTTCATGAAATCGTTTTTTATTGAGGTGTTTTCAAAAATGCCATTTCTGACTAATATTGAAAATAGGAATTTTAGTGGTTCGATGACAATTTTTTTGCAACTTTTTGCACCATTTTCAAAAATTCATGCGAGTATTTGCAGGTTATTTAAAATCCTATGCTGTTTTTTATAGGAATTCAGCAATTCAATTCAAAAAGGAGGAAAGGTATAAATTCTGGAATAAATTAGTTCTTAAAGGATGGTCAGGTTTTGTTGAAATAATAAGTTTTACAACACATATTAAGATGTGTAATAAATAAAAAAACCACCAGGAAAGAAAGTCCTGGTGGTACCATAATTGTATTTAGAAATATTTATTTCATCCCCATTGGCCTGCCGGAAAATACCAGCCCAACAAAAAACTGGCTTATCTTATCTACGGGTGCATTGCCAAGCGTTTGATCTTCACTGCTTCTCCACGCACTGCTCTTAAAGCTGCCCGCATATCCTGCCTGTATGCCTATAGAATGCGATGGGCTTTTTGGTGAACTAACGAGAAACCCAACACCAAGGCGGTAAACAGCAAATGAGTTATTAAATTTTACTGCACTGATGCTATTTTTTACCACGTTGGATTGCAAAACATCATCAAATGATACGGTGGAAACATCTTTATTAAAAATGGCCTGGTATCCATTATAGCCAAGTCCGGCAAAAGGATAAAGCATTACCCTATCAGACTTTACAACATCATAACCAATATCTGCTGTAATGCCATAATTACGAACAGTGCTGCTTCTTTTGTGCTTGTCTCCACTCATTGTACTTCCTAATGTAAGGCTACCACTAGTAATTAACCGGTTGCAATCTGCTATCCATCCCAATCCTAATGTACCACCATTGTCTTTAAGGGTTTTATATTCCGGAAGTTTGGCAACACGGCTATTGAGCCCTTCAAAATCCTGGAAACTGCCTCCAATACTGTGGAAGACCATGGGGCGCTTCTTTTCTTTTTTAACTTCTTGTGCCTGCGAGGTTAAAGCTGCGCAAAGCAGGAAAAACGACATAATAATTTTCATAAAATAATATTTATATAACATTATACAAAGCAGGGGCCCTAAATGTTTGTTTTGGCTTAAAATATTTTTTTGCCAATAATATAACATACGGGTTTTATATTGTCATGGTTGTTGCAAAATACTTAATAGCGCAGTCCGTGTGGGCATAGTCATTCCCGACAAAAACCGGTAATTAATATTTTGTTGTGCAGGGCACTTTTGATACAATAATTATACAAAGCCCAAAATATTTTTTGTTCTGCCTAAAGACAATCTGTTAACCTTAATAGAAATTGGCAGAATAGATTGCTGAAAACCTTATTACCTTATTTTAAGTTGTGCTTCTTATTCGGGCTTCAAGGTTCTTTAGCTAATAAGGTTGAGTCACTGATGGACACTGATTACTACTAAGGTTAAGAAAACACATTTAAACAATTTTATTTAACATGCACAACAAAAAAAATATCTATCCTAACAAGTATTAAAAAAATAATATTCTTTTCAGCACCTCAAAATATTATTTAGCCCTTACTCCCAAAGTAACCTTGCAAAAGTTTTATTGTTTAGCTTTATGCGCATTGTTTTTGATGCATTTTTTCAAAAAATCGTATGAGAAAAATTATTTTACTGTTGATGCCGGTAGTGATTTTTTTAGTCATACTTTCTTTTAAAAATGCTGGTTCAGAAGAGCATTCCTGGATAAGGATAAATCAACTGGGCTATTTACCACAGGGCATTAAAGTGGCAGTATATTGTAGCAAAGATTCACGGGCAATTGAAACCTGGCAATTAGTAGATGCTAAAACAAAAAAAATAGTAAGCAGCGGGAATCCCGGTAAAGCGTTTGGCGCCTATGGTCCATTCACACAAACATACCGTCTGGATTTTTCTGCCTTTACAAAACCAGGTAAATATTATTTACAAACTGCTGGTATAAAATCACCGGAATTTACTATTGGAAATGATGTGTATAAAGGCAGTGCAGATTTTGTGCTGCGTTATATGCGCCAGCAGCGCAGCGGATTTAACCCATTTCTTAAAGACAGTTGTCATACCAGGGATGGATATACTTTGTATGGCGCTAAAGCCGGGTTGCCAGACAGCAGCTATGTGGATGTTGCGGGTGGATGGCATGATGCCAGTGATTACTTGCAATACAGCTCCACATCTGCCAATGCAACGTATAATCTCTTATTAGCTTTCCGGGATTTTCCAGGCATTTTTTCAGATGATCATTTAGCCAATGGACTGGAAGGCAAAAATAATATCCCTGATATTGCTGATGAAGCCAACTGGGGATTAGAATGGTTGTTGAAAATGTTTCCCTCACCTAAGGTTATGTTCAACCAAATTGCTGATGACAGGGATCATATCAATATGCGGATGCCAGCGCTGGATAGCCAGTACGGCAGGGGATACCAGCGGCCAGTATATTTTATTAGCGGCGAACCCCAGCAACGTGGAAAATTTTTGAATGCTTCTACCGGTACCAGTTCCACTGCTGCAAAATTTGCAAGTGCTTTTGCACTGGCACATTATTTAAAGCTAGGTCATGATTATAAAATATTTTATAACAAGGCAATGGATGCCTTGTCTTTTGCAAATCAAAAACATGGGTTTACACAAACCGCTTCTGTAAGATCCCCATATATCTATGCAGAAGAAAACTGGGTAGATGATATGGAACTTGCTTATGCCAATGTGCATAGCATGCAGCAGGTTACAAATAGCAATGCAGCGAATGGATGGTACCTGGGCATGGCTGTGATTTATGCCGGCAAAGAAAAAATTACGCCATGGTTGGGAGCCGATACTGCCAATCATTACCAATGGTACCCTTTTGTAAATGCAGGACATTATGAAATATTAAAACATTTAAAAACTGGCAAAGCATTTCCGAAACGTTCCACTGGTTTTAATCCATCATTTGTAATAAATTTTAAAGATAGTATTGAAGCTATAAAACAATATTATCGCCAGGGCATAGAAAAGGTATGGAACAAAGCAAAGACGAATGCCTTTTACCGTGGAGTGCCATTTATCTGGTGCAGCAATAATCTTACGGTCGCATTTGCGCAGCAATGCTATTGGTATAGAAAAGAAACGGGGGATATAAATTTTGCTCAATTAGAGCAGGCAAATATTGACTGGCTTTTTGGCTGCAATCCCTGGGGTACAAGTATGGTATATGGATTGCCGGCCTGGGGCGATACTCCTGCAGATCCACACTCGGCCTTTACGCATTTAAAAAATTATCCTATTGACGGAGGACTTGTGGATGGCCCGGTTTATACTAGTATTTACAACAACCTTATCGGTATAAAATTATATAAACCGGATGCGTACGCAGCTTTTCAAAGTGGGCTGGCAGTGTATCACGATGATTATGGCGATTATAGTACCAACGAACCCACAATGGATGGTACGGCCTCTTTAATTTATTTGCTGGCTGCACAGGAGGCTGCAGCCCTGCCTGCAAAAAAGTAGTGCCGGTGCCTGCCGATACAGGTAAACATTTTCATTACCAGCACGGTGCGATTACCAGGGGAGATACTGCATCAAAAAAAATGAGCATCGTTTTTACAGGGGATGAATTTGCTGATGGGGGGAGCACCATTATTGATGCATTGGCAAAAGAAAACATCAAAGCTTCTTTTTTCTTCACGGGCCGGTTTTATGGCAATAAAAAATTTGAAAACATAATACATAAGCTTAAAAAGAATGGACATTACCTGGGTGCTCATAGCAATGAGCATTTGCTTTACTGCGACTGGGAAAAAAGAGACAGCCTGCTTGTAAGCCACGAACAATTCAACCTGGATTTGCAAAAGAATTATGAACGGATGAAAAGTTTTGGCATTGCAAAAAGGAATGCCAGGTATTTTTTGCCACCATACGAATGGTATAACGATAGTATTGCCTTATGGACTAAACAGCAAAATCTGCAACTCATCAATTTCAGCCCGGGCACAAATGGCGCTGCTGATTATACCTGGCCCGAATTAAAAAATTTCAGGAATAGCGAAAGTATTTTTGAATCTATTGAAACCTGTGAAGCCAGGAGTACTGCTGGTTTAAATGGATTTATTCTTTTACTGCATATTGGTACAGACCCGCGGCGAATTGATAAATTTTATTATTATTTACCACAATTGCTTCGTTGGTTAAAAGAAAAAGGATATCAACCAGTAAAAGTGGATGAACTTTTGGAGCAGAAATTCTAAACCAATTTATTCATCCTCCTCGTTATCATAAATCCTATTCAATTTGAGCTTACTTACGGGCGCCACAACCAGCGGAAATTTTTCTATTACAACATTGCTTTGCTCCAGTCCAAAACCTTTCTCTTCAGAAACACTGAGTTTTTTCAGCCAGAAATAGCAACGCATAATGAGGGTTTCAAAGAATGGTAATTCATTATCCTGGCTCAGGAATTTTTCCATTACGATAAATTCAAAATCACCCACCATATTATTTTTTTGCTGGCTTTCGTAGCGGCTGGTTATATTTACTTCCCTGTTGGCCACAAGATCTTCCACTACTTTTTTAAACATAAGATTTAAACGTGGTGCCATACGGAACCCGAGCCGGAATTCTACCCTGATGATGTCATTAGGAATTATATGTTCTACAGTATAATCACTGGTATACGGGTCATCTAAAGTATCTACATGTACAAACCAATATATATCTGCCCTCTTGGGTTTGCCACTGAGAATGCTATAAATTATTTTATGCTCGATCTCCTTTGGATTATTTGCACTGGTAAGATAAACCAGGTGCGTAGCATATTTAGGAACTGAGCTATCATTACTCAACTCTTCCATTTTAGGTACATACTCTTCCACACGTACAAATTCAACGTAACGGTTTTTAATTTTACGGGCACGGAACCATACATACATCACTGAGAACATCATAAAGCCAATCATCAGGGTTATATAACCGCCATGTTTAAATTTATCCATCAAGGCTAATAAAAATGATGTTTCTACAATAAAATAAAACCCAAGGAAGATGTATATTAATAAAGGCTTCACTCTATGCAATACCATATAATTTGCAAAGAGGATTGTTGTCATCAGCATAGTAGTTATGATAGCAAGGCCATATGCAGCTTCCATGCGTGAAGATTCCCTAAAATATAGAACGACCCCAACACAACCGGCAAATAATAATGTATTAAGGCCTGGAATATAAATTTGTCCTTTGGCTTCGCTGGGATATTTTACCCTCATCTTGGGCCATAAATTAAGCCGCATGGCTTCGCTGATAAGCGTAAATGAACCGGATACCATTGCCTGGCTGGCAATTATAGCAGCGCTGGTGGCAATAATAACACCCGGGACAATAAACCATTGAGGCATTAAATCGAAGAATGCATTAATGCCCTCAGTATTTATTACCGCTTCACTCATCAACTTACCTGTATGTTGTTTCAGTAGGCTTGCACCCTGGCCAAAATAGTTTACTAAAAGGCAGATTTTTACAAAAACCCAACTTACTCTTATATTACTTCTGCCGCAATGACCAAGGTCGCTATATAAGGCTTCCGCACCCGTAGTACAAAGAAAAACAGCGCCAAGCAACCAGAACCCTTCTGAATAATTCAGGAGGAAATGAATGCCATAATAAGGATTGAGTGCAGAAAGAATTGAGATATTATCAGAGATATGAATGAAGCCAAGCACGGCAAGCATGCCAAACCAAATGCCCATTACAGGACCAAACATTTTACCAATATTTGAAGTACCAAACTGCTGTGTGAAAAAGAACAACGATATAATACCCAAAACAATATATACAATGGATTCCTTACCCAACTCATGGAATTGTGGCAATTCTTTTAAACCTTCAATTGCGGATGTAATGGAAATTGGGGGTGTAATAATGCCATCTGCCAGCAATGCTGCACCGCCGATCATTGCAGGAATAACGAGCCATTTCCTTCTTCGCCTTACTAATGCAAACAAGGCAAAGATTCCGCCTTCACCCCGGTTGTCGGCACGAAGTACAAGGGTTACATACTTAATTGTTGTTTGTAAAGTAATTGTCCAGATGATAAGCGAGAGGGTTCCCTTTATGAGTTCAGGACTAATAATCCTGTCTTTAATGATGGAGTTAAACACATAAAGCGGTGATGTACCAATATCGCCATAAATGATTCCTAATGCTATAAGTAAACCTGCTGCTGAAACTTTATTAATTTGCTTTGACACTAATTGTTTTTTATTAAAGCCTGATTGTACGATTTAAGCGTACAAATGTAGGATTCAAAAACCATACAATATAAAAAGTTGCCAACCGAAAATGAACATCCCTGTATGCCTGCATCATTTTTCACTTCCACACTTATCATCAATCTCTTTTTCCATTTGAATTTTCAGATTATGCTTCTCATGCGCCTCGTCAATAGAATGAGATTGCTGCAGGTTTTCTTCTTTTTTAGCAAATTCACTCAGCTTACCGTAATATTTCTGTATCACTTTCAATTCTTCTTCTGTCATATCCTCTACATTCACCAACCGGTTACTAGCAAATTCATGCGCCGCTACCAACTCGTTTAATTTTAGCTGAATGGCCAGCGAATCCTTGTTTTGGGATTTTTGAATTAAAAAAACCATTAAAAAAGTGATAATAGTGGTGCTGGTATTAATTACCAATTGCCAGGTTTCAGAATAATGGAATAACGGACCAAATGATGCCCAGATTACAATTAGGGAGAAGGCAAGAACTATGGCTGTTGTACTCCCTGTAAGAGTAGTAGCTTTATTGGCCAGGCGCTCAAAAAATTTTTTTTTAGTTACGGGAATTTCATTGTTCATAAAATCAAATTAATTTTTATAAAATATTTTTATAAATGCATTTTTAATACTATTCGATAATCTTGCCAAAGAATGCAAAAGCATATATAGATTATGTTTAAATTATTGCAGGTATTTAAGAAAGCTATAACTTGACCCAAACTATATATAATGAAATACTTGCTACTAATTATTTTATATTTCAGTTCTCAACAATTTATTCTTGGCCAACCAGGCTCAGATAATAAAAAACTTGCCGAACTTTTTGATAATTATACCGAGGAAAGCTACCGGCTTTTCCCAACTATCGCCACCTCACTTGGCGATAACCGCTACAATGATTTACTACCTGTAACATTCACGGATAGTTATTCACTAAAATTAGCCGCTGTTTATATACAATTTTTAAATAGTATTAAAAAATTTAGCCGCAACAGTCTTAATCAAAATGACAGGATCAGCTACGATATCTTTAAGCGTAATATGGAAATGGGGTTGGAAGAATTAAGTCTTAAAACCAACCGTATTCCCTTCAACCAATTCCGGGGTTTGCATTTATCTATGGGGCAGTGGGGAAGCGGCACCGGAGCACAGCCATTTAAAACCGAAAAAGATTATGACAACTGGTTAAGCAGGGCAAAGCAATTTTCTGCATGGGCAGATAGTGCTATTATTTATTTTAAAAAAGGTATTGCCGAAAAAAGAGTATTACCAAAATCGCTGGTGATAAAATTAATTCCACAACTGGATGCATTGCAAAAAGCGGATGTAACCCAATCTGTATTTTATGGTCCCGTAAATAAATTCCCGGATAGTTTTAGTGATGATGATAAAGCAAGGTTTACGACCGCATATGAAAAACTTATTACAGAAGATATTAACCCTGCGTATAAAAAACTTTTTGATTTTATAAAGAATGATTATTTGCCCCATGCAAGGGCCAGCAGTGGTTTATCCGGCTATCCTGACGGTGCTTTAGTATATGAATATGCTATCCGCAATTCTACCACTTCCAATAAAAAACCTGCCGACATTTTTAATACCGGCCTGGCAGAAGTAAAACGCATAAGGGCAGAAATGGAGAAAGTTAGAAAGCAGGTTAATTACCAGGGAAGTTTAGATTCGTTTTTTGTTTTCACTAAAACCGACCCGCAATTTTTGCCTTATAAAAATGCTGAAGAAGTCTTGGCTGCTTACCGGGCTATAGAAAAAAAGATAGAACCCCACCTCCATAAATTATTCATCAAAATGCCGGTAACAGCTTTTGAAGTAAGGCAAACGGAAGCCTTCAGGGCAGCATCGGCAGCAGCTCAATATTTTTCAGGATTGACCAATGGTACAAGACCCGGTATTTTTTATGTACCTATAGTAGATGCAACAAAATATACCACGGCCAAAGAAAACCTATTTATACATGAAGCTATACCCGGCCATCATTTCCAGGTGATGCTGCAAAAGGAAAATGGCAGCTTGCCAAAATTCCGGCAGGATGGTGGCAACAGTGCATACTCTGAAGGTTGGGCTTTATATTGCGAAAGCCTGGGCAAACAATTAGGCTGTTATACGGACCCTTACCAGTATTTTTATTCACTAGGTGATGAAATGCATAGGGCCATAAGACTGGTGGTAGATGCAGGCATGCATGCAAAGGGATGGAGCAGGGAACAGGCCATTGTATATATGCGAAGTAATGAACCCATCTCTGAACAAAGTGCTACGGCAGAAATTGAACGATATATGGCAATTCCGGGCCAGGCACTGAGTTATAAGATTGGCGAATTAAAGATTAAAGAATTGAGGGATAGATATTCAAAACAACTGGGTCGAAAATTTAAGCTCTCAAATTTTCATAATGAATTATTAAAAGATGGTAATATGCCTTTGGTAACCCTGGAACAAAAGATGGATGCATGGGCAAAGCAAATGAATAATTGATAATGGGTTAATGGATAATGGATAAATAATAATGGGTTAATGGATAATTTGATATTTTAGTAAATGATTCATCAGAAACCTTCAAATGAATTCCACAAAAGGTATTGGTAAAATAATAGCTGCTTCATCAGTAGGTACTTTAATAGAGTGGTACGACTTTTATATTTTCGGCAGCCTTTCCACGATCATTGCCGTAAAATTTTTTCCTGCCGGTAACCCAACGGCAGCGTTGCTTTCAACCCTTGCTACTTTTGCAGCAGGATTTATAGTGCGGCCTTTTGGGGCATTGGTATTCGGTCGTATTGGGGATATTATTGGCCGAAAATATACTTTCCTGCTCACACTAGTGCTCATGGGCATCTCTACATTTTTAATTGGTTGTGTACCATCCTATGCCAGCATTGGTGGCTGGGCGCCATTCCTGGTACTTATGCTGCGGTTAATGCAGGGCCTTGCGCTTGGCGGCGAATATGGAGGCGCTGCAACATATGTAGCCGAACATTCTCCTGCACATAGAAGAGGATACTTTACAAGCTGGATACAAACCACTGCTACACTCGGATTATTCTTATCGCTTGGGGTAATACTGTTAGTAAGAAGATTGGTAGGTGTAGAAGAATTTGTTTCGGGCAATGGATGGAGGTATCCTTTTTTGCTATCGATTGTCCTGGTGATTGTTTCCATCATCATCCGGATGAAAATGTCTGAATCGCCTTTGTTTTCCAAACTAAAAAAGGAAGGATCAACATCTAAAAATCCTTTAAAAGAAAGTTTTGGAAAAAAAGAAAATTTTAAGACTGTATTGCTGGCATTGTTTGGGGCTACCATGGGGCAGGGCGTAATCTGGTACACCGGCCAGTTTTATGCGCAAACATTTATTCTCACCAAATGCAATATTGAATACGAACAGGCCAATACCATCATTCTTATTGCACTTGTAATTGCCACTCCTTTCTTTCTTGTGTTTGGCAGCCTGTCTGATAAATGGGAGAGAAAAAATATCATGATGGCGGGCATGTTGCTTGGCATATTATTTTACCGGCCCATTTTCCAGCAGCTATATAATATTGCAGAT
>JBDSYV010000071.1:0-3041 GCA_040110925.1 Ferruginibacter sp. | reverse complement strand
GGAGTTGAGATAGACTTTGATTCAGGTAAAGAAATTGTCAGCCAAATTGGTGCTTATTATCCACTCCAGATGGAACGGGAAAATGTAGCGCCCGTAATGCGAACTGCAATGTTTGCCAACAGGCAAGACAGATCCCTGATTTGTGCAGGCAATGTGCCGCAAGGTTCAAAAGTCCGGTTTTCACTCCCACCCGATTTTGATGCAATTGAAAAGGTTGTGGAAGAATGCAATGAACTGAAAAACGAAAAACAAGACCAGGCTGACGCCCTGATAATGTTTTCCTGTATCAGCAGGCATTTGTCATTTGGGATATTAATCAAAGAAGAAATTGACCAGGTTCGTCAGGTGTGGGATGCTCCTATGGTTGGTTTTTTTAGCTATGGGGAATATGGCAAATCCAAAACCGGTAAACATGAATTTCACAACAATACCTGCTGTGTGCTGGCATTAAAAGAAAAATAGAAACAAACAATTATTAAACCAAAATAAAAGTAAAAACTATGCAATTCAATTCAAAAAACAAAAGCATTCTGCTTTCCCTAATGGTATTTGCCACTTTATTATTTACAGCCTGTTCCACTGCAGAAAAGGAATCATCTAAAACGGATCCTGTTGAGGCCAACATTAAAATGTACACGCATGTTTGGGATGAGATTATGAATAAGGGAAAAGTAGAAATGTTTAATGATTCAAACTTTACCGCGGATGTGAGATTTCATATGAAACCGGCTGATGTAGTGGGTATTGATAGTGCCAGGGCATTCTATTCAAACTTTCTTACAGGATTTTCAAATATTAAATTCACCATTGTGGATGTTTTTGGCCATGACGAAAAATTAGTCAAGCATTGGAATTTTAAAGGAACGCATACAGGTGATTTTTTTGGGATCCCCGCTACCGGTAAAGCTGTGGATTTAGATGGTTCCACTATAGTGCTGATGCGGGATGGAAAAATTGCTGAAGAACAGGATTTTTATGATAACATGGATTTTATGCAGCAACTCGGTCTGTTGCCTCCGGCAGGTAAATAAAACGCCATTTGATAATAATCTTACCTATAGAAAACATAACCGAATCATTAAACAATTTTTTATACAACTAAAAACACAAACATGGAAAATTTAGAAATCGTAAAAGGTATGTATGAGGCAGCCGGCAAGGGAGACTTCCCTGCTTTCCTGGGTGCTATGGATGAAGCTATTGAATGGAATGAAGCAGAGAACTTTCCTTATGCAGACCGTAATCCCTATATAGGGCCGCAGGCAGTTGCAGAGGGAGTATTTGGCCGCATTGCAGCCGACTGGGAATATTGGACACTATCTGATCTTGATTTTCATGAAACAAAAAATGACATGATCATTGTAACCGGCAGGTACAATGCAAAAAATAACGCAACAGGAAAAATTATCAAAGCACAGTTTACACATATGTGGCGGTTGAAGAATGGTAAGGCGACTAGCTTTCAGCAATATGCAGATACTTACCAGGTAAATAATGCGATGGTTAATTAAAAAAGAGATCATGAAAGCAAAAACAATCAAAGGCAAATCGACTGAAGAAATAAAATCGGCATTGGAGAATTGTATCGCTGATGGTTATCAACCAACCATTGCTTTTGTTTTCATATCCATAAAGCAAGATAGAAATGCAATTTGCAGCCTCCTTGCACAACATAATATTGATGTCATTGGAGCTACTTCAAGTACGGAGTTTATTGATGGCCACCAGGACGAAGGCTCTATAGTGATTCTTTTACTGGACTTAAATCGAAAATTTTACAGTATCATTTTTGAAAGTATAGGCGAAAAAAAATTAGAGGAGTCAGCCATTCAACTCGCACAAACCGCTTTGCATAAATTTAAAAATCCCTCATTTATACTCCTTACCACATCGCTCACCGCTGATGGAAAAATGATTGATGGTGATGCCATCATCAGGAGTATGGAGAAAGAGTTGGGCAGTGAATTCAATCTGTTTGGCGGTATGGCGGGCGACGATATGACGTTTACAGGAGCATATGTTTTCAGCGGCAGCCAATCTACTGGTTATGGAATGGCTGCGCTGGTACTGGATGCCGACAAGATCAATTTGCATGGCATGGCGATCTCCGGTTGGAAGCCTATTGGCCTTACTAAAATTGTAACAAAAAGTGAAGGCAATATTATTTATACAATGGACGATCAACCGGCACTTGATGTATATATGCGCTACCTGGGAAGTGCCGTTCCCAATAAAGATGAACAAATGGTATTTTTCGAAAACCTGGGTAATCAATACCCTCTTCAAATTGAACGGGAAAATAGGGAGCCACTGATGTGCAATCCCATAGGGTTTGATAAAGAAAATAAGGCACTTATCTGCGAGTCAAAAATTCAACAAGGCTCCAGGTTTAGATTTTCTACGCCACCCGATTTCGACATAATGGAGACCATAGTTAATCAGGCAACCGAACTTAAAAATTTGGCACAGGCCGATGCAGATGCTTTATTAATATTTTCCTGTGCCGGCCGGCTTGCAGTCCTTGGCCCTATGGCGCAACAAGAAAATGAAGGCTTAGCCCAGGTATGGGATTCACCCATGGCAGGATTTTATTCCTATGGAGAATATGGAAGGGGGGTTAATGGCAAACATGAATTTCACTCTACAACCAATAGTTGGGTGGCATTAAAAGAAAAGACCTCCTCCGCCCCCTAAAGGAGGACATCAAAATAAGTGTGAAACGAGACACAGCTACTTATTAATATGACCAATTAGAAATAACATGAAAGCAAAATCAATCAAAGGAAAATCTACAGAAGAAATAAGTTCTGCATTAACTGAAAGCATAACTGACGGGTTCAAGCCAACTTTAGCCATTGTTTTTATATCCATTAAACAAGACAGAGAAGCTATTTGCAAATTCCTTGACGAAAAAGGCATTCAAATTTTTGGTGCAACCACTGCTGGTGAATTTATTGATGGCGAAATTGAAGCTGGCAGTATTGTCATGATGTTGCTCGATATGGATCCAACTTATTTTAAAATAGAATTTCTTGAAACAA
>JBDSYV010000070.1:0-14345 GCA_040110925.1 Ferruginibacter sp. | reverse complement strand
ATTGCTATCATCAAGGATGCTATCTCTTTCCAGTATGATCTCGTTTCTTTCTATAGAAACTACTTCACCAGTATCTTCATCTACGAAATCTTCAACCCAGGTACGCAGTACACGTGCCGCCAGGCGTTTGCCAAGATGCTTCTCCAGGTTTTTACGGTCAGCCTTTATTTCATCGGCCATTCCAAACAACTGAAGAATATCTTTATCTGTTTCAAAACCAATAGAACGCAATAATGTTGTTACCGGGAATTTCTTCTTACGGTCGATATAAGCAAACATTACATTATTAATGTCAGTTGCAAATTCCATCCAGGCACCTTTGAAAGGAATAACCCTGGCAGAATATATTTTGGTACCATTCGGATGCACGCTCTGGCCAAAGAATACACCAGGTGAACGGTGAAGCTGGCTTACTACTACCCTTTCAGCACCGTTAATTACGAATGTTCCCCGGGGAGTCATATAAGGAATGTTTCCAAGAAACACATCCTGAACAATGGTTTGAAAATCCACATGCTCTTCATCATTACAGCTAAGGCGAAGCTTTGCTTTTAATGGAACAGCATAAGTAAGACCCCTTTCTATACATTCTTCAATTGTATAGCGTGGTGGGTCAACAAAATAATCCAGGAACTCAAGTACGAAAATGTTGCGGGTATCCGTAATCGGAAAATTTTCCTTAAACACCCGAAACAGCCCTTCCACATTACGTTTGTCGGGTGTAGTTTCAAGTTGGAAAAAATCTTTAAACGATTGAATCTGGATTCCGAGCAAATCGGGTTGTTCTGCTAAAAGTTCAACTTTTCCGAAATTGTAACGTTTAGCAGCGGTTGATTTAGTTGCAGACATATTGTAATTAAAACGTTTAGTGAAGGCTTTAACCGGGTTACATGCAATTGATGCCACTAACCCGAAATTAAAGGAGGGCAAAGTTAAGGGAAATAAATAGAACCTGAGGAGGGAAATTACAATTTTTTACCAAATTGGTAAGATTTTTGGTAAGTGGCGTAATGTAGTTTATTTAAAAATAATATATATAGGTGATTATTACCTGATAATACAAAACTCCGCGAAGGATATTTCTTCCTGTTCTGTTTCTTCCAACCGGGTTACCAGAGCTTTTGCCGGACCCTTGCTGCACCATGCTTTAAACTGTTTAAGTTGATCCTCGCTTGCGGACACTAAAGCTTCCACATTACCATTGGCAGTATTCTTTATCCACCCCTTCACTCCTATCTCTTCTGCTATTTTTTTTGCGGACGCACGGTAAAAAACACCCTGCACATCCCCTTGTATCCGTAAATGAATTGTAGGCATAGAATTATGGCCGATTATATAATTATTAAAAATTTATAACCTTCATGATGACCGTTTCTTTTTTCTTTAACGAAGCTAAGGATACTCCTTTCTGATTATTTAGATCATAAATAACTATGTTACGGTCATACCCAAGGTCAATATAAATTTTGTCATCTATAAGCCATCCCCTCCCCTGTATAATATTGCCCTTTGCTGTAAAACGATTGGCAACCTGAAGATTGTCCTGGAGCTTAAAGGAAACCAGGTCTCCATCATCAAACTTTTTATATTTACCAACAATTTCAGCTGATATAAATGAAATTGTTCCCTCATCTTCAGTTTTAGGCTTTGCCTGTGCCGCTTTCAAATCTTTACGATCCACCTTGGTATTAATATTTTCCGGGTGATTACCATCACGCTGGTTCACTTTCACAGTCATGGTGGAGAACACTGCTTCATCCCCATCTGTTGTATCCATCTTTTTCACCTTTGCTTTGGCATTAAAAACATTATACCCCAGTTTTTGCATATACAATTCGGGATATTCAAACAATTCTTTTACAGCAATAATTTTATAAACATAACCTGCTGTTTCGGGGTTAAGGTTCATTTGGAAATAGTCTTTGCCCTGTTTATCTATTTGCCGGCTCATATTTCCAATACCAAAATTATAAGCGGCAGAAGTAAGTACCCATGATGAAACACCAAATCTTTTTTTTATCTGCACATAATAGGCTGCTAACACTTTGCATGCGGCATGAGTGGATTTATAAATGTCGTTACGTTCATCAATTAAATCATTCACGATAAGTCCTCGTTCTCTAGCTGTTTCTGGCATGAGCTGCCAAAAGCCTTGTGCCCCAACAGGAGAAGTAACATTTTGAAATCCACTTTCTACAACGGCGAGGTATTTAAAATCTTCAGGAAGCCTGGTGGCTTGCAAATAGGATTCTACAATGCCGAAATACTGGTTGGTGCGCTGCCTGAGTTGAGGAAGATTTACATTAGGAATCTGCCTTCTGATTATGTTCATCAGTCTATCTGCAACAAATTTATCATCCACAGGAATTCTCTCACCACAAAAAACAATATCGTGAGCATAGCTGGAACTTATTCCTGATGCAGTGGCAAATAAAAAAAATGCAAAAAATATTTTTAAAGATATTTTCATTTCAGGTGGTACCTATTTGTACAATTCATCATTGTAAACTTTTCCGGAAATTGATAATTGAAGTTTCACAGTATTTTTCCTGTCATTCATTTCAAATTTCAGGTTATCCTGGTCGGCAATACTATATGATTTGCAAACATAAATAACAAACGATTCATTCCCTGCTTTGATAATAGGAAGGTATGCAGGAAACAGGTAAACAGGATAAAGTTTAATACTAATACTATTTTTCTTTACCCAGTTCAGCATCATTGAGCCCGTTAAAAAATCATTTGATGTATTATTACGGACAAGGAATTTAAGATAAACAAAATCTTCCTCAAGCCGGATTCCATGGCAGATTAATTCTACATTTTTATTGTTATCGGAAATATTTAATGAAGGCCCGTTTTTCAGGAACTGGGTAAAAATATTTGCTTTCTCCTTTGTGTTCACAGCTACATCATTAAATGGCTGATCGGGGGGCAACATAGAAAAATCAATATCAGGGTATTTTTGCTGGAGTTCAGCTTTGCTGTATGGCAATGGATTGATTTGCAGGTTTGCACTCTGGTAAGGGGGAATAACTGCTGACTTAACTAGATCATTCTTTCCTGCTTTTTTATCTTTTTTATTCTTACCCGCTGTCTCTTCTCCTGTTATTCCTGAGGCAGCTTTTTGTTTATCTGCCTGGAAACTTACTATACGCAGTCTTGCAACAGCATAATCACTTCCCGGTTTTGCTTTTAAAGCTTCTTCATAATTTTTCTTTGCTTCTTCAAAGTTTCTTTCACTTACATTTTTATCAGCCTGCTTTACAAACGTTCTGTAATTAATATCATTTTCTTCTTCCCTACGGAGCGAATCAAAATAACGTTGTTGTTCCTGCTGTTGTTGCTGGTTTTTTATTTCGGCCTGTATATATTTTATTTGGGATTGCGGATATCTTTCCGCAGGTCTCTCATTTAATGCTTCTTTATAAGCAGCTATTGCGGGTTGATAAGCTTTTACTATCAGCAAACTATCTGCTGTAGATAATTTATTATCATAGCGTCTTTCTATAGCTATCGCACGGGCTATTTCTTCCATTTTTGTATTGATAATATTTAATTGCCTTGTTGCTTCAGCATCACCGGGTTTTAGACCAGCTGCTTCTTCGTAAGCAATCTTTGCCCCTGCAAGATCTTCTTTACTAAATGCAGATTTCCCCCTGAGAATGGCAAGGTTAAACATACGGTTTGTTTCTACAGCATGTGCAATGCTATCATTCCTGGCTTTTAAATCAGCAGCAATTTTTTCCAGTGTCATTTCAATAACCTGCATTCGTTCTTTAGGTTCGGACTCCGATGGTTTTATTGTACTTGCTTCATTATATAATTTTCTTGCTTTTATATAATTACTTTTTGTAAATTCTACATTCGCAGCATCCATAAGTTTTGTATAAGAAGCATTGATAGACGCTTCATGAGCGATCCTTTGTTTCTCAGCCAATTCGAATGCCGCCTGCTGCGTAATAATTGTATTAATATTTTTAATTTGCTCTTTTGGCCATGGGCGATCGGCAATTGCCAATGCATTGGTATATGCGATTTTGGCATTTTTATAGTCCTTGTTTTTGAAATTATCATCTGCTTCCCTAATGGCCAGGGTATAACGGCCTTCTGCTTCCTGTACCTTTCTTAACTGCTCTGCCTCCATTGCCTGTTGTGCCTGGCGCTGCTGTTCTGTTTTCTTTTGGGATGCAAAGGTTGCCTGCAGTTTATCTATGTTTTTAATTTGCTCCTGTGGCCATGGGCGTTTAATTATAGTCAATGCTTTTGAGTAACTGGTTTTTGCATCCGCATAACTGCCCTCTTTAAAATATGCATCAGCAAGTGCAATGGCAGAATTATAATCATCCTCCAGTTCTTGTGCGGCGGCCTGCTTTTTCTCAAGTTCCTGTTGCTTTGAAAGTTTTAATGCAACTTCTCTCTCTTTAGCTGCCAGGGAGGTTTTTATTGTTTCTATCCGTTTAATTTGTTCTTGTGGCCAGGCCTTTTTGAGAAAACTTAGTGCTTTATTATATGATGCTGTAGCTTTTTCATAATCCTCGGCCTGGAATAATTTATCTGCTTCCTGTATAGCAGAATTGTAGTTAATTTCCAGTGCAGTATTTTCTATTAGTTTCCTTTCTTTGTCTTCAACAATTAATAATTTATTTTTTGCTGTTGCATCATTGGGTACTACCTGCAAGGCCTGCTCAAAAGATATCCTCGCTTCTCCCAGTTTTTCCTGTTGCAGCGCCTTATCGCCTTTTGATATATAACCGCTATAAAGATCACGCTGTTGCTGTTTTGCTTGCTGGCTATTTTGATCAGCAATGATTTTATCAATTTTTTCAACCTGGTAAGTTGCATATAAATCACCGGGCCTTATTTGCAATGCTTTTTTATAACCTTCCAATGCTTTATCATATTGCTTTAAATCCATACTGGCTTTTGCAGTGGCTGTTATATTTATATATTCTTTATCTTTTTCGAGCTTTGCTGCCTTCTCCTGTTCTGAAATTTTTTGTGTCAATTCCTGCAGGCGTTGCATGGGAATTACATCATCTGGCCGAAGTGTTTTTGCTTTTTCATATTGTTCTTTAGCCACCGCGTATTGTTGATCCTTCATTGCTTTGTCGCCAGATTCTAATAACCTGTAGAATGCAGTTTGTTCTCCGGTACCGGCCGCCTTGGGTTCTACCTGTACCGGCTGGTCCTTTTTCTTTTTTGATTTTTTTTCTTCTGGAATGGCAGCTACAACAGGTTTTTCTTCTGGAATGGCGAGTGCCTGCCTGATAATAGCAACTTGCTTTATATGCTCCTCCAGTTTTTTTGTAGTAGAATAATCATAATCTATTTCTGCTTCAATATTATAATTAATATCCTTTTTAAAAGCTATTATAAAACGGTGGTCTCTTCCACCTTCCGAAACCAACAAGGTTGATGGATTTGTATTTTCTGATTTTGCAGTGACTGTAAACCCTGTGCCCAATGATTTAAAATTATATGGCGCATTACTGGGAATAGTAGAAAAGCTCTGTGGTAATGAAGGAAACCTAACGACGATTTCAGCTTCTGCATTCACAAAAATGGTATCGCCATTAATACGCAACTGAGCTTTCAGGCTGCAGATGCATGTGAATGATATAAAAAACAGTGTAATTTTTTTTAAACCTATGGAGTTCATGATTGGCAGTTAACTGCCTGAAAGTAATTAAAATTTGCTTACTACCGTTTTTAAGTGAGCCATTTTTTGAAAGTTATTCAAAATGGGTAATTACCCTGAAGGGATATACGGGAGACGCATTTTCTGAAAGCTGGTATTCCAGTTCTGCCACAAGGGACTCTGCTTCTGATTTTTTTTCGGGAGTACTATTTTTAAATTGTAGTATTACATCAATGGTCCTCTTAAAACCTTCTACCGGATGTGGACTAACACTGACAGCTTTGTTAACTTTTACATTTTTTAACTGGTATCCAAAAACCTGGCGACATAATAATTTTACATCTTCAGCACTTATAATTTTTCCACCAGACAACAATTGTCTTCTCAGAATATTTTTTTTCTCTGAATCACTCACCTGGTTTTTGCCTCCCACAAAAGAACTTACCGTAAATGCTGATTTAGGATTTATACCTGCATTACTTACCGTACCCAATTGCATCCCTCCTTTAATGGCATTGCCTTCTGCTCCCAACGTTGTTATGTATTCTATCTGCACTCTTTCCCCATTTTTCCTGGGCCGTAAAACCAGGTAATGATAATCTTCCTTGTTATCTGTTGCAGCCTGCATATTATCTTCAAGGCCAGCAAGCATTCTTCCAATATCCTTTAACCTTTCAAGGATGTATTCATTACTCACCTGGCTGAAATATGCACTTTGATCCCGGATGGTTTCTGTTATATTATTAATCATTTCCCTTACTGTACGTGAACTTGATTTACCCACCCCACTTGCCCTGATTACGGCCTCACCTGCAATAACAGCATTGGAATCAGATCCAGGTTTTATTTTATACAACTCTCCCTGGTCATTCTTAATAATACCCAGGTCAAGGAAATATCCTTCCATCTGTAACGGTATTATATTTAACCAGTCATCTGTTTTATAATAAATACTATGATACTTTTTATTAATGGCCGCAAATGCGTTAATGCTACATTGAATAGTATCCAGCACTTCTTTTGAAAAATAACGGGGTAATTCAATTTTTAAAAAAATCATTTTTTCTGCCTGCATTTTTTTTACCTGTTCTTCCTGGAACAATTTTTTTAATTCTTCTGGCACTCCCTTCTGCATGGCGGGTGAATCAACGATATGAATAAAACGTTTGCCGTAAGAAAAGGCAACCTGTTTATGCATTTTACTTATGCGATCCTGCTGCGCAGCAAATAATTGTTGCATTTCAAAAGGGGCCGTTACCTCTGAAGTAAAACCAGCTGCAATAGAAACCGGCTTATCATGGATTGATGCCTTTGCGAAAGGAAGGCCATTATAAAAGGCCAGGGCATCAGTATTATTATGCACATCAAAATAGATATGAAGCTCCTTTAAATTTTCAAGGGTTTTATCCGGGTCTAAAACCAACCAGATTGTATTTGACTGCTGGTTTCCCTGCCCGCTATAAAGGGTTTCTTTAGCATTCTGGTCGTTAATCTTTGTAATTTTCTGACCGGCAATAAAATAGGCAAGTGATACATTCAACAATTGAAATTTCCCGATTGGGGAAAGATAAAAGTCAACATTTTCCTGGGCTGTAGATCCTGATCTTTTAATCTTTTGCGAAAGTTGAAATTGGGTTTGTGTATCAATGGCTGCAGATTTTTCTAATGGCTGAGCCTGGAGAATACCTGATGCGGGTACAGCACCAAGCAAAGTTTCGGGCAATATTACCTCGGCCAGGTAATCCATGAGCCTTGCATGGGAATCAGATATTTCATTACCGATTTTTTCCAGTTCTGCAGCACATGCTTCAAATAATAATAAAACGAGCGGATCAAAATTTTGTTCAATTTCACTTTCTTCTAAACCCCATGCACGTGCAGCAGTCTGCACCATCTGGTCTTTAATTCGTTCTCGTTTTAATGAAGCCATATTTATCGTAGTAACAATTAATCAAATGACATTGGTCCTATAAAAAAAGCAGTTTGAAACCGGAATGGCTCATTTACCCGCTTAATGTTGCCGGTAATAATCAACTCAATACGCCGGCGTAGCTGAAAGCCTGATTTTACACGAGCTTCCATTTGTTTTACTTTTACGTCTATAGCCACACTGCCTAATCTTTTCTCGTAATTGGCCAGCAATTTTTTTAAAGAACTGATAACGATTTCCCTTCGGCTATCGTCACTCATGTGAATATCATAATCATGATCCCAAAGCTGGCAGCCATAATTATAATCCTGCTTATTTTCGCCCAATTGAGAAGTAATGAGTAAATGAATATTACGGGAAATAGATTCTTTCATATTGCAGCTTTCCAGCTTTTTTTGCTGAAATAAAGATGCAAAGCGAACAGGTAATTTTAGATACTCCAATGCATTATTAATTGTTGATTATTCACTCTTTGTTTTAAGCATTAAAGGCCGAGAAACCCCTTTTTCTTTTTAAACTTGACCAATATAAGTGTTACACAGTTATCCGCCCTATTAAGGCTTGCTGTTTCTATTTTTGGCGCTTTGCGTTCGCCCAGTTGCTGGAAAAGCCAGCTAAAGGTCTTCATGTCTTTTGTATCGCCATTTACCACAACTTTAGTAGTGCCACCCCCACACAAATATTTATCAAAATCAGCAAGTGACATTTCGTGGCTGGATATTTTATCAAGATAACTTATAAAGGCTGCATCTGATATAACGAGTCTTTTAGGTCCTGTAGGAGCAGCCGGCACATTATCTGAGGGTGTGGCTACAGGCTCTGAAAAAGTTTTTGTTTCCTGGGGCAATACCGCCAGGTCAGCAGGAATAAGCGGAACAAGTTTCTGATTGGGTTGGGTGCTTTTTACTATAGCCGCATTTTCTACCAATACTTCTTTCGTAAAGCGTTTGCTCCTGTCGCCATCAAGGGTTACTTGCACGGTAAATTTTCCTGCATGAGGGAAAGGGAATTTTGCAGCTATGCCATTGCGTGTAAGTTTGGGAAAATTAACTATTGACCATTCGTAAGTTTTGGCGCTTACCATGCAGCTAAATAATTCTTCGATACCAACTGTAGTGTTGGATGGCCCTACAATTTCTTCTCCAGTGCTAATATTATTCGTAGTTGTATTATCGGTTATTACCGGCTTTCTGATGGTAAGTAACTGGCTTGATTCACATCCTGACTTATTGTATGCAGTTATACTGTAGTTTCCTTCTTTGTCAAATTTATGTGTAACATATCCACCTTTAGCAAGATTACTATTATCACCAAAATTCCAACTAATTTCAGGGTTATCCGTTCCCGCATTAAAAGTCACGATTTCACCAGCAGTATAAATGGCACCCCTGCTATCCATTGATTTTATAGTAAAATTGACCGGTATGCATTCTTTATTTGTTGCCAGCCTGTAGCTTAATAATCCTGCAGATAAAACCATCATTATTATCATGGAAAGCCATACCCCTTTATCGAGGCCAGCCCAGCTTTTTGTATAAATGCTATTACTGCTCATAATATTAGATTATAAGGTTAACGTTTTTGTGATAAACTCAGGATTTGTTGTCTTAAAAATAAAATTTCATTTTCTTTTCCTTCAAATTTCCGGGTCATATCATCCAGCTGTTTTCTTAAATCATCCATATTTGCATCTTTGCCTGTAAAGTCTCTTAACTGCTTTTTAGCAGATTGAAGATCTGCAAGATTTAATACAATGTTCTGATACATCGCTTTATTGGATACTGCATCATTATCTGCCATCACATTGAGCTTTTTAAGCCGTTCGGAAATATTAGCATCTAATAGTTCTGGCTTTAAGGCCTTGGTATTAATTGAGTCCAGCATGGATGTAATCACTGCAAGTTCCGCTGAAAAATTATTAGTAAACTGTCGGTCCGTAGTAACCGTTGCCATTTCATTTCTAAGCTGGTCATTTTGCCTGAAAGGTACTTGCACACTAAAAAATACCGTGGTAATAATGATGGCAATACACAACAAAAACAATAAAATAAAATTGAGAAATGCTTTGCTTCTTTCAGCTTTGTTAAGTGGTTGCATAAAAAATGTTTATGATATATTATCCAAAAAATCTTCTTTTCCCCTTTAATGCATCTGCCTGGGCAGGGCTTTCTTCTTTTACAAAAATGCCGCTTTCTTTTCTCTTGCCAATAAATTCAAGTTTACTCAGCGTATCAAATAATCGTGAAGTAACTTTTACAAAACCCACAACTTTGTGAATGCTTGCATTTATGTCATTTTGGTTTATGCTCATATTGGCTACCTGGCTTAGCATGGTTTCCAGTTCGCCCTGTTTCAATTCACACCATTCGCTCAGGTAGTTCATCAGCTCATCCTTACCAGAACCAATCCTTAGATCAATTGTGTTTTTCATAATTCTTGCCAATGCTGAAATACAGGCAAACAAATCGGCTGGAGGTTCATAAATTATTTTAATGCGCAATGAAGTTATAGCCTGTCCAAGATATAGCACCACCCTGTCGCATAAAAACATCACGAGTTCTGAAATATCATTCTGCTGACTCTTGCGCAAGATCTTCTGAACTATCTGTGAGCAGTTCAATTCTATATTAGCCATATACCTGTCCAACTCTGCGTGCAGCGAAAGCAGGTCAGGATGCGCATTGCAGCTTATGCATGCAGGAATATAATCATTCTCAACACTAACATCATTGCCATTTACATTCAGTTTCCCAATAGCTAATGCATAAGGATGACTGGCATACTGCCTGTATTGCGAGTCACTTATTAATTGCAGACTATAGGTAGGTAAAACATGTGGAAACCTCGGCGGGTTTTCTTCCAGGTCTGGGCTACCTGTTGCCTGTTTTTCAAAGGGATGAACAAATAAAAATACCCACCAGGTAGATTCGCTGTTGCCTGCCTTAAAAGGCAAAATAGAATTAAGCGTATCATTACCTTGTTGGTCAGCATTCATCAGTGGCGACGGAATCGTGATACGTACACCACCATTGGTAATGGCATCGCAGTTTAACACTGCTACCCTAACTGACTCCTGGTTATCAAAAGAAATTTTTACATTAAAGCTATTTTCCCCTGCGGCAGATGAAGGCAATACACCATATTTAATAGGGCTCAGTTGCAAAGCAGCAATATCCTGCATTGCATTCATGTGCGCATTGTCTTGCTGAATAAAATGGTTCTTACTGATCTTCATTCCATCCATCCAGTTTACAGGAAAATATTTTTGATTATCTCTCATCGTAATAAGCACTTACTTTAAAAACCGTTCACAAATGATAATGCTGTTTTCTTGAATCTCATTATTCCTGATTGTTTCAGCCGGATTTAAAACCCTGTTTGGCTGGTACCATTTAGGTTTAAGCCTGAAGCCCCATTCCTGTGCCTGGCCGCTTTTATCAAAATATTCAATTGGCGTTTCACTTTGCACCTCGTTATAATCATTCATAAAATGATAAAACAAATCGCCGAGTTGCATGTCTTCGGGCCCCTTAGCCCTGAAGTTTGTGCGCCGGCCATCGAATGATTTTTTTTGCATCTCAAAAGCTATCACCAGTAATTTTTCATTTGGCTTTTCATCAGGTAATTCTATTGGAGTTTGGGGGTATGACCAAGTAGGATAATTTGCAGGCGGAATAGATACTGCTGTATCAAAGGTTTTATACACAAGTGCTGGAATAAAAAATGCCAATAGGCTGGTAAGCATCGGGTAAAATAAAAAGGATTTGTCTTTTAAGAAATACTGCAGCGATGAGAATATTACAATAGTTATAAAAACCATTGAAAATGCAAACATCAGTTCCGCAAAAAAAAGTTTTGAAGTTTGAGTGTTTTTTGCTGTAAAATATTTTTTATGAAATAACAGCAGTTGAAGTATCCCCAAAAGCAGGAAAATTACTGCCAGAAACCAGTAGACGGTAAAAAGGTGATCGGAAACAGTGGTTGCAATGTATGCAGCACCAGAACCTACAATGGCAGAAAGGCTACCCAGGATTAAAGGACGTTTTGTATTACCGGCAAACCCTGCAGAAAAGCTCTTTACAAGAAACACTAATGCTATAGAACAAGCAAAAAAACTGCCGATATACATCCAGAAAAACTTGATGGCCATAAAGAAAAAAGCTTTTTTAAAGAATAAAACTAACCCCCAGCCTGTCGCCGGTTTTACTGGCATCCAGGTTGATTTCGGTCAACTCAAATATAACATCAATTGGTAAAGGAATAAATATTTCCTCAAATTGTTCAAATAATTTTGCATACTGGTTTCCAGTCCTATACAAATGCAGGTCGTCATTTTTTACCCCGCTTATAAAAAATCTCCAGCCCGCAGCAGGTTCTGAAAATATTTTACCCATCACCGCATCTGAACCCAAAATCATATTATCAATGTTAATAGCTGCATCACCAACCTGGTGTGTATTCACAATAAATTCTTCGTATGAAACTGGTTTATCCAGTAACATTTGCAAAGCAAGAGCAGTGAGAATAATATCTCCTTTAATTAAGGAAGCCCAGGGCATAATATTTACAAGCCTGTGAAGGCTTTCTTGAGGCAGTGCCGGATCCAGTTTCCAAAAATCATATAAATCTTTATTTAACCTTCCATTCAGAATATTGAACAACCATTGTTGTTCCTGCTGTTCTACCTGGCTGCTATACCTGAACAATTCCTGCTCAATTGGCTGAAAATATTTCCGGGCAAGCTTTTCTTCCTCCTTATACTGGCGGTATTCTTCCGTCATTTGTTGAGTAGTGGCTGTACGGCTGCTCCCTTTTGTCTGGTGGAAAAGACCCTCCGGTAACCGATCATAAATACCATCCCGGTTTACTTTCATTGCCACTTTCAATGCGCCATTAACTTCATCCTTTTCTACGGATACATCTTCTATTTCGTTTCTGAAACTCTTTTTAAAATTGCTCTGCAGCAGAAGGTTTATCTCTTCAAATAAAACGCCTCCTGCCATAAGCTCAGCACAAAAAGCTTCAGCCTTTAAAAAACTATGGGCCTTTGAATTATATTCTTGTTTTGTAAGCATAATAAGTAGCTGGAATAAAAAGCAGGATTAACAGGGTAACAAGTTTACCATCATGGTGCCGAAATTAATAATAATAAAATTAAAAATGAAATATGAGTTTACTATGCAATATGGCATAATGTATTACCCCCGGGAATGAAAGTTCTAAAAATTTATTTGAATCTTCTTTTTTTTGTTGTAAAATTGCTAACTGTAATAATGTAATAAAGAACGTACTCTTTTACTTACAGCAACTGCAATATCCCCTAAAAAATTTCCCGTTCCGGCAAAACTGGTTTTAATAGTTAAGTGAAAAAGAAAGATGAGTTAAACAATTCAATTACTTCTTATTTAATAATTATTCATAAATAAATTTTAAAACTATGAGTTTCAAAGCCAAGTTTAAAGCTGCGGGTAAAGAATTAAACGTACTGGATGCCAATTACAGCCTGCACCAGGAAATAGACCCTACTGGCAGGCCCTCCTCTATTACACGTGGTGGAAAAATAACCTTAACTGTAGAAAGCAACCAGGAAACAGATTTGTTTGAATGGATGTGTAACAACTTTGAGCGCAAAGACGGCAGTATCGTTTTTTATAAAAGAGATTCCGATGCCACTATGAAAGAATTGAAATTTAAAGAAGGTTACCTGATTGATTTTGAAGAAATGTTTCATAGTGCCAACACTAATCCCATGACCACAAAGTTTTCCATTTCTGCCAAAGAAATATCAATGGGCAACGGTACGCATAAAAACGAGTGGGTTTAATATAAATGGCCTTAAATGGATCGCCTGGCCCTGGCCGGGCATCTGTTATATAAGTCAGGTTCTTTTGAAAGAGCTTACCCTTTTGCAAACCATTATTTGAAAACCGGGGCCTTTATTAAACAAAGCCTCTTAAATTTCGAGACCATGTCCTTTCAACTTACAACTACAACCATAAAAGTGGAAGGTACGCAAGGTAATATCTTATTTACTAACCTGCATATACACCAGGAACTTGCGGATGTAAATAGTTTTTCCTTTCACTGGAGACAGAAAGAAGGGGAGGCAAAGCTCTCCGATCATGTTGATTTCTATAAAAAAAATCTCTCAAAAGTTGTACAGATAAATGTAAATAAGGATTTCGTTTTTAAGGGTCTAATTTACTCAATAAACTGCAGTAACCAAGATGCCCTGGGAGTAGAATATGAAATAACAGGCAAAGGATTATATGTACAAATGGATGAGGTGAAAGAATGTAATAGTTTCATTAAAAAACCACTTACTACAATATTTAATGAAATTAACTCTGTGAAAGGTGCTCCTTTAAAGTTAAATCCTAATTCTAAAGAATCTCTTTTTTATACCGTTCAATACAATCAAACCAATTTTGAATTTCTATGTATGCTGGCAACTCGCTATGGTGAATGGTTTTATTATACAGGTAGTGAAATGATACTTGGAAAACCTTCAGGTGATGCTATTACACTTAAGGCCGACCAGGATGTATTTGATGTAGAGATAAATGCAAAGCTGGTAAGATCATCTCCCCAGCTTTCTGGTTTTGATCATTTTAAAGGTGAAAAGATCCTAAACAAAGAAAACGGTTCTCCAAAAGCTTCAGGATTCCTGGAAGCTGCAATGAAAGCATCCGACTCAGCTTTTGGAAAATCACAGGAAAATTCTCATGTAGCCCAAGCGGCAACACCGGATATAATGAAATCAATGACCAAACT
>JBDSYV010000069.1:0-11936 GCA_040110925.1 Ferruginibacter sp. | reverse complement strand
AAAGGCATTCTTTTCCAGCATCATAGGCGATACAAAAAGATGAAGGCGAGAAGCTTCATCGTAGTTGCTTAATTTCTCGTAAAATAAAGAAGCCGGAAGAGAATCAAATACACAAAGCAGGATATTTGTTTCTTTATCAGCTGATAAGTAATCTGTTAACTGGGCAATTTCAAAAGTATTGTCATAGCGTTGATTATTTATGTAATTAAACATGATATTACCACCCGGTTCTACAAATCCCTTAACTACTGATGCGAGGTGTAAGTATCCGCAATCATAAAACGTAGTGGCTGAAATGGCCCTGGTTTCTTTTAATGTTGCTGCTTGTTTTCCCGTTAACCAGCAAAGGAACCCATGTTGCAGGCTTAGGTATATTATATTAGGCTGCGACACCCAGTTCTGTGGGTAATTGGCCCCGGGATTTACTACCAGTAATAACTTGCCTGAGCGGTATATTAATGGCTTAATTATTTCTAATATCCTTAGATCTATATAGGCAACCAAAACATCTACTTCTTCCAGAAGCAGCAGCTTTTCCGCTTTTTCATAAACTTCCTTTTCATTGCCACCAAACCCTATACTTTCAGAAAGTAGCATGATGCGGTTTTCATTATCAGTGAGCTTAACCCCCATTTTTATGCCGTGCATAAAATCGGTCATCATCTCAGGATGCGCATTTGAACGTGGATATAATATTCCAATCTTCATCAGCTAAAGTTAAACAGGTGATATTTGTTTAAGCAAAAAAGTTCATCGGAAAAAGTCCCAGGTTGAAATAAAGAATAATTTCTTTCATTTTATAAAATATTTTTTTTACTATTATACCGGCGTTGAAAATTTTTTATTTACCTCCCTCTCTTTCCCTGGAAAAAAATCAGAACTATCCTTAGTATTAGTTTATCAATAAAAATTAAAGTTTTATGACAAGCAGGAGATATTTTATTATGCAGGGAGCATTGGCTACTACTGCTATGTTTTTGCCAAAGTATTTACTTGATACAGGCAACAGCGGCACATTTTTTTTATCGGGCAGGGGAACTGGTAATTCTGTTACGTTGCTTCACACAAATGATTTGCATAATCAATTGTTACCGCACAATTACGGCAACTTTTCTCAACTGGGAGGTTTTGAACATACAGCAAACTGTATTTCCCGCATAAAACAGGAAATCGATAATGTGGTATTAGTTGATGCCGGTGATGTTTTCAGCGGCAAAAAAGAAGACCAGGATAAATATGAAAAAACCCTGGAACTGATGATGGCTGCTGGTTATGATGCTGCCCTCCCTGGCAACCGGGATTATGAAGCCGGTACTGATTTCCTGCAGGAGCAAATGACAAAACATAATCTACCGCTTTTAAGTACAAATTATTCCTTTACAGAAAGCTGGTTAAAAAATCTGCATCAGCCATACAAAATTGTGCAGAAGGGTGATATAAAGATTGGTATAGTGGGGGCCGGGATAGACATGAAAGATTTAGCACCTGCTCACGTAAACGAACAGGTTAAATGCATTAACCCTATTAATTCAATTTATGCCACTGCCACAATGCTAAAGGAACAAAAAAAATGTAACCTGGTCATCTGCATATCCCACCTTGGATATAAAAACAAAAATAAAACGGACGATATTTCACTCGCTTCCCAATCAAAAAATATTGATGTTATCATAGGTGGGCACTCACATCATTTTATGCAATCGCCCCAAATTGTATTGAACCGTCAACAACAGGAAGTGATAATCAATCATGCCGGTTATGGAGGTATGGTGCTGGGTAATATTAATATTGTTTTTGATGATTATGGAAAAAAACAACAGGTGTCATTCAATAACCTTATGATTGGTACCAATGAAAATAAATGGGCAATAAACCAATATGCCTCTACATAGCAGAAAGAAATATTTTCTTACTCTTTAATTTAGAATGAACAAATCATACAGGCATATCCAGTTCCAGGTAATTTGCCCATATTAAATTCTAATATCAATTTTCATAAGGAAACAGTTGCATATATTTTGCTTGCCTTATATTATGTTTCTTTCAATAAAAAACCATTCTTTCTGGTGGGCTGCAGCAGAATTGTTGCTTTGTCTTATGTTTTTTGTGGCGGTTACAGCCATCATCATTTACATTCTCAGAAAACCCATGCGCAGGCATAAGCCAGCCGATTTGCGTGTATTTGAAAAATTGAAATTCTTTCATTCACCAGCAGCAAACAAATGGATGACAACCATTACCTACCTGGGTAAACACAATTTTCTCATTCCTGCCAACCTGCTGTTGATTTTTATATTCCTGGTTTTCGGTCAGCAGCACTGGTATGCATTCCGAGTTCTGGTAATAGCCTTAAGCAGTCTTATGCTAATATTTATTTTAAAGCATCTCTTCCGGCGCAAACGTCCATTGGCTCCTTTATTAAATGTAGCAAAAGGAAAAAGTTTTCCCAGCGGTCATGCAATTATGGCGGTGAATTTTTTTGGTCTTCTTATGTATATGTTGTTACAAACAGAAATTTCGCTCCTGCTTAAAGCCTGCTTAAGTATTTTTTTAATCCTTCTTATTTTATTCATCGGTTTCAGCCGTGTTTTCTTGCAAGTTCATTACGCCAGTGATGTATTAGCTGGCTTTATCATAGGTTTATGCTGGTTTTATACAACCCTTATTGTGTTACACAGGCTTGAACTTATGACTTGATGTAGTACATATACTACAAGATTCTATGGGAATTAAGTACGTGATTACAATATAATTCATTATACTTTAGAGTTTTAGTAAACGTTTACTTTTTATCCTAATCCAAAACAATTTAAAAACCTGGAACCATGAAACCTGAATTCTCTCCTAAAACAAGCAAATTTCCAAAAGTTGAAACAACTATCAATGAACCACTACTTATGAAGCTCATTGTAGAAGAATTGGCTGCAAAAAATCTTAAAGAAGGTATGGCGGGAATTAGCTTTGATGATAACCTTATTGCGCTTGACAGCTCCACACATGAAACTTTTGTAACTGGTAATATTGACTTCGAATACAGCAATATGAAAATTTGCTTACCCTTTCTTACCGGCTTCCTTTTCAGCTGCACCAAAAGCAAGCGATCGTTTTTTGAAATGCATTGGGTAATTTCCTTATCATAAATCAACCTCCCGATTTTTAAAACAACTTGAAAAAGCGCCGGTAAGTAATACATAACATTTTCTTTCTTCTAAAACCCTCCTCAAATTCCATTTATTTTCGCGGCATACTTGTTTAGAACCTTTTGATTAAACCTTTTAAACTTTCTCGTTCCCGCTCATAACTAAGTAACTAAGTTCCAGCTATTATTGGCCTGCTATTTGCAAAAATAGACTAGGTTTGTCCTCCAAAAAATTCACAAAAATTATGAAGAAATTATTTGTTTCGCTTGTATTGATTGCAAGCCTCCTACAGGCCCGTGCTGATGAAGGAATGTGGCTTCCTATGTTACTAGGCCAGCAGGTATATAATGATATGGTGAAGAAAGGCCTTAAACTTTCTAAAGAGCAATTGTATTCCATAAACAAAGCATCCATTAAAGATGCTATCGTGATATTTGGTGGTGGTTGCACTGGAGAAATAGTGAGCAACCAGGGATTGATCTTTACTAATCACCACTGTGGCTATGATGCTATTGCCAAGGCCAGCAGCGTTCAGAACAATTACCTGCGGGATGGCTTTTATGCCTATAACAAAGACCAGGAAATAAAGAGTTCTTTAACAGTTCAGTTCCTGGATAGAATTGAAGACGTAACCGCAGAAGTGGAAGCAGGGTTAAAAGGACTAGCCTGGGCAGACAGGGTAAAAAAACAAACCGAGGTTTACAAAGCCATTACGGATAAAGTAGCAGATAAAGACAATGCCCTTGCTGGCAGGATTTACAGTATGTTTAAAGGCAACCAATACATCATGTATGTATATAAAACCTACCGTGATATTCGCCTGGTGGGAGCTCCACCGGAAAGCGTAGGTAAATTTGGTGGCGATACCGATAACTGGGAATGGCCACGCCACACAGGCGATTTTTCTATTTTCAGAGTGTATGCCGACAAAAACGGCAAGCCTGCCGACTACAGTAAAGACAATACCCCGCTAAAACCAAAATACTTTTTACCAGTTAGTATTAAAGGAATAAAGGATAATGATTTTGCCATGATATATGGTTATCCCGGTGGTACCAACCGCTATGAAACCAGTTATGGTATTAAATTAAAAAATGAAATTGAAAACCCTTCATTGGTTGGGCTAAGAGATATGCGCCTGAAATACATGCACGAGCAAATGATTAAAGATCCTGCTGTTAAATTAAAGCTGTCATCAAACTATGCTGGCGTTGCCAACTACTGGAAATTTTTTGAAGGTGAAACAAAACAACTCATCAAGTTTAAAACTTATGACGAAAAGAAAGCGTTTGAACAAAGGTTTTTAAACTGGGCCAAGGGTAAGCCTCAGTATGAAAATATACTAACAGAATATGAAAAAAATTACGAATCATGGACACCCTACAGTAAGATGCGTCAGTATATTAATGAAGGTATATTGGGATCGACTCTCGTAGGCTTTGCCAATTCATTACAGGCCGTAGAGGACGCATTGGTAAAACAGGGTAGCTCCGGCGCTGATATTAAAAAGTCTGCGGAAGCTGCTGATACAAAACGTAAAACTTTCCTGCAGGATTATGACCAGCCCAGTGATGAAAAAATACTTGCCGGTGTAGCCATGCGTTATTATTTGGATATTGATAAAAGTCAACATCCCATAGGATTATATGAAAAAATTAAAGCCGCTTATGGCAGCCTTGATGATGAAGCTACTTATAAAAAATGGGCTAAAGATGTATTGGCAAATACACTCATTCTTAATGATGAGAAATGGAATGCATTTATAGCCAATCCCGATGCAAATACGCTTCAGGCTGATCCGGCTTATGATTTTGCATCTTCATTTGCAAAAAATTATAACCTCAAGTATTCTTCCCTGTACAGTGCTTTTGTAAATAAAAATAATGAACTGGGCCGCAGCTATTTAAAAGGCATCATGGAAATGAATCCTGCAGCTGCCAGCAAGATGTATCCTGATGCTAATTTTAGTATGAGGGTGAGCTATGGCAGCGTGAAAAGTTATAACCCAAGAGATGCGGTGCATTATGATTATGTAACCACCAGCAAAGGCATCCTGGAAAAATATATCCCCGGTGATTATGAATTTGATCTGCCTGCAAACCAGATTGAATTGTTGCGCAAAAAAGATTTTGGACAATACATTGACAAAGGCAGAAACGACCTGGTTGTTGGATTCATTACAACAAATGATATTACCGGAGGCAACAGTGGAAGCCCAGTTATAGACGGAAGTGGAAATCTTATAGGTCTTGCCTTTGATGGCAATTACGAAGCATTAAGCCATAAAATTGCTTTTGATAAAAACCTAAATCGCACCATTAATGTAGATATCCGTTATGTACTCTGGTGCATTGATAAGCTGGGTGGTGCAAAAAATATTATTAACGAACTTAAACTGGTACGATAGTACAAATTAAAAATAGCTTATTAAAAAACCCCTCCAATCAGAGGGGTTTTTGATTGTAAATTATTATTTTATTAATCCGCCCACAGGGCTGTAGCCGCTGTCGGTGATGCTAAGAATAAATCCCTGTCGGCGGCTATCAGCCCCGGCAGCGGTTTGAAGACTAAGGATAAATCAATTACGGCGACTAACAACACCACCTTTTTTGCTATCAACTGTAATAGTATAACCCGTATTTCCCTGCACAATCCATCTTACTGTTACATAACCTTGTCCTGGAATGTTATCCACTTCAATGGTTGCCGGGTTATTTTTTTGTTCTGTTGTGGCATTAGAATTCCTGTTGTCCACAATCATTCCTGCAATAGCTTTTACTCCGCTAATAGTTATATAATCAGGCCTTTCAATTTTATATTTCAGATCCTGGCTGCTATGTGTAGGCATCAGGCGCTGGTTTGAAACAATGGCTGTAATTTCTTTTAACCCTCCGCCCAGGTCCTTTTCTGTTATGGTATCTATCTGCAGCTTGGGGGTGTGATATCCATGGTAGATGGTAAAAGCCATTTGGCGATGAGCATCACTCTCCATCAAAAATCCAGGGTGCATGCGGGTGAAATTCTTTTTGAATCCGCCTATTTCTATTTTACCATATTGCGGATGATTGTATTCATGCCACTCTACAAAGGCATCTTTAAATAACAGGTAGCGGTCAAAAGTAAATGTAGGCTCATCATTAAAGTCACGTGTAGCATCGCTGTTAAATAAAAGATATGGTGTCCAGAGTTCGTTGGTAAAAGTATAAATGCCGCGGCTACCATAAAACCAATCCAATTCGCCACCAAAAACACTATATAAATCTTTATATACTACCAGGTATTTATAGCCCGGCATCAGCTCTTCACCTTTTTTTCCAATGGCATCGTAAATGCGCAGGTCGGCTGCGTTATAGGTATTTATATCTTCTGCTGCACCTGGCCCACGCAATATTTGGCCGCCGGCATTATGAAAACTCTGACCTGCTGCAATGTTAGGATGCTTCATTACAAACTCCATCACCGCCCTGTTTTCAGGTAAGGAAAATGGATATTTATAAGCCCCGCCCTGAATAAAATTGGGTTGCCAGTTCCAGCCCCAGTCGCGATTGGGATCGTATTCAAAGGCATCGCCATCTTCATTAACCAGGCCATCGCCATCGTTGTCTATTCCTTCCAGGCCTAGCAACTCATACTCACCTTGTTCATCCGGTCCTACCTGTATCATCCTGTTCGGATTTTTAGGATCTACTTTAAACCTCCCATTTGGATTCTTTCTGCGCATCTGCACTATATTTCCATCTCCATCCAGGTCATCATATCCATCTTCATCTACAAGGCCATCCATATCATTGTCTATGGGAATCCTGCCGCTCCGTGGCGAACTTGGAGTATTGGGATTCTTAAAAAATGCATCTCTTGCATCAGGATTGATTGTGGGCACGATATAAAATATTTTATCGGCCAGAAGCTCCTGTATAAATTTTGTATCAGCAAAACTCTCGGTGAGATACCAAGCTGTGTACATAGAAAATTCGCTGCCCTGTACTTCGTTACTGTGAATGTTTCCATCAATATACATCCCAGGTTTTTTATCTGCAAACCCTTTATTGTAATCTGTGATGGCAATGCACCAGATGTCACGACCTTCATAAGATTTTCCAATACTTTCCAGCTTTGCCAGTTTAGGATAGGCTGCGGTAATTTTTTTAAGGATTTCTGTTATGCCCGCATGGTCGTTGTACCGGTTCCAGCTAATTGGTACTTTAGGATTTACAGGAGATCCTGCACCTTTGTAAATCTGCTGTGCTGTTTGCGCAACAGAAATTTGTGAATATAAAAAGCTAACCAGGATGGTTAAATATTTATGGATATATTTTTTCATAATTGACATTAATTAAGGTTTCAGGGAAATTGTAGATGATTTAATACCTGTTGTTGGGCTGCCGGCTTCGATGTTTACATTGCCGGTTCCTTTTACTAACCAGGTGATAGTATTCTTGCTGTAGCCTTCCAGGGATGGGAGCAATTGAATTTTTTTACCACTGATAATAGTTTGATTGCCGGCGGTATTCAGCTTTACATTTATTCTTTTTACCCAATAGCTCCTTTCTCCCAGTTTTGCATGCGAAGGCATGGCACCTTTGTTTATAATGTCTGCGGTGATGCGGGTTAGCCCTGCACCCAGGTTTTCAGTTTTTACATTTACGATATCTACTGAAGGTTGTAATGCGGCCAGCTTAATAAGAAAATTAGTATGCTTTGTTACAATGTCTTCAGTCATGGCATAAGGTGGATTTATCATCACAAAGGGATCTAGTCCGCCAACTTCTACCAGTTCACCAGGATAGTCAGGGTGCAGAATTTTTTTCCACTCTGTAAATTGATTGGGCAGGTTTTGTTGTGCGGCCCACTTTAGGTAATTGGCTACAGTATCAGATAACGGTTTTTCTTTCAAAGCGGTATCTGTTTTTGCTTTGGGCACAAACCATCCGGGGGTGCTGAAGCTTAAACGGCCATAATGATAATATGCCCATGATGCAAAATCGCCACCTGCAGATGCAATACTTTTTGGAGCATCTTTCATTGCTGTTGTTTTGTTGTATAAATCAGCAACCATTGTATTGGTTTTTACATCAGCCTCCAGCCAGCCTGTAATTACTCTTTCTTTTATGTTGGCAGCATTAAAGGTTAGTGCTGCCGACAAATTATTTATGGAAGAAAAACTGATTACGGCATAAACATTAAATAATTCATATAGCTTATCAGCAATAGCACGTGTTTCATTTTCTGAAACCGCAAACTCGCCTGAACCTGGCGTAAAAGACGGATGCTTAAAGCTGAAGTTTTTATTAAACCAAACGCCACCTTCTCCATCTTCATTAAAGCTGCCGTCTTTATCATTGTCTATACCTTCGGTAAGTAAAAAATAATTCCCTTTCTCTCCTTTAGCATTATCAGCCTTTACCATTACCCTTGGGTCTTCTGTACTTATACGGTAATCTCCCACTGGTGAGGCAATCCTCATCATGGTTATTTTTCCATTACCATCCAGGTCATCATAACCATCTTCATTAATTTTCCCATCGCGGTCGTCATCCGTTTGGGTGGCGTTGCCCATGCGTTCATATTTTATGGGAGCAAAATATTGCTCCATGGCATCAGGGCTCATATTTGGAAAAATATAAAAGCTGGTTTTTGCCAGCAGGTTTTTAATGCTGTCCGTACCAGACATTTTCAATAATTTTTCTGCAAAGCCAATGGCCAGCTCAGTACCAAGCAAGTGATTACCTTCTACACCACCCACTATAGCAATGCCCGGTTTTGATTCTGTATTTCCTGTGCCCAGTACAAGCATCCAAACTTCTTTCCCTCCTGCAGTTTTAGCCAGGGAAACCAGTTTCGCATAAGTACTATATTGCTTGGAAAGTGAGTTCAACCTGCTGCTTTGCTGGCTGAAGTTGCTATAATTGTTTTGTGCAATGGAAGCAAAAGAGGCTGTGCACATCAGCCAGGTGATAAAAGTTTTTCTCATCAAATGAAAGTTTTATTTTTCAAATATAATAGCTACCAGTTATTGTTCCGTTTTAAATGTATAAATGGCAAACCGCAGTTTACTTAAGGGCATCATCTTTGCAAAAACAATAAGCATCTAAATCTTTTTTATGAAAAAGTACGTCCACATTTTTTTAACGGTAATGTCATTTGCAATAATTAATGGTTGTGCCCGTAATCCAGTAACTGGAAAAAAGCAGGTAGTGTTTATGAGCGAGGCACAGGAAATAGCCATGGGCCAGGAAGCAGACCCTCAGATTATTGCCCAGTTTGGTTTGTATGAAGATTCTTCGCTGCAACGTTTTATCAATGAAAAAGGAAAGCAGATGGCAGCTATATCGCATCGGCCAAATCTTACTTATAATTTTCGGGTTGTCAATTCTGAAGTACTCAATGCCTTTGCAGTGCCCGGTGGCTATGTCTATTTTACCCGTGGCATCATGGCGCATTTTAATGATGAAGCTGCTTTTGCCGGTGTGCTCGGCCACGAGATAGGCCATATTACTGCAAGACATTCAGTGGCACAACAACGTAACTCAATTCTAGGCCAGCTCGGCATTATTGCAGGGGTGGTATTAGCGCCGGACCTTGCACAATTTGCTGAAACCGCATCGCAGGGCCTGGGATTATTATTTTTAAAATTTGGAAGGGATGATGAACGACAGGCGGATGAACTTGGTGTGGAATATTCTTCCAAAATAAATTATGATGCCCATGAAATGGCAATATTTTTCAATACACTGGAGCGCCAATCAAAAGCTGCAGGCGCGGGAGAGATTCCTGAATTTTTATCCACTCATCCAAATCCAGGAGATAGAAATGTAACGGTGAGTAAGCTTGCAGATGAATGGAAACAAAAGTTAAAGCTCACAAATGCACAGGTTAACCGCAATGCTTATTTAAGAAGAATAGATGGTTTAGTTTTTGGCGAGGATCCCAGAGAAGGATACAGGGAAAATAATGTTTTTTATCATCCTGTTTTAAAATTCAAATTTGCCACACCTGTGGAATGGAATTACCAGAATACACCACAACGTGTACAATTAGCCCCTACGGATGGAAAGGCATTAATGTTTTTAACTTTAGCCCCGGGTAAAACGCTACAGGAAGCAGCCTCGGCATTAGTACAGCAAAATAATTTGGCGGTAATAGAATCGAGAGAAGAAACTGTAAACGGTTTAAGGGCAATAAAAATATTAGCTGATGTAAAACCTGCACAACAGCAGCAACAGCAGCAACAACAACAGCAGCCTACCATCAGAACTTTAAGCTACCTAATTCAGCAGGGAGATTTGATATATCTCATGCTGGGTGTTTCTTCCATTGCTAATTTTAGTGCCTATATAAATACATTCAGCAATAGCATGGAAAGCTTTGCAGTGCTCACCGATTTGAGTAAAATAAACAAACAACCTGAAAGAGTGCGTATTAAAACCGTAAAAAATAACGGCACCTTAAGGGATGCTTTGACAACCTATAAAGTGGCAGAAAAAAATATGGAAGCATATTCCATATTAAATGGCATGCTGCTTACAGATAAAGTAACCAGTGGCATGCTAATTAAAATTGTTGAATAATTGCCGTTCTATCAGCAACTGCCCAGAGCATACCAGATGATAATAAAAACGACAATTGTACCGAGGCAACCGCCTCCAAGTTTTTTGGCGCCATAACCTGCTATTAATGCACGGAAGAAATTGTTCATGGTAAAAGTTTAGAAATCAACTGAATAAAAAACTATGCCACGATATTTTTGTAGAAACAGTGCTATTAACCCTTAAATAGCCAATAAGTTATATACATTTACAAAAATAACCCTCAATGAACCTTTTTGTAGCCGGACTCCCTTATGATCTCGATGATGCTGAACTGCTTGAAATTTTCGAAAAATTCGGTAAAGTAAATTCTGCCAAAGTAGCTATGGACAAAGAAACAGGTAAAAGCCGTGGCTTTGGATTTGTAGATATGGCTGATGCAAAAGAAGCAAATGAAGCTATAGAAAACCTTAAAGATATTTCTCTTGGGAAAAAACCGCTTGTAGTAAAAGCAGCTGAAGACAGACCTCCTTCCGGTGGCGGTGGTGGTTTTAGGCCTGGAGGCAATAGCGGTGGTGGATATCGCGGAGGTTCAGGTGGTGGCGGTGGCGGTTACGACCGTGGCGGTTCAGGTGGTGGATACCGTGGCGGAAATGACAGGGGTGGCAACAAGTATTAATAAATTTTTTTAGTATAGAATATTAGGAGCCGCTGTTCAATCAGCGGCTCCTCCTTTTTCTCCCACAAAATGTTGTTCTTTATTTTTAAAAAGTACATTGAAAGTTGTGAGTGTACCATAAATCCTGGTGATGTATTGCTGCAGGTTTACCTTGTCTTCATCCGAAAGCATTTTATGGCTATTGATATTTTGTTCAAGCACTCTTAGCCTGTCCCTCAGCATTACAATCTTATGAAAAAATAATTCCACCGGGATTTCTTTTGGTTTTAAAGTTTTATCTGCCGCTTGCAGCAGCATCATACCATTATGCCACCGGTCTCCAATTGGTACGGTTTCAGTTATCCCTCCCCAAAGTTGTAAAATTTTCAACAAGGATTTTTCTACTTCGCTGCTGGTCTCTATTTCTGCGGATACATTTTCCGGAATAATCTCGTCAAGATGTGTATCTTCTTTATCAATCTCTTTAATGCCCATGTTGATAAATGAAATGAGATAGGTCGCATAGCGAATGCCTACAATTACTCCCGGGCCATGCTGTGTATGTTGCAGGCGGGTGCCAATGCCTAAGGTTGTCTGATCCATAAATTATTT
>JBDSYV010000068.1:0-11947 GCA_040110925.1 Ferruginibacter sp. | reverse complement strand
ATACCGGGACGCTCTCTTTGAAAAACTTCATGTAAAAACAAGAGTAGGCCTGGTGATGTATGCTATCAGGAATGGTTTAGTGATTGTCAATTAAGCTATTTCATTTCCCATAAACCTTCTCCCCGTTTACATAAGTCGCCAGCACTTTTGTTTTTAAAATATTCGCAGGCGGGCATTTCATAAGGTCTGAATCCAATATAATAAAATCTGCAAACTTTCCTGTTTCCAGACTTCCCTTTTGCTTTTCTTCAAATGCAGCTTTTGCTGCCCAGGTGGTCATACCTCTTAAGGTTTGCTCACGGGTTAAAGCATTTTCCATTTGGTATCCATTTGCAGGAAAATCTTTTGCATCCTGTCTTGTTACTGCGGCAAAAAAAGTTTTAAAGGGACTGATATCTTCTACAGGAAAATCTGTTCCTAACGGCAACCAGCCATTCTCCTTTAATAACTGCTGGTAGGCATAAGCGCCTTTCACTCTATCTGGCCCCAGGCGTTGTTCCGCCCAATACATATCGCTTGTTGCATGCGTGGGTTGTACAGAGGGAATGATATTGTAATCTCCAAAAAAATGAAAATCATTTTCGTTTACAACCTGTGCATGTTCTATACGCCAGCGCATATTATTTTTCCCTTTTAAGTATTTAGCATAGATATTTAGTATTGTCCTGTTCCCGCTATCGCCAATGGCATGTGTACACATTTGCCAGCCTTTCTGCGAAATTATATTTGCTACTGAATCAAAATGCGCCGGAGTGCTTAAAAGGAAGCCCGACCAATCGGGCTTATCACTATAAGGTTGTAACAAACTGGCGCCTCTTGAGCCAAGTGCTCCGTCAGCATATACTTTAAATGCGTTCATTTGCAAACGATCTGTTTTTATTTTTCCGTTAGCAAAAGCAAGATTATAATTTTCTTTATTATCGCTAAGCATGGCGTAAATTCTCATTTTTAACTCGCCTGAATTCTGCAGTTTTTCAATAAACTTTACAGTGCTATAACCCAATCCGCAATCATGCACGGATGTTAAGCCTGTTGCAAAACAATTGGTTTGTGCCAGTAACAATGCTGCCTTTAATTGACCTTCATCAGCAGCAGGTATTTTTGAGGCAACGAGACCTATTGCATTATCCACTAATAATCCTGTAAGTTTCCCTTCATTCACTTCAATATCACCACCTGTTAATTTATCGCCGGCTTTTATTCCCGCAATATCTAGTGCCATTTTATTGGCAATTGCAGCATGCCCATCAATTCTCTTGAGCAATACCGGCCGGTCGGGAAATAATTCATTTAGTTTTTCATTATCAGGAAATGCATTAATAGTCCAGTCATTCTGATCCCATCCTCTTCCTGTTAGCCATTCTCCAGCCTGCAATCCTTTTGCAAAATCATTACATCGCAGCAGCACTGCCTCCCAGCTTTCGGTATCCACCAGGTTCACTTTTTGAAGGCTTTGGCCATAACCAACAAAGTGTGCATGAGCATCAATAAAACCCGGATAAATAAATTTGCCTGAGGCATTTACTTCTTCATCTGCTTCGTATTGTTTTAAAATTTCATCATTGGTGCCTATGGCAATTATTTTTCCATCATTAACAGCCATGGCTTCAGTAGTGTGGAATTTATCATCAATAGTGTAAATAGTGGCGTGGTGTACAATAAGGTTTACTTTCTGGCGGAATTTGCAGGAAGAAAGTAGAAGGTAGCTGGTAGCAAGAAGCAGGAAGGAAAAATAGTTTTTGGGAATCATGCAGTTATTTTTTTCAAAAGTAAATGATATGGCTAAATTAATTATAGAGATTAATCTTCTGTTTTAACTTTGTCTCTATGTACACAGCCACACAGGTAAAACAATTGCTAGCTGATACCAAACATTGGTTAGATAATGCAGGAATAACAATTGCTAATATTGAAGTCCTTCGCAATATTCTTCGCTTTCATGAGCACCGTTATTATGTACTTAATGATCCGCTCATTAGCGATTTTGAATATGATGTATTATACAAGTTGCTGGAAAATTTTGAAAAAGAAAATGCTGGTGCAGTTACAAAAGATTCTCCTACGCAAAGAGTGGGCGCAGGACTTATTAAGGATTTCCCAAAAGTTCAGCACTTAGTTCCCATGCTATCCCTTGAAAATTCTTACAATGCAGAAGACCTTTACGACTGGGATAGAAAGGCAAAGGAAATCTCGGGGCTGGAAACGATTGAATACTGCGCAGAACCAAAATTTGATGGTGCAAGTATTTCATTGATCTACGAAAATGATATGCTGGCAAGAGGTGCAACTCGTGGTGATGGCGAAACCGGGGATGACATAACGCCAAATATATTGCAGGTGCGTTCGCTACCACTCTCTGCAGCTTTCAGCAGGTTCGGCCTTCAGCAAATAGAGATACGGGGAGAAGTGATGATGACTAAAAAGGCCTTTAAAAATTTCAATGAAAAGCTGGCAGAGGAAGGACTAGCGCCATTGGCCAATCCGCGTAATGCTGCGGCAGGCAGCCTACATATAAAAGACACGAGAGAAGTAAGTAAAAGAAACCTGGAAGCTTTTTTATATCATGTAAGTTATTCAACAGGGACAAATTCAAAAGCAAAGACAACTGAAGAACCCACTACACACTCAGGCATGCTGGAAATGCTATGGGACCTTGGGTTTAAAAGCCCGAAAAAAGAAATGAGAGTGTTGATAGGCATTGATGCAGTGATAGCTCATATAGCAGATTATGAAAAACTGCGGGATGAACTGCCATACGAAATTGACGGTATGGTTGTAAAAGTAAATGACCTTAACCTGCAAGACAGGCTGGGTATGACTTCTCACCATCCCCGCTGGGCTATTGCTTATAAATTTAAGGCCAGGCAGGCGACGAGCAAACTGCTTGAAGTTGAATACCAGGTGGGCCGAACTGGAGCCGTAACACCGGTGGCAAAAATACAACCTGTACAAGTAGGTGGGGTAACGGTGGGCAGCATCTCCATCCACAATGAAGATTATATAAATGAGAAGGACTTAATGCTGGGAGATACGATACTTATAGAACGCAGTGGAGATGTAATACCACAGATAGTAAAATCTTTACCTGAACTAAGAACCGGTGATGAAAAAACCATTGCTTTTCCTACGCATTGCCCTGTGTGTAATGATACGCTTTATAAACCTGATGGAGAAGCGGTGTGGCGTTGTGTAAATATCAGTTGCAAAGCACAGGTTATTGAACGTATTATTCATTTTGTAAGCAAAGATGCAATGGACATCCGCAGTTTTGGCGATGCGAATGTGCGAAAGTTTTATGAAATGGATTTATTGAAAGACATCCCTGGCATTTATGAACTTGACCTTGAAAAATTAAATGGACTGGAAGGATTTGGAGCAAAATCAATAAATAATCTACAGCAGGCAATTGAAGCAAGTAAAGCACAAACACTACACAGGTTGATATATGGGTTGGGCATCCGGTATGTAGGTGAAACGACTGCCAAGGCCCTGGCACAAGTAATTAGTAATGTATTTGAGCTGGCAGAATATTCTGAAGAGCAACTGCAGGAGATACCTGATATAGGGATTAAAGTGGCAAAAAGTATTCATGAATTTTTTGCAAATAAGGACAATGTTCATATGTTGAAGCAATTACAGGCATTAGGAATAAATATGCAAAGCAATCGCAGGCATGCTTCTTCGGGCAACCTGGAAGGGCAGACATTTTTATTTACCGGTACATTGCAAAAACTAAAACGAAGTGACGCTGAAGGGATGGTAGAAAGCAACGGAGGTAAATTATTAAGCGGGGTAAGTAGTAAACTGAATTACCTGGTTGTAGGTGATGATGCAGGCAGCAAATTGGAAAAGGCAAAAAAAATTGCTTCCATACATATTTTGTCCGAGGATGAATTTTTAAACATGCTTGCAACTTAGTAGAAAATTATATTATATTTACTACTGGTATTCCGAACCATTAAATTTCTTCTTCTATGATAAAAAAAAATCAAGGTGAAACCTGGAAACAGATTCAATTCAGGGGCCACAAGCAGCTCCGGAAAAAATATGCCGTCAGCAACCAGGGCCGCACAGCTAGTTATACCGAAGATATAATTAAGGATGGTAAACTTTTAAATGGTTCTGTCACCTCGGGTTACCGCACCTTAAACCTTCATGTAGATGGCAGCAATGGCACCATTTATTTACATAGAGAAATCGCCAGGATATTCTGCCAAAAAAAATCTTCACGCCACAAATTTGTAATTCATCTAAATCATAATAAGGCGGATAATCATGCAAAAAACCTCCGCTGGGCCACCAAGGATGAAGTGAGCAGCCACCAACAAGGCAGCCCGCTTAAAATTGCCTATAAAGAAAGACAAGCTAACCGCACACAAGGATTAAAACTAAATGCTAAACAGGTAAAAAGCATTAAGGATTTACTAAACAATCCAAGGCGTAAACTCACCTACAAACAATTAGCGGAAAAATATGGGGTAAGCGAAATGACCCTCTACCGCATAAGGAGCGGTGAAAACTGGAGCCATATTTAATTGTAATTTTATCTTTAATATTTTGAGGAATCATTTTTGATTCCTTTTTATTTTTAGTTATGCTACAATACTCAACGATCAGTTTTTTAAAACTGCTAAACATTAATAACAATAGACCCTGGTTTGAGACCAACAGAAGCAGTTATGAAAATGCGAAGGAAGATTTTCTTCAACTGGTACAATCACTTATTACAGGAATTGGTAAATTTGATGCCGATATTGCACAACTCGCTGTAAAAAATTGTGTATTTCGCCAATACAGAGATGTACGTTTTGCAAAAGACAAACGGCCTTATAAAAACAATATGGGCGCCTACTTCAATGCTGGGGGTAAAAAAATAAATACAGCTGGCTATTACCTGCACATAGAGCCGGGCAAAAGTTTTGTAGCCGGTGGGTTATATGAACCTGAAGCATCCATGCTGGCCAAAGTAAGACAAGAGATAGATTATAACCTTGCTGATTGGACCAAAATTTTAAACGCAACAGCATTCAAAAAAAAATTCCCTGGGGGGCTTTCAAAAGAAAATATGATATCAAGGCCTCCAAAAGGTTATGATGCCGATAACCCCGCACTTGAATATTTAAAACATAAAAGCTTTACTGTAACTACACCATTAAGTGATGATATGTTGTTTCAGCCTTCGCTTAAACCATTACTACTTGGTAGCTTTAAAACCTTGAAACCCTTCTTAGATTTTTTAAACCATTCCATTACATAAAAAAATGGCCAGTGATAAAAATCACCGGCCTTGCTTACCTCTGAAACCACAAGAAAAAAAATTAAGAGGCTATTATAAATGCATTAAAATATTAATATAGTTGACGGTAAATTCGGATCTGGATGATAAAAGTTGGAAGTTTTTAATAAGATAATATTGGAGAAGTGCAAATCAGGCAGAGCGTAAAATTAGTACTTTTCTGATATTATCATAATTTTTTTTAACATTTTATTCTGCGGCGGCATTTATCGCTTCACCGGCTCTCCTGAAAACTTGCCTTTTTTTACTGTCATACCACCATTGAGGCGCTGTTTTTTTCATTTAAGTATCTACGACACGCATTCCAAATAATTTCCAAAGGCCGTTCATTTTGCCGCTTAAACTGCCTTGCATTGCCATAAAAGACTGCTTATTTAAGATTTCATATACAGTAAATTTCTTTGACTCCCGCAGACAATGGATATATTTTAAATATAAAAACTAATATCTGTTAGTTTTGCACAAACAGTAAAATGAGTAAATTAAAAGCATTAAATAATATTAGCCGCAAAGACCTTATTATTAAAAATGCTGCTGCACTTTTCAGGAAAAAGGGTTTTAGTGCCAGCTCAATGAGGGAACTCGCCATGTCGATTGGAATAGAAGCCCCAAGCCTATATAACCATATTGGCAGCAAGAGTGAACTATTACAAGCCATTTGTATTAAGATTGCCAATACTTTTAATACACATCTGGATTTAACCCTTTTGAGCAATGCTTCCACAATTGATAAGCTGGATGTATTGATTCGCTTTCATATCCGCATGATGCTGGACGAATTTGATGAGGTATTTGTAGCAAACCATGAATGGAAACAACTTGAAGAACCCTATCTGAGTAATTTTCTGAGCCAGCGAAAAAATTATGAAAACCGCCTGGTGCAATTAATCCGGGAAGGTACTGACCAACAAGAATTAAAAGGAATTCATCCACACGTGGCGGCTTTAACTATTTTGTCTTCGGTAAGGGGTTTAGAATTCTGGCAACGACACCGCAAGGAACTTACAATAGAAGAGCTGGAAAATAATATGGTGCATCATTTATTAAATGGACTAATCAAATAAAAAAATGGCAGTACACTTTCATCCATTGAGGGTAAAGAAAATTATCAGGGAAACGCCTGATTGTATATCTATAAGTTTTGAAATACCAAAACACCTGGAAAAAGAATTTTCATATAAGGAAGGACAGAATATAACGGTAAAAAAAATTATTGAAAGTAAGGAAGTTCGCCGTTCTTATTCCATTTGTGCTGCACCTCATGAAAAAGAGTTGAAGGTTGCAGTGAAAAAGGTTTATGGTGGAAGTTTTTCACAATTTGCAAATGAAGATTTACAGGAAGGCGACATACTTGATGTACTTCCACCAACAGGAAATTTTAGTAGCAAGGCATCATTTACTCAATCTGAAAATCTACTCGCTATTGCGGCAGGCAGCGGTATTACACCCGTTATCTCCATAATAAAACATTGTCTTCAAACCAGGCCCAATTGCAATTTCACTTTAATTTATGGTAATAAAAGCAGGGCTTCTATTATTTTTTTTGATGAACTGGAAGCATTGAAAAACAGGTATATGCAACGGTTCAGTTTTATAAATGTGTTGAGCAGGGAAAAAACAGATAGCCCAATACAAAATGGCCGGATTGATAAAGAAAAACTAACCTCTCTGAAAAAATTGATTGATTATAAAAGTTGCTCCTCCATTTTCATTTGCGGTCCGGAACAAATGATTTTTACTGCGTCTGATTTTTTAACAGGTGAAGGAATTGAAAAATCAAAAATTCATTTTGAATTATTTACAATTCCAGGGCAGGCGGCTTCCGCTAAAGAAGAAGTAATTGCTTCTGAAGGTAAAGGGAGCACAGGGCCGCAAAGCAGCATCAGCATAAAACTTGACGGCCGAAGTTTTGATTTTACATTGCCTTATAATGGAATAAATATCCTGGATGCCGCACTACAACAAGGCGCAGATCTGCCTTATGCCTGTAAAGGCGGTGTATGCTGTACATGCAAAGCCCGGCTCCTTGAAGGAAAAGTAGATATGGATGTCAATTATGCACTGGAATCTGAAGAAGTAGAAGCAGGCTTTATTTTAACCTGCCAAAGCCATCCCCGTACGGATAAAGTTGTGGTGGACTTTGACATTAAGTGAGCATTAAGCGTTGCTTTTAAAGCAAACCATTGATAAGTTGAATGAAGGTTTTTCACCACTCAACTTATCAATCGTTTTTCATTTTTACCTTCCAAGTGGAATACCAAGTGAAACACTTAACGTACGGTATTTATTTTTATCGTTTATATTATTATCGCTTTGCGTTGAATTTATTTTAGCAAGTCCAATACCATAATTTGCTTTTAAAATTATCTTTCCAAAATCAAATCCTCCACCTGCATTAAGACCAAAATCGAAACGTTTTAGCTTATTGTACGATGCATCATCCTGTTGAGATGTAAAAGGATCATCGTTGCTAAACTGAATTTTACTTTCAGAAGAAGATGAAATGATACCTAATTTAGTATCCACTTTTGATTTGCCCGCCACACCTACAGCTATGTAAGGACCGGCATTAATGAACAAACCTGATTTTTTCTGAAGGGGAATTTTCAAAACTGCATTAAGAGGAAGTTGAATGTAGATAGGGTTGAAGCTGGACTTTACATAATCATTGCCACCATTAAAATATGTTTCAGCTTTAGAGCCCTGTCCATTTAAAATAAGGCCAGTTTCAAGGTCAATTGTATTTGATAATCCAAACCTGCCCATAAGGCCTGCATTAAAACTTGTCAACATATTATTATTTTCTGTTCTTCCATCGGTTGTGGTTGTAATATTTGCAAAGTTTACACCGCCCTGAACATAAAATAATTGAGCTTTTAACCCAACACTAAGTAAAATTGCTGTAAGCAGAATCAATGATCGTTTCATGAGGTTTCTTTTCTTTAATGAATAAAATAATGAGGTATTTAGCTTGATGACCGGCTAAAATGCAAAAAGCCTGCCAACGGTTTTTTGGCAGGCTATAACTCTATTTTTTTATTACTGGTACATCTGCTTTAATAAAACTTCATTCACTTTTACCGGGTATTTTTTCTTTAATGCCGCAAGCCATTTTTGTTCAAGTACATTCTGGTAATCATTAATCACAAGGCCTCGAGCTTCCTCAAAACTACGTGGCTGGTTGGCAGGATAAAACTGAATGAATTTTACAAAGTATGCAGTACCATCATCATTGCTTTTTACTTCCGAGTAAGTACCTGGCTGATTCATATTTTCAGCTCCTGCTATTTGCGACAATTCAAAACGGCCGCTATCAGCCTGCACTTCATTGGCATGTTTTTCAATTATTGTTTTCAGGGCTACGCCATTTTTCATCTGTTCCAAAACATCGTTTGCCAAAGTTGCAGATGCAGCATTTACCATTACTACTGCAGCACTGGTGCTCCATTTATAATTTGATTTATTGGAATTATACATTTTCAGCAATCCCACTGAATCTGTAAAAGCCTTGTTCCATACATTACGTTCCATAATCTCAAACAGCATATTTCCTTCCCTGAATTCCTGCATCTGAAAATTAAAATCTGCATTATACAACTCCAGGTTTTTCTTATAATTATTTACAGCAGCATTACGTACAAACTTATCCCATAGAAATGATGCAGGTTCACTGTTGTATTGTTCAGGTGTTGTTTTATAATTGCTTACGTATTTTAGCCAATCTTCTCCCTTTAAAGTTTCATTTTTAAAACTGATGATGGGCTTATTGCTGATAGGAAAATTCTTTACCCGGTTTAGATCCGGATTTTTCAAAATACTGTCTGCATAGCGGAATATATCTGCATCTTTTACCAGCCCGGTTTTTTTATATCCGAGTTTCACCAATAACTCTTGTGCAAATTTTTCTCTTTCAATATTTATCCTTGCATCCTGCAAAATTTTTTGTTTCATCTCATACATTGCAGTCGGATCTAGACTATTGGTAATTACAGGTTGCAGCTTTATGCGCTTAATAATATGATAACCAAATGCTGTAGTAAAGGGCTTACTAAATTCTCCATCAGTCTTAAGTTTAAATACTTCTTTTTCAAAATCCGCAGCATATTTACCGGTAGTAAATTCGGGTAACTCTCCTCCCGTCAGATAGGTTATTTTATCATCGCTATATTGTTTCGCAATACTTCCAAAGTCATCGCCTTTCAAAAGCAATGCATATACTTCATCTGCCTTTTTACCTATACTTTCTTTTAATTCAGGTGTAGCATCTGGGGGAAATGCAAATAACACTTGCGCTATTTTCCACCTTCCGGGATTAGGTCTTTCATTCAGCACTTTAAAAACATGCCATGAGGTTTTTGTCCTGTAAGGCTCTGTAGCCTTACCTGGTTTAGTATTATACAAAAGTGTTTCATACTGGTATGGCAATGTAAAGGCAGTGATATAACCCATATCAGTTTGTTTTACCTGCGTATATTTATCACTCATTTCTTTGGCCATTCCTGCATAATCATTTACACCGCTATTAAGGGATAAGCTAACCGCTTTTGCAGCCAGCAATGCCTTGCTGCTATCTTCATTTTCTGGTACAGGTATTGAAAAATGAAGGACATGCAAATCCTTACCGCTTCGGTAAAATCCTTCGTCTATCAACTTTTGCAATCCCTTGTCATCACTCAGGTAAGTCTCCATTATCTGGTTCCTGAAATTCTCTATATCATTTTTTATCTGGGGTAAAGTATCAAGCCTCAGCTCCTGTGCTGCTCTTACTTTTAACTTAAAGTTGCTGTATAAATCCACGTATTCTCTTAGCGCCTTTTCCTTATCAGTTACAGTGGTCTTATTTTTATTATAAGCCCTTAAAAACTCATCTTTTGAAATGTTGTTACTACCATAACTAATCAGTGTTTGGGAGCAGGCAACAGAGCCCAAAGAAATCATCAGGCATGAAATGTAAAACTTCTTCATAGCAGGTTTAGTATTTAAGATTTTGTTTTAGCCTGGTCTGTTTTTACTTTCAGCATATCGTTCAATTGCTGCCAGGTAAGTTTTTTTGCAATAATGCGTTTGTTTTTATCCAACAGGTAAAGAATGGGTGTCATCGTAACATCATATAACTGCCTGAAGCCAGGACGCTGGGATGCAGCAATGGCCTGCTCCATTTCCTTTGTCTGGTAGGCATGTATCCAATCCCCAATCTGATGTTCATCAATATATTTTATCCATTCCGGCTTTGTATTTTCCGTAAGTACAGCAAATATTTTCACATTTTCCTGTTTCCATACCGCACGGTAAATTGAATCTATCCGGGGGAGTTCTTCTTTGCAATGACCACAAGTAGGGTCCCAGAATAAAACTATTGTGTATTCTGAATTGGTCTCATATAAATTTACAGGTTTATCATTCCTGTCCAGCATTTCAAGATTGGCTGCCTGCTCTCCTACAAGGTTGCTCATTTGCATATAGGCCCTGCGTGTAATAGTTTCCATTTGTTTTTCATTGAGCCATGGGCTTAATCCTTTACTATGGTATTTTTCGAAAAGGTGAACAAACACTGCATCCTGTCCCATATATTTCGGATTAAAATATTCATCCGTAAGCCAGTTCAATAAAAATTTAAACATCTCTGGGCTTGTGCGTGCAAGTAACAATTTAAAGTCAGCGTCTTTAATAATACTATCGGAAGACTGTGGTAATACTTCACGATAATAACGCTGCAATTTGGGAAGAAAAAATGGTGTGCGAATAATCCTGTCATCCCTGAAACTTATACCATCCCAGTAATGTGTTTTATAAAAATTATAATTGTCTATCGAGTCTTCATAAGTTCTGGGCACACGTGCAGGATATGCTGGATCTCTCATGGCATTCAGCAATACGGCCATCAAAGAGGCTGGATTATTTTTTACCAGGTCTTTGCGGTAATTATTCAACTCTGTATTCAGCCGGTTGTAATTAGCTTCATGTAAAACAGAATCTTTGCCGGATTGGGAAGTCATGTAGGCATTTCTTTCAGCACTTAGTTGAAGTCCTTTTTGCGAAACGTATTGCTGGTATTGCTTAAATAAATTATTTGCAGGAGAACCTGTAACAGCCATATTCTGCAAATGCGCCGTATCTGCAACAATGGAAATCACCTGCTCCTTATCCATTAAAAAATCTGCTGTAAATTTTTTCCCCGGAAAAACGATGGCATAAATACCTCCAGGCAATTTTTTTGGGCCTTTAAATATGGCAACGCCAACTTTATTTACCTGGGCAGAATCCTGAATATTAAAATTCTCCCCCATGTGATAAGTAAGGTAGGCCGTACCGGATTTAAAATTACTTTTTAATGTAACCTGGTAGCCCTGCGATAACGCATCAAAACTAAACAGTAATATTAAAAAGCAGGATAGAAAACTTCTCATAGTTATAATGATGGGCAAATGTATTTAAAATGTATATCAGTAAAGCATTTAACCACCATTGCATGACTTAAAAATTACAAATTCTTAACAAGCTGCACTTAACCTATTAGCCCTAATTTTGCGGCGTGGCAAAAAAAAATAAAAATATACAACTGCAGGATGTTTTAATAACAGGATATGCAGCCGAAGGAAAAGCGCTTGCAAGGCATGAGGGAAAAGTAATATTTGTGCAGGGCGCCGTACC
>JBDSYV010000067.1:0-3156 GCA_040110925.1 Ferruginibacter sp. | reverse complement strand
CCCACTGCGGGTCCTCATTCAGACAGGGAATCATATGGTAACTTTCTCCTCCTGCGTTCATAAAAATTTCTTTTCCCCTTTCTTCTATTTCTTCCAGCGTTTCTAAACAGTCACTAATGAATGCAGGACATAGAATTAATAATTTTTTTATCCCTTCACCGGGCAGCTGCTGCAGGCGAATATCAGTAAATGGTTCCAGCCATCCTTTGCCCAACCTTGATTGAAAAGAAATACTGTATTTACCTTTTGGAATATTTAATTTTTCAGTTACCAGTTTTGTCGTTGTAAAAACCTGGTGACGATAGCAGGTGGCATGTGCTGGTGAAGCCATATCACAACAATCATCTTTCATCATGCAATGGCAACCTGTAGGATCGGTTTTCTTTAAATGTCTTGCAGGAATACCATGATAGCTGAACAAAATTTTATCATAAGACTGTTGTAAATAAGGGCCGATCTTTCCAGCAAGCGCATTGATATAATTTTCATCATTATAAAAGGCCGGAACAAATTTCAATGCAAAGCCATATTTATTTTCCAGGTGTACTTTTTTTGCATGTTCCACTGCCGTTTCGTATGATGACATAGCATAATGCGGATACAAAGGCACTACAATAACTTCTTCTACTTCGGGTAATCGCTTTAATATATTTTCAAATGCAACCTTTGGAGTTGGGTTACCATAACGCATGGCAATTTCCACAGGTTCATCTATTAATTGCTGCAAAGCAATTTGCAATTGCCGGGTATGCTCAACAAGTGGTGAGCCTTTTTCTGTCCAAATGGTTTTGTAAGCCTCAGCAGATTTGGGCGCACGAAAAGGTACAATGATGCCCTGTACCAGTAAGACCCTGGCCAGGTAAGGAATATCAATGACGCGACTATCCATTAAAAATTCATTCAGGTATTTTCTTACGTCCTTTACTGAAGTACTGTCCGGCGAACCAAGATTCATTAGTAAAATAGCGCTCTTCTTTTTATTCATCATTTTAAGAATATGTTGCAAATGTATTGCTGTAAAGTTTTTGACCGCCATAAGTTTTTCAAAAATGACCTACATCATAATGACCACTTATTAAAATCATAAATAGAAATGACAGTGTAATGACAGAGAAATTAGCATCCTCAAAAGCATGCCGGTAATTTTGCTATTGATAAAAAGAATTAAATAATGCGAGTTGATAACAGCAGAAGTTTTTCAGATTTTTATGTAACCGGGATAAATTACAAAAAGACCGAAGCGGCTATTCGTGGCAGGTTTTCTGTAAATCATGAGCAATATATCCGGTTAATTGAAACTGCTGAACAATCCGGCATTACCGAATTTTTTGTGCTTTCTACATGTAACAGAATGGAGATATATGGTTTTGCTGCTAATAGCGAAGCGCTTTCCCGGCTGGTATGCACAGTTACTGAAGGGAGTTATGAAGAGTTTACCTCAATATCATATACCAAACAAAGCACTGAAGCCATTACACATTTATTTCATGTAGCTGCCGGTCTTGATTCACAAATCCTGGGCGATTATGAAATAATGGGTCAGTTAAAACAGGCAGTCAAATTTGCAAAAACAAATAATTGCCTGGGTTCTTATCTTGAACGCATGCTCAATGAAGCTATGCAGGCATCAAAAAAGATTAAGACAACAACAAGTCTCAGTGCTGGCACAGTCTCTGTTTCTTTTGCAGCAGTACAATATATTAAGCAATCGTTTAATGATACCTGCAACAAAAATATTCTCATTATCGGCACTGGTAAAATAGGAAGTAATACTTGCAAGAATATTGTTGATTATCTGCCCGGAAATAATATTACCCTGCTAAATCGTAGTAATGAAAAAGCCATCTTTCTTGCAGAACAATTTCACCTGCAATATGATGAAATGGAAAACCTGCAAGCCTGCATTGATAAGGCCGATGTAATTGTGGTAGCTACCAATGCCACTGAACCGATAATAAACCTGGATCATCTTAAAGCAAATACTGAAAAGTTACTGATTGATTTATCTGTGCCTTGCAATATTGCCCAGGCAGTTAAAAGTCTTGAAGGGATAATGTTGATAAATGTTGATGAACTTAGCCGTATAAAAGATGAAACACTTTTAAAAAGAAAAGAGGAAGTACCCAAAGCTAAGGTCATTATTGAGGAACATTTAACTGCATTGGAAGAATGGCATGAGTTGCGCAGGCATGCTCCTGTACTTAAAGCTGTTAAATACCAGTTACAACAATTATATGTAGCCAATACAATAGATAATAATATTTTTACCTCCCGGTTTTTATCAACAGGTACTACTTCTGAACAACAGATACAGAAAATGGTAAATGGTATGGCTATAAAATTGCGTACTAATAACAATCCAGGGTGCCAATATATAAATGCCCTCAACGATTTTATTAACGCTTCGGTAAATTAGCAAATGCAATCCATCATTAAAATAGGAACAAGAGAAAGCGAATTGGCTATCTGGCAAGCTACGCTTGTGCAAAACCTGCTGAAAGAAAATGGCTATGCCTCAGAACTGGTATTTATTAAAAGTGAAGGTGATATTGACTTGCAAACACCATTGTATGAAATGGGCGTGCAAGGCATATTTACCCGCAGCCTTGATATCGCATTGTTGAATAAACTAATAGATATAGCCGTTCATTCATTAAAAGATGTGCCTACGAAATTACCTGCCGGCCTTACCACTGCAGCCGTTTTAAAGAGAGGCAATTATAAAGATTTGCTTGTACTCAATGATTGGAATGAGCAACTGGCAGTTGACAATAGGCAATTGGCAATGGACAATAAACAACTGGCAATTCACAATACTCAATTGACAATGGACATTAAACAATTGACCAATGACCCAATCACTATTGACCAGTTCGATAATCCAATACTTAACAAAGCTCTTATAATCGCCACAAGCAGCATCCGGCGCAAGGCACAATGGCTGCATCGCTATCCAAAGCATGTAATTGAAAACCTTAGGGGAAATGTAAATACAAGAATGCAGAAAGTAAAAGACAGCAACTGGAACGGTGCCATCTTTGCTGCAGCTGGCCTGGAAAGAATTAACCTGAGGCCCAAATCTGCTATTGAACTGGACTGGATGCTTCCTGCGCCGGCACAAGGTGCTGTTACAGTAATAACACAGGCAGAAAACAT
>JBDSYV010000066.1:0-5727 GCA_040110925.1 Ferruginibacter sp. | reverse complement strand
ACTGCATTACTTGAGCCATTTATTCTTCGCAGTAAAATAATCTGGTTTGAGTTCGGCCTGGGACTGCTTGCCATGGCGGGTATTTATATTATTTTCGATTTTCATCCACAGTATAAGCTGGGCATTATTTTCGGGATTATTTCAGCCTTTGGCAGTGCCTTGTTTCCTATTTTCAATAAGCAGTTATTAAAGAGATTTAATGCACGTACACTAACATTATATGAGTTAGGCGGAGGCTTGCTGATGCTAAGTATAATATTGCCGTTTTATCTTACCCAATTTCCGGCTTCATATTTTTTACCCACGCTTTCAGATTGGCTATGGCTTATAATATTAGCAGTGCTATGCACGGTATTGGCTTTTAATCTTCAACTTAGTGCCCTGAAAAAAATATCTGCTTTTACAGCAAACCTCACTTATAATCTTGAACCGGTATATGGGATTATACTGGCTTTTATCTTTTTCCAGGAAAACAAAATGCTGCATAATCAGTTTTATATAGGCCTGGGTCTCATTTTGCTTGCCATTTTTCTGCAAATGATAAGTGTATTTAAAAACAGGAAATTATAAATATTCAATTTGGGTACTCAATGTGGCAAAAGCTTTAAACATAGCGCTTACACTGCAGTATTTATCCTGGGATAATTTTATTGCCTTTTCCATTTTTGCATGGTTTTTACTATCCAGCTTTATCCGGTAAGTGAGTAAAACTTTCTCGTAAATTTTAGGATACTGCTCTTTTAGGGTGGCTTCAGCTTCCACACTGAAATGAGAAAAACTAATTTTCATCTTATTTAAGATTGATACCACATCCATGCCTGTACATCCACCAAGGGCTGCCAGCATAAGCCTTTTAGGGCTGGGGCCAATTGATTTTTCACCATCATCCATTAGTAAATGGTGATTGTCAATTTCTGCGTCAAAATGCATCATTTCCACCCTGGTTGTTTTTACAATATGTGATATCATATTTTAATATTTATAGCATAACTAAAGTAGGTAAATATTCAATTTTTAAGAAAAATTCCTTTAAGGGCATCATTATTAGCCCAGAACAAAAGAATAAGTATCAAAAAATACAAAAAAACTTAAATCCGCTGCAATTATTCTATAATAAATCCCTACCTTCGCCTCCCGAAAAAATCGGGACAAAAAAACAGAGATCATGGCCAGAGTATGTCAACTTACAGGGAAGAAACCCATCACCGGAAACAAGGTTTCACATTCTAATATTAAAACAAAACGCAGGTTTTTACCCAACCTTCAAACCAAGCGTTATTTTCTTGCAGAAGAAGATAAATGGGTTACTTTAAAATTATCAACCGAAGGTATCAGGACCATTAATAAGAATGGTTTATTTACAGTAGTTAAAGAAATGCGTGCTGCCGGAGCAAAAATCTAAGCCCCTCCCCACCTCCCCCAAAGGGAGGAGAAAGAAGGTTTCAAAATAAAAAAATATTAAAAATGGCAAAGAAAGGAAACAGGGTTCAGGTAATTTTAGAATGTACGGAGCATAAAACCAGCGGACAGCCCGGTACAAGCCGTTACATCACTACCAAAAACAAAAAGAATACTCCTGAGCGTCTGGAGTTTAAGAAATTTAATTCTATTCTTAAAAAAGTTACGGTTCATAAAGAAATTAAGTAATAATGTGCAAGTGTGAAGATGTGAAAATTGCTCAATGCAAATAACATTTTCAAATTGTCTAATTTTCAAATTTTCAAATTAATACAATGGCAAAAGCAGCTAAAACCGCGATTAAAACAAAAGACCAGAAGGCAGCAGCCGAAGCTAAAAACTGGAGTAAAGTAATTCGCACTTTGCGTAGTCCTAAAACTGGCGCATATACTTTTAAGGAAGCAATAATACATAAAGATAAAATCAAAGAATATCTGGGCAGCTAATGCTCACTAAATATTTATTGTAAAGCTTCCTGGTGTATCGGGAGGCTTTCTTTATTTTCGGAATTCAATTTTCCATAATTTAATAAAAGGGCAATGGGCATTTTTGATAAACTCTTTGGTAAAAAACAGCAACAGGAGACCCTTGATACTGGTATGCAGAAAACCCGGGATGGATTCCTGGGTAAATTAAGCAAGGCTATTGCTGGTAAAAGCACAGTAGATGAAGAAGTACTGGACAACCTTGAAGATGCCCTTGTGAGTGCTGATGTGGGTATTGAAACCACGGTAAAAATTATAGATAATATTGAGGCACGGGTAGCGAAAGATAAATACCTGAATACCGCAGAATTGAATGATATTTTAAAAGAAGAAGTTCAAAATCTTTTGGTATCCGCACCAGGTGATACCAGTTATAGTGATTATGAATTACCAGCAGCCCATAAGCCGCACATTATTTTGGTTGTGGGCGTAAATGGTGTGGGTAAAACTACAACTATTGGTAAACTTGCCCATAATTTTTCTAAGGCTGGCAAATCTGTCTTACTGGGAGCTGCTGATACTTTTCGTGCAGCAGCGGTGGACCAGCTTACTATCTGGAGCGAAAGAACAGGGGTGCCTATTGTAAAAAAAGAAATGGGCAGCGACCCTGCTTCTGTGGCTTATGATACAGTGATAAGTGGCTTGGCAAGAGGCTCTGACGTAATATTAATAGACACTGCTGGAAGGCTGCATAATAAGCTTCACCTGATGGATGAACTGACCAAGATAAAAAGAGTGATTCAAAAAGTGATACCCGAAGCACCACATGAGGTATTGCTAGTACTTGATGGGAGCACAGGGCAAAATGCATTGGAACAGGCCAAACATTTTACCGTAGCTACTGAAGTAACTGGCTTAGCAATAACAAAATTAGATGGTACAGCAAAAGGAGGTGTCGTTCTTGCCATTGCTCATACTTTTAATATCCCCGTTAAATTTATAGGTGTTGGAGAGAAGATGACGGATTTATTGATTTTTGATAAATCACAGTTTGTAGATAGTCTTTTTCCTACGCTTTAAAAAAAGAAGAGCCCCTAAGAATAAGGGCTCCGTTTACCAAAACTAACTGCTTATGAGAAAAAGTTGTATGCGATTTTCAGATACAAATTTCCATCATAATTATAAACATCTCTGTTAAGGTTGCGCTAATTAAAAATCAATAACCTGTTAAGAATCTATGCAAAGGTTTTTATTGATAAAACAAAGAGACCATAAATAAGGGTGGTAACAAATATGCCTTTTGCTGTATGATCACGGTTTGTGTTAATATAAATGGTAAACAACAAAGCATTGAGCAGGAGTGAAAGGCTAAGGGCAACAGACAAGGTTTTATAGCCTGGTTCCACTATCATGAATTGCAGGGTTTCCTTCCAGGTGAATATTCCAAACTTATACAATTTGAATAAGATTATACCAAGAATTGGAGCAAGAGTGCCCAGAATGATCCCCAGCATAAAATTGTCTTTTTTAAAAATCATTTGAAGAGTTTAATTTTTTCCAGTTTTTCTTTCAACGCATAATTTGTAAGGTCAAACTGCACCGGTACAACACTCACATAATTATGTTGTAATGCCCATACATCCGTATCCTTCGACTTATCAAAGTTTTTAAATTCACCAGTGAGCCAGTAATATTTTTTATGATGAGGGTCCACTCTTTCGGTAAAGTCTTCTTCGTATTTGGCATAAGCCTGTTTGCATAATTTAATGCCTTTAATTTTATCCGGGGGCACCGAAGGAATATTAACATTCAGGAGGAAATGCTTATCTAATTTTTTGCCCAGGATGCCGGACACTATTTTATGAACGATTTGTTTAGATGCTGTAAAATCTGCTTCGTAACTATAATCTAATAATGAAAAACCTATGCTTGGTATACCCTCAATTGATGCTTCCATTGCTGCAGACATTGTTCCGCTATAAATTACATTTATCGAATGATTTGCGCCATGATTAATACCACTAAGGCAAAGGTCTGGTTTGCGGTGAAGCACTTTATCCACAGCCAGTTTAACACAATCCACGGGTGTGCCACTGGTTTGCCAGGCTTCAATATCGCCAAATAAATTCATCCTGTTCAGACGAAGGGGAGCCCCAATGGTAATAGCATGTCCCATTCCGCTCTGTGGTCTGTCCGGCGCTACTACTACAACAGTTCCAAGGTCTTTCACAGCTTCCACAAGGCTTCTTATACCGGGAGAAGTTATATCATCGTCATTAGTAATTAAAATAACCGGTTTTTCTTTTTTTACTGCCATTAAATTATTTGTTTAATTATACCACCTGAACCATGGTCTTGCAACCAGTTCCCTGAAAGGCCAGGGTATGGAAATGATAATGATTAAAAATGCCAGCCCAAAAAATATGAGCATCTTTTTATGTTTGGCATTATCTGTTAGTGCCCTTTTTACAGAAGAACGGCCAACATGCACTAATATCCAGGCAACAACCATCATTCCTGCGTGTTCCACGGTAAAGAACCTGTCATAAGGGTTATGCATCAGGTTACCCATGCCACCCTTTATTTTATCGAACCAGCTTTTACTGAAAATCAAAATAAGGCCCATCAATAATTGTATATCACATGAAATCATAAAAAACAAGTTGCTACGGTTATCATTGGAGGAATACAAACGTTTGCTTATTACACCGCTTAAGGCATTGATAAGGGTCCATAAACCAAACAATAATACTGCCCACCTAAGGAGATTATGAAAAACTAATACTGATTGCATAAAATTAATTTGCAGCAAAAATAAGCAGTTGCTTATAACAGGATTAAAAAAAATATTCGAAAATAATTTGACAAACTAAATAAATTAGTATATTTGTACTAATCAAATTAGTTTAACTATGAGCACTGCAGGATTAAATCTGAAATACTTACGCAAATTGCGAGGTTGGACGCAAGAAGATTTTGCTACTAAACTTAATATCAAGCGCTCCCTCATTGGTGCTTACGAAGAAGAACGTGCTGATCCCCGGCTAGATGTGTTGGAGATGGTAGCTGATATTTTTAAACTTACCCTTGATGAATTATTGCTGAAGGACTTATCCAATACAGGCAGCAGTTACCTGATGAAACGGCGGCAGCAAAAAATGATGAGCGCTGACAGGAATATCATTCATTTTGTGCCTGTAAAAGCTGCTGCAGGTTACCTGGCAGGTTATGCAGATAGCGAGTTTATAGATGAACTAAATACGTTCACATTGCCTATGCTAAGTGGGGGAAACTATCGTGCTTTTGAAATTATAGGAGATAGTATGCTTCCTACACCAAGCGGTAGCATTATAGTAGGTGAAAAAGTTGCCAATGTAGATGAAGTGAAAAACAACATGCCTTTTATAGTTATAAGCCGTAATGAAGGTATCGTTTATAAAAGAGTAGTAAAAAATAACCGGGCAAAGAATAAGCTTACCCTTGTAAGTGATAACCCGGTTTATCAGCCCTACCAGGTAAATACTGAAGATGTTTTGGAATTATGGCAGGCGCAGGTAGTGATTGGGAAGGTAGTACAACAACAACGATGGGATATGGATGCCCTTGCCAACCTTGTAACCAACTTGCAAGGGCAGGTAAGTAGTTTAAAAAAGAAAATGAATTAGATTTTTTTGGGTTGTTGCTTTAATGTCAATAAGTTTTCAGCCTCCAAACAATTTGTGGATTTATTCATCATTACATTAGCAAACAGATACATCGATTAATAATTTAAAAAAACAATGTTATGATTAAGTTACAGATCATCGGCAATCTTGGTGCCGATTGCATTCAAAAAGAAATTAAC
>JBDSYV010000065.1:0-5171 GCA_040110925.1 Ferruginibacter sp. | reverse complement strand
GTAAATGTAAAAGTAAATTTCACAAACGGAGGCAGGCCAAAAGCAGTACTCACATCACCACTTATGCTAAGGGTGCAGGATAGCATTCCCTATCTAGAATTTCCAAAAACGCTTAAAGTGCTTTTTTATAATGAAGCAGGCATACAGGAAAGTACGCTCACGGGCTTATATGCAAAGTATAAAGAGTCAGAGGAAATTGTTTATATCAGGGATAGTGTGCAGATTAGAAATATAAAAGGAGATACGCTCTATTGCGATGAAATTTATTGGAACCGCAACCGGACCAATAAGGAATTTTATACTGACAAGCCTGTACGCATACGTACCCGTACGCAAATCCTTAATGGAATAGGAATGGAGGCCCGGCAGGATTTTAAGGAGTATAAAATCATACATCCCACTGGTATAATTAAAGTAGCGGGAAATCAGTTTCCCTAACTCCGTTAGAAACTCTTGTCAACAAATTTCCTTTGGCATTGTTATGGTAACTTTGGTTACTAATTAATAACATTATGGAATACCGCAGGTTAGGCAAATCAGGGTTGCAGGTTAGCACCCTTTCTTTTGGAAGCTGGGTTAGCTTTAGCAAACAAATAAATGATACAGTAGCAGCAAGCCTTATGAAACAGGCTTATGATAACGGTATTAATTTTTTTGATAATGCAGAAGTATATGCGCTGGGCGAAAGTGAAAAAATGATGGGCCGCATTCTCAAAAAAATGAAATGGGACCGAACTTCTTATATCATTTCTTCAAAGGCATATTTTGGCTGGAGGGGTAAAGAAAACAAACCAAACCAAACCGGTAACAGCCGCAAGCATTTAATGGAAGCCTGCAATGAAGCCTTGCAAAGACTGCAACTGGACTATCTCGATTTATTTTATTGTCACCGGCCCGATACCAACACACCCATTGAAGAAACGGTTTGGGCAATGAACCATTTATTACAACAAGGAAAAATTATTTACTGGGGCACCAGCGAGTGGAGCGGGGTAGAAATAATGGAAGCGCATAGGGTGGCAGAAAAATATAAACTCATTGGCCCTACCATGGAGCAACCGCAATACAATTTATTTGAGCGACAAAAAGTAGAGCAGGATTATTTTGAAATATACAAAAATGTAGGCCTTGGCACCACTACATGGAGCCCGCTTGCCGCAGGTTTACTAAGTGGAAAATACAATGATGGCATTCCAAAGAACAGCAGGTTTGCCCTGGCTGGCTTCGACTGGCTCAAGGAACGCTGGGTTACAGATGAAAAATTAAAGAAAGTAAAAAAACTTTCGGCACTTGCAGAAAAACTTGGCATTAGTACTGCGCAATTAAGTATAGCCTGGTGTTTGCATAATCCCAATGTGAGCACAGTAATTCTTGGCGCTACCAAAAAACAACAGCTTACCGAAAACCTTAAAGCATTAGATGCTCTGCCTTTAATAACCTCAGATGTTATTGAAAGTATTGAAAAAATAATGCAGAATAAACCCATAGCCGGGTTAAACTAAGACACAAAAATCAACAGTTATTATCATCTTAAATAATTAATTAATCAGCAAACATTTTTTTATACCGACAAACAGGCTGGAAGCATTCAGCGATGGCGTTTTTGCCATTGTGATCACACTTATCGCATTCCAGTTCAGGGTACCAAAATTTACCGATGAAGCTACACTGCAACAAAATTGGAGGGAGTTATTGCACTCTGCGTCCAACGTCATTGCATTTGCATTCAGCTTTGCATTCATATCAGTATTCTGGATGAATCACCACCAGCTATACCATTCCATCAAAGAAGTAAATAATAAATTGCTCTGGTTGAATCTTCATCTTCTTTTCTGGATAACCATGCTACCCTTCCCTATCATAATGGTTGGAGATCACCCTTATGTACCAATGGCAGCTATGAGCCTGGGAGTAGTGTTGATGATGTGTTCTCTGGCAGCGTTCCTTGTGAGGCGTTATTCTCATTTTAAAGCAAAACTTGCGGATGAAACTTTGACCCGTGATTCAATAAATGATGGGCTTTCAAAAAATATTATCGCCATTGTTTTAAATATAATTGCCATTCTATCGGCGCCAATTTCTGTTTATATTGCATATGGCATTTACCTGGTTGTTTTGTCCTTATTCATTATTCCACAGAAGCTGGAAAGAAAAGTAAAAAGAACCAGCGCACCCTCGACCAGTCAATAAAATTATCAATTTTAAAAAAAATAAAACATAAACATGAAAAGAAATGCAACAGCCGTTTGGAACGGTACTGGAAAAGAAGGCACTGGCCACCTTACAACACAAAGCACAACGCTTGACAAAACACAATATTCATACCTAAGCAGGTTTGAAAGCGGCGTGGGCACCAATCCTGAAGAATTGATAGCAGCAGCACATGCAGGATGCTTTACCATGAAAATAAGTTTTTTATTAAATGCCGCAGGCTTTACCGCAGATGAAATAGAATCCCGCTGTGATATTGATTTAGTTGATGGTAGTATTACGGGATCGCATTTAACAGTAAAAGCTACAGTGCCAGGAATAACTAAAGAGCAATTTGATGCTGTAGTAAAGGATGCTAAAGAAAATTGCATCATAAGCAAATTGCTTAATACAAACATTACGCATGAAACAACGCTTACTGCCTGATATTAAGAAATGCTTTTACAAAAAAGATAAACCATTACACCCCGAATTTGTTGTTACTAAAAACTAATTGCTTATGGATTTTAAAAACAAGACAGCCTTTATTACCGGAGCATCCAGGGGAATAGGAAAAGCAATGGCATTAAAACTTGCTGCTGCTGGCGCTAATATTGTTGTTGCTGCAAAATCAACTGAAGAAAATCCTAAGCTTGGCGGTACAATTTATTCTGCTGCCGAAGAAATAGAAGCTGCAGGCGGAAAAGCCCTGCCATTACAATGCGATATCAGAAATGAAGAACAGGTAAAGGAAGTCGTGGAAAAAGCTGCAGCTCATTTTGGTGGAATAGACATACTTATCAACAACGCATCGGCCATAAGCCTCAGCAATACTGAACGAACTGAACCTAAGCGTTTTGATTTGATGTATAATATAAATGTCCGGGGAACATTCTTTGTTTCCCAGGCATGTATTCCTTTTTTAAAGAAAGGCAATAACCCACATATCATTACCCTATCGCCTCCAATTAATATGGATTTAAAATGGTTCAGCAATCATCTTGCCTATACCATGAGTAAATACAATATGAGTATGATTGCCCTTGGCCTTTCGGCAGAATTGAAAAAATATGGTATTGCATCAAATGCACTTTGGCCACGGACTACTATTGCCACGGCAGCAGTACAAAATTTACTTGGCGGCGATGCCCTGATAAAGATGAGCCGTACTCCCGAGATTATGGCTGATGCTGTTTTTGCTATTCTTAGCAGGCCGTCAGCAGAATGCACAGGTAATACCTTTATTGATGAACAGGTACTTGCAGAAGAAGGTATTACAGACCTTGAAAAATATAGTGTAACGCCAGGAGGAAAGTTGTATAATGACTTGTTTGTTTAGATACCTGCTACATTTCTTCACTAAGAAAGTTTTTTTCTATAAAAGTCACCATTATCATTGGCTGCTGAATGATTTTCAAAAACCATAACCAAAATTCTCGGTGTTCCTGTTTCCTCATCGATGAATTCCTTTATTTCCATAAGTTCAAGTCCATGATTACGACTGCTCTTTAAAAAATCGGAAATGTGGTGAGTATAGCATCTCAGTTCATGTGTGCCATCACTGGTTTCAAACCTGGCCTTGCTGCCGGCGTATTGTTTATAAGGATGTAATTCTCCAATATACATACAGGCTCCTTTTTTTAGCACAGCCGCCGACTGTTGAAAAATGAAATCAAGATTTTCAATATGCTCAAGCACCAGGCTGAAGGTTATTAAATCATAATGAGGAGGTATAGCAAAATCCCATGGCTTGGTAATATCGGCCTGTACAAATTGAACATGTGAGGCTGTAATTTTCTCCCTGGCCCTTTTAAGCATGCCCTCAGAAAAATCTACAGCCTTAAGTGCTGTTGAATTTTGTTGCAGCCATTCAGTATTTTTTCCGGTACCGCATCCAATTTCAAGGCATGATTCAAATGAAATTTCCTTCAGGCTCTCTCTTAATGCAATTGCCTCAAGGTCACGTGTTTTGTTTTGATTGCTATCGTATTGGTCAGCCCACTCATTGTATGATTCCTGGATACTCATTCTGTTTTTTCCCCTTAAAAATAACAGCATTTCTACACATCTATTTAATAACTTTGTTACAATACTTATTATATGCAAACTGAAACAGTAGAAAAACCAGCACTAACTGCCAAAGATTTTGCCACTGACCAGGAAGTACGCTGGTGCCCGGGTTGTGGCGATTATTCAATATTAGCACAAGTGCAGAAAGTGATGCCCACGCTTGGTATCCCAAAAGAAAATATTGTGATTGTATCCGGGATAGGCTGTAGCAGCCGGTTTCCCTATTATATGAATACTTATGGCATGCACAGCATTCATGGAAGGGCAACAGCAGTGGCCAGCGGGCTAAAAGCTGCCAGGCCGGAACTGAGTGTATGGATTGTAACTGGCGATGGAGATGGGCTTAGTATTGGGGGCAATCATACCATTCACCTGCTTCGCCGCAATTTTGATGTAAATATTTTACTGTTCAATAACCAGATTTACGGGCTCACCAAAGGACAGTATTCACCAACTTCAGAAGAAAAAAAGATAACGAAAAGCACACCCTTTGGAAGTATTGACCATCCCTTTAATCCATTGGCGCTGGCCATGGGCGCAGATGCAAGCTTTATAGCCCGCAGCATGGACCGTGACCCAAAACACTTGCAGGCTATGCTTTTGCGTGCACAGGCTCATAAAGGCACTTCATTCCTGGAGATATACCAGAACTGTAACATTTTTAATGATGGTGCTTTTGAAATATTTACAGAAAAATCTTCAAAGCCTGAAGAAGCTTTATTTCTTGAGCAAGGCAAGCCACTTGTTTTTGGCGCTACGCAAAACAAGGGCATAAAGCTGGAAGGATTCAAACCTGTGATTGTAAGCTTTGAACCTGGTTCAGTTCCGGATGACTTATGGATACATGATGACAAAGATTTTTACAAAGCGCAAATCCTGATTCGCATGTTTGACGACCCAACCTTACAAGG
>JBDSYV010000064.1:0-5766 GCA_040110925.1 Ferruginibacter sp. | reverse complement strand
CCATTGTTAACTTTTAAAGGAAACAACATTATCAACAGCAGCACCAGTAACGCTGAGCCGATAATTCATTTATTTGGAACTCAATATTCTTTAATTGAACACAACATATTTATAAACAGTAATAAAGATAAACTGTCCATAAGTTTTGAAGATAATGTGCGGGCTGCTCATACGTTAAAGGGCAATACTTTCCAGTCTTCCGGAGGAATTATGGAAAATAAATTTGTAGAAGCCAAAGCCAATGTAGTTAAGTAAGGTTTTTCAATTATCTAAGAATCTGGTATAGCCCATCTACCAAGATCATCAGCAATCTTCCTGTCATTACTTAGCCTGGGCACCTTATTTTGCCCGCCAAGTTTGCCTATGCTTTTCATATAATCTACAAATCCATTTTTGCGAACAGGAGTTACGTGAAGTTGATCTAAAATATTACCACTAATGAGATCATCATAATAAACATTTCTCTCTCTTAGCTTATCATCAATAAGTTTTGAAAATACCTGCATATTTGCTGGAGTGTTTTCAAATTCTACAAACCATTCATGAAAACTTTTTCCATCCTGTTTCGCTATCATTGGCGCAACAGTAAACTCAGTAATACTTGAGCCGGTTTCGCTTGCCGCATACATCATGGCAGCTTCCACTTCCTCTACAATCACATGCTCACCAAAAGCAGATATAAAATGTTTGGTTCTGCCACTTACTACAAGACGATAAGGTTCTGTACTTACAAACTTAATTGTATCACCGGTATTGTACGCCCATAAGCCTGCATTGCTGCTGATGATAAGCGCATAATTTTCTCCGGCCTGTACATCCTTAAGCATGAGTCTTGTTGGTTGGTCCTTATTAATTTCTGCTACCGGTATAAATTCAAAAAATATCCCGCTATTAGTATTTAAAAGCATGCCTTCTTCCTTCTGCGAATCCTGGAAAGCAAAGAAACCTTCACTTGCAGGAAAAAGTTCTATCGTATCCACATGCCTTCCGATGCTTTCGAATAATTTTGTTTTATACGGCTGAAAATTTACGCCCCCCTGCACCATCACGCTGAAGTTGGGAAACAACTCCCCTATTTTCTTCCCCGACTTTTCCTGCAACCTGTCAAAATACATTTGCATCCATGGCGGAATGCCACTGATAAGGGTCATATTTTCAGTTATCGTTTCCTTAACAATAGCTTCCAATTTTTGTTCCCAGTCTTCAATACAATTCGTTTCAAAGCTGGGCAGTTGATTAGCCCGTAAATATTTTGGAACATGATGATTTACAATACCGCTTAACCGGCCCGTGGGAACACCTCCCACTCTTTCAAGCTCTGGAGAACCACTCAGGAAGATTAGCTTACCATTGGCAAACTTGCTGTTACCGGTCTCTGCCATATAACAAAGCAATGCATTGCGGGCTGTGTTAATATGATTTGGAATAGAATCCTTAGTTATGGGAATATATTTAACACCGCTGGTGGTTCCGCTGGTTTTGGCAAAATAAATGGGTTGTCCTTTCCATAAAACATTATGCTTTCCTTCCTTTATTTTTTCAATGTACGGTATGAAACTTTCATAATCCCTTATTGGCACCTTCTGAATAAAGTCTTGGTAGGATTTTATCTCATTAAAGCTATGCGCTTTACCAAACTCAGTATTAGCAGCTGATTTTATCAATTGGGTAAATACCTGTAGCTGATCAGCGACGGCAGTGGCCATGCTTTTTTTAACCTGCTTGTATATAAAATTGGCGAAGGGTTTTGCCAAGAATGATTTTATCTTCATGCGCTTGCAAAGATAATATGCTTATGGTAAATAGTATTATGGATTAAAAGTTTATAAATGAATTGTATGCCTAATTATAAATTCCAAATACTCTTTTTACTCAGCCTACCGGATTTATACACATATTCACTTTTTAACTTACTTGCGCACAGCTTATGCCTTCAATAACTTACCTTTGAACCTTAATTATTTATAGATAAGCATGAAGATAGATGTACTGGCATTTGGAGTACACCCCGATGATGTAGAACTTGGTGGAGCAGGGGTACTCCTGGTGGAAAAAATGAAAGGCAAAAAGACTGGCATTATTGATTTAACAGCAGGTGAACTGGGAACAAGGGGCAATGCAGAAATTAGAAAAGATGAAGCTGCTGCTGCTGCAAAAATTCTTGGAGTTGATATCAGGGAAAATCTTGGGTTTGCAGATGGTTTTTTTCAGAATGATAAGGCACATCAATTAAAAGTAATTGAAGCTATTCGTAAATATCAGCCAGAAATTATTTTATGTAATGCTCCCGAAGACAGACACCCTGATCATGGGCGAAGCGCAAAACTGGTAGCTGAAGCCGCTTTCTTATCTGGCCTGGCAAAAATTGAAACTTTTTCCGGGGAAATACAACAGGGGGCATGGAGACCTAAATATGTTTTTCATTATATCCAGGATAGATTTTTACATCCGAGTTTTGTTGTGGATATTTCAGCAGTGTTTGAGAAAAAAATGGATTCGGTAAAAGCTTACAGTACCCAGTTTTATAACGGAAAAACAGATGGCCCGCAAACCTATATTTCTACAAAAGGATTTTTAGAAAGTGTGGAAGGACGTTACCGCATGTTTGGAAAAATGATAGGCGTTGAATATGCGGAAGGTTTTATAACAGAAAAAATGATAGGCGTTCAGAACATGGATGCTTTTATACTTGAAAATACATAATTAAATTTCTTAAAATACCAATATTAAAATACCAATAGAATGCAAACACCAAAATTCATGAATCCCCAGGGCTCTACCTTTCACCAGGAGCTCAAACGCAGAGTTAGCAATTACTTTACAGAAAATAACAAACAAAGCACCGGCAATTATACCCTTTACCTGAAGGCTGTGCTTCTAGTGACCACCTATATCGCACTTTATATTCACCTGATGTTTTTTACTCCTGTAGCCTGGGTGGCTATTATTGAATGTATTTTAATGGGTGGCCTTACAGCAGCCATAGGATTTAATGTAATGCATGATGGAGCACATGGCAGTTTCAGCAATAGCAAGATGGCCAATAAAATAGCCACATTCTCAATTAATATGCTTGGCGCCAGCGGCATCATGTGGCATAACAAACACAATATTATTCACCATACCTACACTAATATTGATGGTGTGGATGATGATATAGAAATAAAGCCATTGCTGCGTATGTGTTCTACCCAAAAGAAAAGAAAGATTCACCGCTTTCAGCATATTTATGTTTGGTTCCTGTACACCCTGCTATTACTTGTTTGGTTATTCGTAACGGATTACAATAAATATTTTAAGAAAAAAGTGGGAAGTGTTCCTATTAAAAAAATGAGTGCCTATGATCATTTTGCATTTTGGGCTGCTAAAGTTGGCTATGCCTTTATGATGATTGCCTTACCTATTTATATTCTTGGTTTTGTAAGCTGGCTCGTAGGATTTTTAGTCATTACAATGTTTGCCGGATTTATTTTAAGCATTGTTTTCCAGTTGGCACATACTGTAGAAGAAACGGCATTCCCTACACCACTTGAAAATAGCAATAAAATAGAAAATGAATGGGCCATACACCAGGTGGAAACCACAGCAAATTTCGCTACCCGCAACCGTTTGATATCATGGTTAGTTGGTGGTTTAAACTTCCAGATTGAACATCACCTGTTTCCAAAAATTTCTCATGTACACTATCCAGCCATCAGCAAGATCATTAAAAAAACCTGTGCCGAATTCAATGTAAAATATATTGAATACCGAAAGATGAGGGATGCTATAGCTTCGCATTCAAATTATTTAAGAAAGATGGGGAAAGCCTAGGACCGATTTTAGAGGTTTAGGGTTTAGATGTTTAGTGCTGATTCATTTATTTACCTAATAAACAAGGGCCTTAAATTCATTTCAGATTTCCATACATTATATTCATTACTAACCAGTAAATATCTCCGGCATAATTCCACAGATTGGGAAAGGGGTCACAAGCCCGGCTCATAATTCTTACCTTTGCCATCTTAAAAAAAGAGTTAGTAATGAGCGAAGAAAAAAGCCTGAATTTTATTGAAGAAATTATTGAAGAAGATCTAAAGTCGGGGAAATACCAATCCATCATCACCCGTTTTCCACCTGAACCTAATGGCTACCTCCATATAGGTCATGCAAAAAGTATCTGCCTCAACTTTGGCCTTGCATTAAAATATGGCGGTACAACAAACCTTCGTTTTGACGATACAAATCCTTTGACGGAAGAAACTGAATATGTAAACAGTATAAAAGAAGATATTCAATGGCTTGGCTTTACCTGGGCCAGCGAATTATTTACATCAGATTATTTTGAAAAAATTTATGTATTTGCCGTTACGCTTATTGAGAAAGGACTTGCATATGTAGATGACAGCACAGCTGATGAAATTGCATTATTAAAAGGGAGCCCAACAGAGCCCGGTAAAGACAGCCCATTCCGCAGCAGAACAATATCAGAAAACCTTGAGTTATTTTCTGGCATGAAGGCAGGAAAATATAAAGATGGTGAAAAAGTGCTTCGGGCAAAAATAGATATGGCTTCGCCAAATATGCTGCTTCGTGATCCAATAATCTACCGCATCAAACATGCACATCATCACCGCAGTGGTGATGCCTGGTGCATATACCCAATGTATGATTTTGCACATGGCCAGAGTGATAGTATTGAAAACATAACCCATAGCATCTGTACGCTGGAATTTATTTCTCACCGCCCTTTATACGATTGGTTTATTGAGAAGCTGGAAATCTTTCCTTCGCATCAATACGAGTTTGCCAGGCTCAATATGAGCTATACAGTAATGAGTAAAAGAAAACTGCTTCAACTGGTTAATGATAATTATGTAACTGGCTGGGATGATCCACGCATGCCAACAATTTCGGGCTTCCGGCGCAAAGGATACACGGCTGCAAGCATTCGCGAATTCTGTGATAAAATTGGCGTGGCCAAAAGAGATAACCTCATTGATATTAGTTTGCTTGAATTTTGTATCCGTGAAGATTTAAATAAATCTGCTAACAGGGTTATGGCAGTTTTGGATCCGTTAAAACTGGTGATTACCAATTATGAAGAAGGCAAAACTGAAGAGCTGCACGGTGAAAACAAACCGGATAACCATGAAGATACCAGGCCACTTCCCTTTAGTAAAACATTGTGGATTGAGCGTGAAGATTTCATGGAAACGCCTGCAAAAAAATGGTTCAGGCTTGCTCCCGGCCAAATGGTACGATTGAAAAGTGCCTACATTGTACGCTGTGATGATTTTATAAAAGACAGCGATGGCAATATCACTGAAGTTCATTGCAGTTATATTCCTGAAAGTAAAAGCGGCCACGACACCAGTGGCATAGCTGTAAAAGGAACTATACATTGGGTGAGCGCTGCACATGCATTACCTGCAGAAGTGAGACTTTACGACAGGCTTTTTACAAAAGAAGATATGAATGCAGCAGAAGGGGAATTTAAAGACTTCATAAATCCTAACTCACTACAGGTAATAAATAATGCAATGCTGGAACCTTCACTAGCAAATGCTTCGCCTGCTCAACCTTACCAGTTTATCCGCAAAGGATATTTTTGCCTGGATAAAGAATCCAATCCCGGCAAACTTGTTTTCAACCGGACGGTAACCCTCAAAGATGCATGGGTAAAAGAAGTAAAGAAATCTTAAGCTGAAATGTTCTGGTGATACATTTTGATTAATTAGTTTGAAAAGGTTTTTATTTTTGGACTTTTTTATCTACTTTTCTCTT
>JBDSYV010000063.1:0-2730 GCA_040110925.1 Ferruginibacter sp. | reverse complement strand
ACAAATTTCAGGTAATCATGCAATCCTACCAGCTTTTCATCCAGGTTTTCGTAATTGGTATATGTGCCTTCAATCGGCCCATCTTCCTTAATTCCAAAATCCGTTTCTGCTAAAATTATTTCCAGTTGCTTGCGGGCATCCCAGAAAAAGTATTGCCCAAGGAACAAACCACGTACACCCACTCTTTCAATTTCTTCATCACTAGGATAAAAATATGGCGTAAGTTCTTTGGTCGTTATGCCTCTTACCCCAATCATATCCTGTATCCTGTTGCCCAGCAATCCGCCAAACTCTTCCAGCCATCTCCTGTTCAATATCGGTGAACGTGATGCCTCCAGAGGTCCGCCATACTCACGCTGAGAATTTTCTCCCCAGAGTATTAGTGGTATATTAAATTTTACCGCCAGCATTACCGGTATTGTAAATATGCCGATATGGTTTGGCCACATTTCGTCTCCCACCCTGGTGAAAGATTCTATTACCATTTTTTTATACACGTCATAATTCTTTTTGAAATGTATAAGGTCAATTCCCATTTTGGAAATATTGTCAATATTTCTCCTGCCTAATTCTGTTACATATGTTGTTTCAAAACAAACGGCCAGTGGGTTAAGTCCATATTTTTTGGCTACATAACATTGATAGGTGCTGTCCTTTCCTCCGCTTACAGGTACCAGGCAATCATAACCGGTTTCATTATCTTTCTTTTTGAAACTATTGATGATCTCCACAAATTCTTTTTCTTTGGCCACCCAGTCAATCACTTCTTTTTTTTCATGTGCAGCCTGGCAGGCAGAACAAACCCCTTCCTCATTAAAAAACAAATCGGGCTTTGTTTCAGGGAACAGGCAAATCTTGCAAAACTTTAATTCCATCATTCCTGGTAGTTCTAAAAATTCTTATTCAAAATATTAATTCCAACCTTGTGCTCAATTTATTTTCTCCATTAAAAACCAGGTGATATCATCCTGTGGAAAAACGGGATCTCTTTTATAAGAAAAACCATAATCAATCAACTTCAGATCGCTGTATTTTTCAAGCATTTCCCCGGCAAAGTCTCTTTTAAAAAGCCTGTCATTGTGGCCCCGGTAAGGGATTGCCATGGGCGAAGGATTGTAATACTCACAAACGAGGATGTACTTTTCAGAGGCTTCATATAATTTTTCATACACGTTTTGCAACATGTCCGGGTTGATATGTATTAATACACCTTTTATCAAAGACAAGTCAAATTGCTTTGCAACCGGGTATTCAAAAATAGAGCCGTTAAAAACATTTGCTTCACCAATCAGTTGCTTTAATTGTGCTGCGGCAGTGTCATTTATCTCTATAGCATTTAATGATAAGGAAGGGTGCAATAATTTTAATGCCTTAAGATTCATTCCAATGTTTGCACCAAATTCAATGCAGGAATTTATTTTATCAGCTCTCCTCATGGCAGTGCTGAAAAAATTCAAATTAGAAGCCAGTAGTTCCTGGCTTTCATTGCGTTCGATATAATCAGCCCCAAACTCGCCTGCCCAAAACGCTTCCTGGGCGGTTTTAAATTCACTCATTGTTTCGCTTTTAAATTCTCTATTTTATTATTGTTGTCCGACTATTGTAATAAACCCTTTGCTGGCTTTGACCTCACCCCCAACCCCCTCTCCAAAGGATAGGGGGCCTGAAACCCAATTGCAGCAAGGGTTATATCAAATCAAAAGAATTCTAGTCGGCCAATAATGATTTTTTATTAAAACTATTTGGCAAGCTCTATGCCACCGAACTGCTTTTCGCTTCCTTCACTGCACTTATTTTCTCATCACTGAAAAATTCTTTTATCCTGTCAATAACATAATGTTGTTCTTCCGCCGTAAGCCCGGGATACATGGGTAAACTCAGGCACTGTTCATAATAGCTTTCTGAAAGTGGATAGTCTTCTTTTTTATACCCCATCGCTTTATAGTAAGGATGAAGGTGCACAGGTATATAATGTACCTGGCAAAAAATATCCTGCGTTCTTAAGTAATCGTATAATTCTTTTCGCCTGGCTGTTTGTATAATGTAGAGGTGAAAAGCATGGCCCTTATCATAAACAGGTAGTGTAATTGGTAAGCCCGAAAAGGACTCAGTGTACTTATCGGCTATTTCATGCCTGCGCACTAAACCTTCATCAGCTCTTTTTAATTGCGATATACCCAATGCACAAAGCACATCCGGTATCCGGTAATTATATCCAAGCATTTGCATTTCCATGTACCAGCCACCATGGTTCTCGTGCATGAGTGCAGGATCTTTGGTGATGCCATGTGTACGAAGCTGCAACAGCTTATGATATAATTTTTCATCGTTGGTGGTTATCATTCCACCCTCGCCGCAGGCAATATGTTTTACCGGGTGAAATGAAAATATAGCCAGGTCAGCAAAGCCGCCATTCCCACAATATTGTTTTTGATTTTTGCTATCTGTAAAAAAACCTCCTGGCGCATGGCATGCATCTTCAATGATCCACAGCCCATGCTCGTCCGCCAGTTTGCGGAATGCTTCCAGGTTTATGCAAGCGCCTGCAAAATCTACCGGAACAATTCCTGTAAAGAATCCTTTCGGTTTACTTGCAATCAATGCTTTTACCTTTTCTATGTCAAGTAAAAAAGTTGAAGGATCTATATCTGCAAAAAACACATTGCCGCCACAATATTTTATGCAATTGGCCGAAGCGGCAAAAGTAATTGGCGTGGTAATCACATTGCT
>JBDSYV010000062.1:0-13512 GCA_040110925.1 Ferruginibacter sp. | reverse complement strand
CCAGTTTTACACCTGTATTCATTGGCAACAAAGAACAGTTATATACTATTGAATTAAGAACTAAAGCAGGTTGTGTAACGGTTGATACGCAAATTGTAAAAATTAATAAGACCATCGAAATTTATGTGCCCAATATTTTTACGCCAAACGATGATGGTAAAAATGATTTTCTCCGGCCTTTTATGATAGGCATCAAGCAATTGAATTATTTTAAAATATACAACCGCTGGGGACAGCTGGTTTATGAAACGCATGATGCCATAAAAGGCTGGGATGGAAAATATAAAAGCCGCCCTGCAGAAATGCAAACCGTAGTGTGGTTGTTGGAAGGCCTGGGCGTGGATAACAAAATTTATACCGCCAAAGGAAGTACCGTGTTGTTGAGATGATTTATTTTTTGTCCGGGCTTTAAACCTTTGCTGATAATTCTTGCACCCGCCTGCCGGCAAAGGCAGGTCGTCCTCTTGTACTTTTAGAATAGAAAATAGCATCGATTTTTTGGAGAAAGAGGACAATTATTAATTTACCCAGGTTCTTACATAACCTCTACCATTTACTCCTTTTTTCCTTAATGCTCTTAGCATTATTTTTAGGAGCAAAGAGGCAAAAGAAGAAAAGGAGAATAAAGAAAAAGAAGAAAGTTTCTTTTCCATAGGATTCTTTTAGATGCTCTTAGCAAATTATCCCATTCTTAATACGCCGTCTTATCCACCTTATCTTTCCATGCATTAAATACTTTTATGGCCTCATCCCTGCTTAGCGATTGTATGGGAATTTTTCTTTGTTCAATACCAGCGGCCATTTCATCATAGATCATAGAATCGTCAAAACCAATATCAGCAGCATCCTGCCGGTTATTGGCAAAATAAATTATGGAAGGCCTTGCCCAGTAAATGGCACCAAGGCACATGGGACATGGTTCGCAACTTGTATATACTTCGCAGCCTTCTAATTGATAAGTGCCAAGGTTTTTACAGGCATCTCTTATGGCTACCACTTCTGCATGGGCAGTGGGGTCGTTCGTGCTGGTAACTTTGTTGTTACCCCTTCCAATAATTTTATCATCCTTCACAATCACGCAACCAAACGGTCCGCCCTGGTTGTCCTGCATTCCCTTCATTGAAAGCTCAATGGCTTCCTTCATAAATTTTTCTTCCCTGGTCATGTTTAAATTTTTTCCGGGTTAATCAACTGGCAAATTATTAATTCTTTCTTTTAATATTTTATCTGAGATATTTATTTGTGCACTCTTATCATAAATAGAAACGAGATAAACAATTGTAGAAATGATCTTTACGCAAGTGATTATTCTTGCACCGCTGCTTTTACCTTTTCCTTTAGAGGTAATGGCCAGCCGTATTTTATATGTATTTTTTCCTAATGCTGTTCCCTGTGTAGGATAGGTTGATAATTGCTTTGCTAATGCAGTAATATCAGTTTTTAAAGAAGGGTATTTTTTTGCAAGCTTTTTTGCTTCATTTAAAAACTCCGGAGTAGCCTCTACTTTAAAGGTCATCCAGTAATTGTTTAAGGGATATTGATTTCATTTTTCCTTTTTCAATTTTGCTTACCTGTTTCAATCCCTTTTCTATGCTTGCCAGGATGTTGATATTTGCTTTTGTTGTTTTTTGTGCAGGATGTTTCTTTTTTAATTCAGAAGTAATCTGGTTCCACTCGTTAATAGGAACGAAAACACCTATTGGCTTACCTTCTGCATCATATGTGTATTGAAATGACATAATATTTTATTAGTGTAAAGTTAATCAAATTTATAAATTGATGTTTGTTGTTATGCAGGTAGTATTTTTCTGTTTAGGCAGATATTCAAAATCATTAGTTTTGAGGTTAAAGAATTACTAATGAAAATATTAGCATGCGTTTGTTTGTTTTTGTATAGCATTCCCGCCTTCACGCAGCCGATTACTCAACAACTTACTACTGCCTTTTCCAAACTTGCTGCAGACACACAATTTTCCCATGCAACCATCAGCATGTATGTTGTAGAAAGTAAAACAGGTAAAATGGTTTTCAGCAAAAACGAACAACTCGGAATGGCGCCTGCAAGCTGCCAGAAAATTGTTACCAGCATCAGCGCATTTGAATTGCTTGGGAAGCATTACTCTTATAAAACATTCATAGGGCACGATGGCATTATAAAAGATGGAAGGCTTATCGGAAATATTATCATCGCCGGAAGCGGCGATCCAACCTTAGGAAGCTGGCGCTGGCAACAAACAAAAAGGGAGTTATTGTTTGCCAATATTTTATCTGCAGTAAATAAAAAAAATATCAGCAGTATTGATGGAGGTGTTTATATAAATGACCTTAATTTTTCTTTACAACCACTACCAGATGGATGGATATGGCAGGATATAGGAAATTATTACGGTGCAGGTGCTTGGGGATTTAACTGGAACGAGAACCAGTTTGATCTTAATTTAAAAGCCGGTTACAAACCCGGTGACCAGGCAGAAATCATTTCAACTTCGCCTGTAGATTTAAAAAATGATTTTACGAATATGATAACCACCGGCCCAAAGGGTAGTGGTGACAATGCTTACATTTATGCAGCACCTTTTGGCGAAAGACTTTTTGCAACTGGAACCATTCCCGCAGGGGAAAATAAATTTACCATTGCCGGCTCAATGCCTAACCCGCCACTGTATTTTGCAAAAGCATTAGGAGAATATTTTAATAAAAACAAAATGCTTACAAATACTGTAGCAGATAGTTACAGTAATCTATTTATGAACAAAGGAAAGGCGCCTCTGATGATGAAAATATTCGATTCTATTATTTCTCCCAGCCTGGATTCAATTAATTACTGGTTCCTGAAAAAGAGCGTTAACCTCTATGGAGAAGCATTTGTAAAAACCATTGGTTATGAAAAAATAAAACAGGGCAGCACAGACAGCGGTATGGCATTGATAAAAAATTTTTGGAGAGGAAAGGGAATTGACATGGCTTCAATAAAAATTATTGATGGCAGTGGCTTGTCGCCGGCAAACCGCATCACCACAAAAGCATTGGTATCCATGCTGCAGTTCGCACGCAATCAAGGATGGTTTGAATCTTTTTACAATGCATTACCAGTACTTAATGCCCTCCACATGAAAGATGGTTACATCAATGGGGTGAGGTCTTATACGGGATATGTAAAAAGCAGCAGCGGCACTGAATACAGCTTTTCCTTTATCGTGAATAACTTTGACGGTAGCCCGGGCACGGTAAGAGAAAAAATGTGGCGCCTGCTGGATATTTTAAAATAACTTCATCAAAATAAACCTAAAACTATATGCAGGAACAAAATTTTAAAAACCATTCACGTATTTTGCCTTACTGGCATTATGGGGTTTACTCGTTAATACTAGCCTTTATCGTAGGTGCAGCTAGGAATTTGTATTTAGCTTGTGAGGCCAAAGAACGATTATACGTTCCAGTACTTTTATTGCTTGCTGGATTTATATTATTGCTGGTAGCAACCTTTTCCAGGTGGTTTGCATTGCGGGCACAGGACAGGGCCATCCGTGCAGAGGAGAACTTAAGGTACTTTGCCATAACAGGAAATTTATTAGACAGCAAACTAAGGTTGAGTCAGATCATTGCTTTACGTTTTGCACCTAATAATGAATTTCTTGACCTTGCTCATCGTGCAGTAGAAGAAAACCTCAGTTCTAAAGATATTAAAGCAGCAATACAAAACTGGCGGGGTGATTATCACAGAGTGTAAGGCAACTAAAAATATTTTTCTAATTTTTCTCTTAAAGGGGCAGGTATTTCTGCCCTTTTCAAATTCTCACTATGCATAAAGTAAAGCGTTACATCAGCCGTATTCAGTAACTCTTCCAGTTCGTTATATACTTCGTGGTGAAATACTATTTTATGGTGTATAGGGATTTCCTTAAGAATTGTTTTCACGGTAATAAGGTCATCATATTTTGCCGGGCGTAAAAACCTGCTGTGCAAATCAACCACAGGCATAATGATGCCCATGGCTTCAATGGTTTTATAAGTAAAGCCCAGTTTTCTAATGGCTTCTGTACGGCTTATTTCATAAAACTGTGCATAATGTCCATGATAAACAACGCCCATCTGGTCTGTAAGTGCGTAATGAATCCTGATTTTAGTTTCCGATGTGAACATGAGTTGTAGAGTGAATAGTGAAAGGAGAATGGTGAAAGGTAAATAGCTGTAAAGCGAAAATTATCCAATAACCAACAATTACTGACCTAATGACAAATTTTAAGGTCTACAAAAATTATATAAAAACTGCATTTCATATCCCCCTTTTGGGGGGACAAAGTGTGGCTTATTTCGCCATCAGTCCATCCACACTTGCCCTGCCTGCACCCAATAATAAAAGTGATATAAATGCTGCCAGGTATAGCATAGGCGTTTCTCCTTTTCCAAAAATATCCCCCTCATTAACCTTGAAGATGATAACACACATAACAATGATAAGAGGTATTGCAGCAAGCCTTGTGAACAAACCTATAATAATAAATAAGCCACAGAAAAACTCTGCAAAGACAGTTAACGCCAGGGAATTGGTTGTTCCAATGCCCATAAAGTTTATAAACTTGAAACGAAAGCTTCCAAAATTCACAAGTTTCTGGTAGCCATGCATCATGATGAGGATGCCTGAAATAAGCCTCAGTAGCAGCATTGCGACATTAAAAGCACCTGCAGAATATTTTGTTGATAATAATTTTCTCATGTTGGCCAATTTATTTGGTTAAGTAAAAATAGTAAAGGCAATCCACGAAAAATAAACAAGTATTAAAAAATCCTGAATTGATTTATCAATCCTTTAACAGCGCTTCAGGAAAACTTTCGTTTTGTTTACAACTTTATATGCATCCGGAATAATAGTAAAACGATTTTCTTTGGAATACATTATGTTAATGCAGTCGTTTACCTTTGCACCGTATTTATTCAACTAACCCCCAAGATGAAGAATTACTTTTTAAGTACACTTTTATTTTCTGTGCTCTGTTCTGCTGCTTTTGCACAACCTACACATGCAATTACAGACCCTGAAAAAAAATACAAAACGGCTAAGGAGTTTTTTGTAAAGGAACAATATGCACTTGCATACCCATTACTTAAAGAACTTAAGCATGAGAACAAAGACAATACTATCAGCGATTTTACTTACCTGCACGATGATGTAAATTATTTTTACATCGTATGCCAGTTGCAACTCATGCAACCCGCAGCGGTTGATGATGCCCTGCAATATATGAGTGCTGTTACCAATACACCCCGCAGCCAGTCCCTTGCCTTTCACCTGGCACATTACTATTTATTGCAAAACGATTTTGAAAATGCTGTTCTATATTTTGATAAAGCAGGCTTTGATAACCTGGGCAATGAACAGATTGCTGATGCAAAGTTTGAAAAGGCATATGCCTATTTTAACCTGAAACAATTTGCCCAGGCAAAACCACTCTTTAACGAAATTCACCAACTGCCTTCAAACAAATATTATATTCCTGCCAATTACTATTATGGTTTTATTTCTTATTACGACAGTCAGTATGACGAAGCACTGAAATCTTTTAAAATAATTGAAACCAAGGATGAATACAAAGGTGTAGTACCATATTACATTGCAGAGATTTATTATTTCCAGGGTAAAAAGGACCTTGCATTGAGTTATGGGGAAAGCGTATTGGGCAGGGGCACTACATTATATTATGAAAAGCAGTTAAAACTTTTGATCGGCCAGATTTATTTTGAGAAACAAAATTATGCGAAAGCTTTGCCGCTGTTGGAAGATTATGTAACCAGTACACCCAAAGTGAGCAAAGAAGTTTTATATGAATTAAGTTATAGTTATTACAAAGTCAATCGCTATGAAAAGGCCATAGAAGGCTTTAAGCAACTGAGCAATGAGCGGGATAGCATGGGGCAGAACAGTATGTACCTTCTTGGCGACTTATATTTACGTACCAACCAAAAAGATAATGCACGCAATGCATTCCAGTATAGTGCTTATAATGGCAGTAATGCGCAGCAACAAAAGGTTTCAAGATTCAATTATGCAAAGCTTTCCTACGAACTCGGTTACCAGGATATTGCATTGAATGAAATGAAGAATTACCTGAAGGCTTATCCTAACTCAGAGTACGATACTGAAGCTAAAGAGATATTGGTGAACCTCTTTACGAATACCAGCAATTTTGCTGATGCGCTTTCTTTATATGAATCATTTGAAAAGCCCACGGCTTCTATGCAGAGAGCCTACCCACGTATTTTATACGGCAGAGCAATTGAACTTGTAAACGATCAGCAACTGGTAAGAGCAGATGCTTTGCTTGCTAAGGTTCTGGCTAATACGAATGCAGGCAACCTTGCAGCTTATGCAAATTTCTGGAGAGGAGAGATTGCTTACAGGCAGCTTCGCTATGATGATGCCATCCGTTTTTTATCTGTTTTTCTTCAAAGCAATGCTTCATCACAGGGCGAAGCAAATTCTGCAACGGCAAGATACAATGTGGGCTATAGCTTTTTGCAAAAAGAAGATTACCGGCAGGCATTAAATTATTTTGAACAGGTTACAAAAAAAATTACTGCTGCTTCCCCGCCATTGGAACAGGATGCATATCTGCGCAGTGCAGACAGTTATTTTATGGGTCGTGATTTTACAAAGGCATCCGGCATGTATGATGTTATTATCAGCAATGCAGGTAATCAAAGCGATTATGCAACTTATCAAAAAGCAATGATTGCAGGTATTAAAAACAGTGCTGAGAAAATAAGATTACTCAATAGTATTTCTAAACAATATCCCACCAGTAATCTTGTGCAGGATGCTATAATGGAAATAGCCCTTACATATATTGCTGATGAAAAATTCAGGGATGCTGTTCCTTACCTGAATACTATTATTGCATCAAAAGAAAACGGGCTAAAGCCAAAGGCATATCTTAAACTTGGCCTTGCATATTATAACAGTAATAACAACAACGAAGCTTTAAATAGCTACCAGCAACTGATTCAGCGCTATCCACAATCTGAAGAAGCGGATGAAGCCATGGGAATTATTAAAGATATCTACGTAGAAGAGGGGAGGCCAAATGAATATGTGGAGTTAATGCGCAAGAATGGGAAACCCGTTTCTGTTTCCGAAGCAGATTCACTAACTTATGCTGCAGCCTTCATAAAATATAATAATAATGATTGTGCAGGTGCAATTGCAGGGTTTACAAATTATCTTTCCCGGTATTCAGAAGGGTCATACAGCATAGATGCTAATTATTTACGAAGTACATGTTACCAGAAAAACAGCGAATGGGCCAATGCCGTTCAGGGATATGCTTTCGTGAATAGTAAAGGCCTTAATAAATATTTTGAAAAAGCAACGCTTGAAGCAGCACGCATTAATTATTTTGAAATAAAAGATTATGCTGCTGCTAAAAAATATTTTTTATCCCTCAGGGAAAATTCTTTAAACCAGGATAACCAGTTAGAAGCCTTGCGTGGCCTGGTTCGTATTTATTACCAGCTGAAGGAATATAAAGAAGCTAACGATGCAGCCAAGGAATTACTTACCAAAAAAGGATTAAGTACAGATGACCGATCCATAGGATTTTTAGTATTGGGAAAATCGCAGCAGGTTAATAATGATTGCAATGCCGCAATTGCTTCTTTTAAATCACTGGCATCTATTAATAAATCAGCATGGGGTGCAGAGGGGCGTTATGAAATTGCCAGTTGTTACATGATGCAGAATAATAGAGCCGCAGCAGAAAAAGCAGCACTGGCTGTCATTAAAGAAACGGGTTCTTATGATTTTTGGGTAACCAGATCCTATATTTTGCTTGGCGATATTTTTATGTTGCAAAAGGATTATTTCAATGCAAAAGCAACATTTGAAAGTGTGGCAAAAAATTCTACTATAGCAGAATTAAAAACTGAGGCCCAGCAAAAATTTGAAAGGGCAATAGCAGATGAAAAACAAAATTCTAAAATTGGCAATTAATAAGATGAATAAGAAAATTCAAAATATTATTTATAAAACTACCTGCATACTGGCACCAGTATTAATATGCAGTACTTCACTTTTTGCACAGAGGGACACAACCCGTAAGCAAAGCATAGATATTACCTCCTCTTATAAACCGGTTCTACGCAACGCTATAAAAATTAATTTTTCAGGCTCACAATTGCCTGCTGATACTTCCAGGTCATTGTTGCAATACAATATCCCGGCACAGAATTTATTTTATGCCTATCAACCCATAAGCCTTCGCCCGCTTGCCTTAGCGCAGGATACGAATTTATACCTTGGCATGCGCCGTTATATTAAGGCTGGCTTTGGGAGTTATACAACACCGTATGTAAATGCAGGTTTTAGTTTTGGTGATGGTAAAAAAAGCCTGGTAAATATTTACGGCGATTACATTGCCTCAAAAGGCACTGACATTGTGAACCAGGATTATTCCCAGGTGCATATAAAAGGCGCGGGAAGTTTATTTAGTGCAAAGAATGAAGTTTATGCCTCAGCAGCTATCAGCAGGGAACAATATTATTTATATGGCTACGACCATAAAATTCTGAGCTTTACAAAGGACCAGGTAAGCCAGCAGTTCCAGGACGTTACTACCAGTATAGGCATTCGCAATACAGTTGCACTTCCCTATCGTATAAGTTACGATCCGCATGTAAAAGTAAATTTCTTTACTAATATTGATAAGCTTAGTGAAACAACAATAAGGTTTGATTTACCTGTGGAAAAAAAGATAGCTGAATCTTTTGCACTGAAAGTAGAAGCCACAGGCGCATTTACTAACTACTCAACAAAGAATTATATCGGCGGATTGAAATTGACCAATAACCTTATCCAGTTGGCGCCTTCTTTAAAGTATGTGGCTCCCCGCCTGCATATTAATGCGGGCTTAACACCTGTATGGAACAATGGAGCATTTGAATGGCTTCCAAATATATATGCAGAGGCACAATTGCAGGAAAAAGTTTTTATGTTGCAAGCTGGTTTTGTAGGGCGATATATCAATAACACTTATCATAACTTATCCGCAATAAATCCTTACCTGGCACCTATAAAGGCATTGATAAATACAAGGGAAGCTGAACTCTATGGAGGAATTAAAGCCAGCCTGGGCAGCCATTTCAACGTAAGTGCCAAAGCCAGCTGGATTAGCTATGAAAATATGCCCTTATTCATAAATGATACTGCCAGCAATGAAAAAAGTTTTAGAATAAGTAACGAACGCAGCATGAATAATCTTCGCATTCATGGCAATGCGAGCTACATTAACCAGGATAAATTTACAGTTACCGCAGCCTTAACTCTTAATGGCTATACAGGTTTGAATGATAATGCAAAAGCCTGGCATACAATTCCTATGGAGTTCAGCAGTTCAATAAGATGGTTAGCATTTGAAAGGATTTTAATTAAAGGTGATTTTAAATTTTTCAATGGCGGAAAATACCTTGCTAAAAACAATAACGCTATGTTGCTCTCTGGCGGAACAGATTTAAGCGCAGGTGCCGAATTTAAAATCAACAAGCAGTTCAGTGTTTGGCTTGACATCAACAATATTCTGAATGATAAATATGAACGATGGCATAATTACCCGGTTTATGGATTAAATTTGTTGGGAGGTATTCTAATTCATTTTTAAAACACTGTATGGATAAGCTGCTTACAGCATATTTACTTTATCATAAACATTGTCCTTTGCCCGGCCTTGGTTCCATGCACCTGCAGCAACAGCCTGCAAGAGTTATAGCGGCAGATGGTATTATTAGCGCTCCAAAAAATGATATTTCTTTTTCGCCAAAAGAAATTCCTTCCAATGAATTGCTGGAATTTATTGCTCACAAAAAAAATATCAGCACACAGGAAGCATCAGGCATGCTTGGTGATTATTGCAGAAGGTTGCAGGATATGGATGCCTATAATGAAATGGAATTGTCGCCCACAGGAAAATTTTATGTGGATGCAGAGGGAAATCTGCAGTTTAAGACTGCATCACCCGATAATGCATTTTTACCCGATGTACCTGCGGTAAGAGTTATCCATCCGCAGCAGAGCCATAGCATGCTGGTAGGCGATACCCAAACGGATACGGCTGCCATGACGGCTTTCTATACCGATGATGAAGAAGTTTCTAAAAGCCGCTGGTGGATCTGGCCGGTTTTAATTTTCATAACTGCAGCGTTGATTTTTATTTTTTATATTTCTGCTGGTCTTCATAATCCACTTTATGGTAATGCACAGGCCATTGAAAAAACATCTGCAGAAAAAACATACAGGAGTATTCCTTAATTTTTTTATTTACCAGGCTGAGTACTGCTATTAAACATCCTTGCGTCGCACTCTTGTACTCTTAGGGTTCTATTGAGCATTTCCCGTATTATTTTTCATTGATAAAAGCGTTTTCTTTGCAGTCATAAATTGATTTCATGATTCATTATACCCAATGTCCGGTTTGTGCTGCTGAGAATTTTGATAATGTTATTTCTGCAAAAGATTATACTGTATCGCAAGAGCAGTTTCAAATTATGGAATGTGATAATTGCCAACTGAGGTTTACAAACGATGTTCCAGGCCAGGCCGAAATTGGCCCTTATTATAAATCTGAAAATTATATTTCACATAGTGATACAAATAAAGGTATTATCAACAGGCTGTATCATTTTGTCCGGGGTATAACTATCAGTGGCAAAAAAAATACGATAAAGCATTTCACAAAGAAGAACAAAGGAACAATTTTAGATATTGGCTGCGGTACTGGGGTTTTTTTAAAATCAATGAAAGATGCCGGCTGGAATGTAACAGGGTTGGAACCAGATGCCGGTGCAAGAAAAATTGCAAGTGTGTCCAACGGCATTAATGCATCGGGCCCTGAAAGATTATTTGAATTGACTCCCCATTCGTTTGATGCTATTACATTGTGGCATGTGCTTGAGCATGTGCACGAACTACATGCCTATATTGAACAAATAAAAAACTTGCTTGCACCCGGCGGTTATGTTTTTATTGCTCTACCTAATTATACCAGCTACGATGCTACATATTACAAAGCACATTGGGCTGCTTATGATGTACCAAGGCATCTGTATCATTTTTCCCCTGCCAGTATGGGTAAATTACTCTCCATACACGGTTTGCAAATTGAAAAAACACTTCCCATGTGGTTTGATAGCTATTATGTAAGTATGTTAAGCGAAAAATATCGTAGTGGAAGGAATAATTATATCAGCGCTTTTTTTACAGGCTCAATATCCAACATGAAAACCATGAAGAACGTAGAAAAATGCAGTTCGCTTGTCTACGTGGCGTCTTTTTGCTTGTAGTCTTCAGATAGACTAACTATTCAACCAGACTATTTTTTGTTCAAAGGTTCCTATTGCCAATTCATACATCGCAATTCTCATTTTAATACATGGGTATTGACATCATCAGATACAGGTTATATTTTGTGCTGGATTTCAACTGATTGAACAAAATTCTTAACACCTGGCGATAAATTCAGCCAACAAACTTTAATTATGAAAAAGAAAATTTTATTTGGTTTTGGCATTGCATTGTCTTTTACAACACTTATTATTTCTTGTAATAGCAATGAAACAAAAAAAGATGCTTCTGTCAATACTACAACTATGAGCAATGCCGACCTTATTAAAAGAGGAGGCTACCTGGTATCCATAGCAGGTTGCGATGATTGCCATACACCAAAGAAATTTGGCCCGATGGGACCAGAGCCAGATATGGACAGGCGTTTATCCGGGTATCGATCCAATGTACCTTTCGGGCCCGTTGATACCAATGTAATAAAGCAAGGATGGGTTTTAGCCAATGGAGAGTTAACTGGTTGGGCTGGCCCCTGGGGAGCAAGTTTTGCTGCTAACCTTACCAGCGATGCTACAGGCATTGGTGGTTGGACAGAAGAACAATTTAAAAAAGCAATTACCGAGGGCAAGTGGAAAGGAATGGATGGCACACGATCCTTATTGCCGCCTATGCCATGGCAAAATTTTAAAAACTTCACTGATGAAGATGTAAAAGCGATTTTTACTTTTTTAAAATCTATAAAACCCGTGGAAAATATTGAACCACCCGTTAAAACTTTTGCAGAACTTAAATAGGCTCACATATTCTTAACCCTCTCCCGCCGTTCAGGGAGAGGGTTTTTTATTTTGAACCGTTCTTTTTTGTATTGATATTTGTATTATAACTTTTCCTGTTTTTCTACAGGTATTCTCCTACACTTAATTAATCCTCAACTCATACATTTTTGGCCATCTCTTACCAGTAATTAACATGGTATTTGAAGTGCTGTCCCAGGCAATGCCATTAAAATAGTCGGTACGATTGGTTCTTTCATTTTGTGAAAGCAGGTTATCAAAATTCATTATACCTTTTATAATACCCGATTCGGGGTCTATTTTTACAATCTTTGTTGTTGTGTAAATATTGGCATAAATAAATCCATCAATAAATTCCAGTTCGTTTATACTATCTACTGTTCCTTTATTGTCTCTTACTGAAATGGTATTTTTTACTTTAAATGTTTCTGCATCTACGTAATAAATATTTGCAGAGCCATCACTTATTATCAGGTCAGTCCCATTGTTTGTAATTCCCCATCCTTCATAAGGCCAGTTAAAGGTTTTAATGGGTTTATTTAAGTTCGCCAAATCATAGACATATACAATATGACTTTCCCAGGTGAGCTGGTATAATCTATTTTTGAAAATATTTATGCCTTCCCCAAAAATTTTCTGGCTACCCATCATATGTTTCATTTCTACTGCCCCGGTTTTGTGATTGGTAATTCTCAAAGATGAATTTTCAAAATCACCAGTGCCTTCATACATTTTACCATTGTATAACTGCAGGCCCTGTGTATAGGCGCTTGTATCGTGTGGGTATTGTGCCAGGATAGTATAGCTCATCTCCTGGGGTGAAGCAATACCTGAAGAAGCTGGAACAATGGAAGGATCTTCGCCGGTTTCATTATTATTGTTGCAGGAAAAAAGAAGAGCGACGATAGCTAATGCAATTAATTGCTTCATTTAAAATTAGTTTAGGCAAAAATAACCAAAGCGGGCAGCAGCTGTAGTTTTTATCGTTATAATTTAAATAAAATTTAATTTTTTAGTTTTTCTCCCTATTTTTGATTCACCTCTGAACTTTATTACCATCTTCCCCAACTGGATAATAGGTTCTCTTCCAATTTTGCATAAGCATTGCTTCGGCTGCCTCTGAACAACCTTCAGTAATTATTTTATTTTCGATGAAGGCTTTATTATTCATAACAACAGGCATTTTATTTTTTCATTTGGCACAGGCCCAGCGGGTTTGTGGTACAGAAGCCTATCTCAAATCTTTGCCTGTATCGGTAGGTGCATCGCCGCAAGGCCCGCTTGGCCCGCCAAGGGACACAGTGCCAAACGAAGTTTTGGTAATACCAGTTGTAATACATGTACTTTATAATAACAATGCACAGAATATTTCAGATGCCCAAATACTTTCCC
>JBDSYV010000061.1:0-5291 GCA_040110925.1 Ferruginibacter sp. | reverse complement strand
ATGCACTACTACGAAGGCCAATATTTAATCAATGCACTGGAGGAAAAAAATTTTGACATTGTTGAAATATTCAGAACAAAATCTATAATGAGTAATGGTAAAGAGGTGGTTGATCTTGTTATCATTTGCCGGAAGAAATAGAAAGCAAAGTTGTACTGCTCATTATTTATAATTCGCAATCTTCACCAACTTCTTTACATCCAGCACAATTATTTTTCTGCCTTTTGTTTCTACCAGGCCGGCTTCCTTAAATTCACTGAGCATTCTAACTAAGTTTTCTCTTGCGGTGCCAACAAGGTTTGCAAGGTCATCACGGCCCATATTAATTTCTACGGGAAGGCCCGCCTGGAAATTGGTTTTATATTTTTCCCTAAGTACAATTAACTGCAGTGCTAATCTTTCTCTTACTGATTTTTGTGAAAACAGGCTAAGACTATTTGCCAACACAGCAAATTCATGGCTTAGTGTTTTAAGCAACCTGCGGTTAAGAATATCAGAGTGTTTTAATGTGGCTAAGAAATCTTCTTTAGTGATAAAAGTAATTTTGCATTTTTCAAGTGCAGCTGCAGAATCGGGGAAATGGTCTTCAGAAAGAATCGCATGGTAACCTAAAAGTTCGCCTGTATTAGCAACATAAATTATTTGCTCCCTGCCATCTGCATCCACTTTGTATTTTTTTACTTTTCCATAGTTGATATAAAAAATTCCGGAAGGAAAACTTCCTTCCCTGAAAATTATTTCTCCTTTATTATAGATATGTTCAGTTTTGTTAGCTGTTAATGATTCCAGGTCAGCTGGTGGTAAATCTGCCAGTACAGACTCTGTTTCAAAATCCCATTTTTTAATTGGAAAAATATCTCTTATGCTCATAACTATTACAAATTTACCGCTTTAAATAGTGATGATGCTTACTTTTTACAGTGATAAGCATTACTGCATAAGAATCATATAGGGTGTAACTTTGCAACAGCATTAAAAGATAAATGATAATTATCTTCTGCGTAACCCGAATCAGATATTATGCCGACAATAGAAAAAACAATTCCTTCAACCAATTGGATCAATACGGACAGGGATTTTAACCAGCTCTATCCCGTTCAAAAAAGGGTTTTAGCTGACCGCCACTGGACTCCGGTAAGCATTGCAAAAAAAGCAGCGGATTTTTTAGCCGCAGAAAATCATGTGAATGTGCTGGATATTGGAAGTGGTGTAGGGAAATTTTGCTTAACAGCTGCATACCATAAACCCAATGCATTTTTTTGTGGGGTGGAACAAAGGGCAAGTTTAATAAAGGCGGCAGAGACAGCCAACAAAAGCCTTGGATTAAAAAACGTCTCATTTATTCATGGAAATTTTACACAGGTGGATTTTCGAAACTTTGACCATTTTTATTTTTATAATGCATTTTATGAAAATATTGCCGGTACAGAAAAAATTGATGAGAGCATTGATTACTCCAGTGAATTATATAATTATTACAGTCGCATATTATTGAAACTCCTGGAACAAAGGCCTGCAGGCACAAGGCTGGCCACTTACCACAGCCTTGAAGACGAAGTGCCGGAAGACTATCATGTTGTGGGTTCTGATGCGGACAATCTCTTAAAATATTGGATTAAAGTATAGGCCTAATATGGTGGTTGCAGAGCCGGCCAAGACCATGAAATATATGTTACCTAAAACAAATAATAATTACCATTGAAAGATGAAATAATAAAAACGCCAGGATTAGTTACAGCATTGCTTTTGTATAAATGCCCGCAATGCAGGCAAGGAAATATGTTCCGGGATAAGCATTCATATAACTTAAAAAGTTTTATGAAGATGAATGAACAGTGCCAGGTGTGCGGACAGAAAACAGAAATAGAAGCGGGGTTTTATTATGGAACCGGTTATGTTAGTTATGCACTGGCGGTTGCATTTTCTGTAACCACATTTGTTGCATGGTGGGTACTGGTTGGTCTTTCGGTAAAAGATAACCGGATATTCTGGTGGCTGGGCATCAATTCAATTTTAATGCTATTACTGCAGCCCTTGCTGATGCGGCTTTCAAGGGCGGTGTGGTTATCCATTTTTGTACGTTTTAATGCCAATTGGAAAAGTGAAAACAGGATGCCAACAATCTCTTGAGTAAACTTAATTGCAATAAAATAATATACATATCATGACCTTATCAACTGATAATTACCGGGCAGAACTTATAAACAAAATTTTATTTGCCGGCTCACAGGAAATTGTAAAACTATACATTGAAACGGCAATTCAAACGCTTGAAAGTCATAAAGTAAATGAGCTTTGCATTGCTAAATTCGTAGATAAAATAATTTATGACCTTAACCAGTTTAGTCCAATGAAAAAAAATGCGCAGCAATGGAGCAATATTAAAATGGCTGGCATATTATTTACCCGTATTCAATCAAAAATGGGTACATCTATTTCTTAATGCCCTTTTATGTTTATCCCTAAACTATTTACCACCCTAAAAAACTATAACCGGCAGCAGTTGGGCAGAGATGTACTTGCAGGCCTCATAGTAGGTATAGTTGCACTGCCACTCGCCATTGCTTTTGCCATTGCCTCTGGCGTATCGCCCGAAAAGGGATTATATACAGCCGTTATTGCAGGCTTCATTATTTCTGCATTGGGAGGAAGCAGGGTCCAGATAGGCGGGCCTACCGGGGCTTTCATTGTAATTGTTTATGGCATTGTACAATTGTATGGGGTTAATGGTTTAATCATTGCCACCTTCATGGCGGGGATTATGCTTATCATCATGGGGATTGCCCGGCTTGGTGCTGTAATAAAATATATTCCACACCCACTGATCATAGGATTTACCAGCGGTATTGCCCTTATCATTTTTTCTTCTCAGGTAAAAGATTTCTTTGGTTTGAAAATGGGTAAACTGCCTGCAGATTTCCTGGATAAATGGAAAAGTTATTTTGTACATTTTCAATTTGTAAATTTATCGGCAGTGGTGATAGCGGTAGCCACTGTGTTGATTATATTCCTTTGGCCAAAAATTACTCATAAGATCCCGGGTTCTTTAATAGCTATTTTTGCTACCACGGCCGCTATGCAATGGCTGCATTTACCTGTAGATACCATAGGAAGTATATTCGGTTCTATTCCTTCTTCTTTACCCATGCCTTCTATTCCACATGTAGATTATGAAACCATAAAACATTTAATAAAACCTGCTTTCACTATTGCCCTGCTTGGAGGTATTGAATCGCTTTTGTCTGCAGTAGTTTCAGATGGAATGATAGGGGGGAGGCACAAGTCAAATATGGAACTTGTTGCACAGGGGACTGCAAATATCTTTTCTTCATTTTTTGGTGGCATACCGGCCACAGGCGCCATTGCAAGAACGGCAACCAATGTGAAGAATGGTGGCAGAACACCTGTTGCAGGCATTGTTCATTCCGTCACTTTATTACTCATCATGTTATTTGTAGGTAAATGGGCGGCCCTTATTCCTATGGCTACACTTGCAGGTATCCTGGTGGTTGTGGCCTATCATATGAGTGAGTGGGAAAGTTTTTTAGCTGTTCTGAAAGGGCCGAAAAGCGATATGGCTGTAATGGTTACAACCTTTTTACTTACGGTACTCGTTGACTTAACCGTAGCATTGGAAATAGGGATGGTGCTGGCTGTTTTTTTGTTCATGCGCAAGATGATTCAATTCAGCGAAGTGAATGTTTTATCCAAAACCATGCTGGATGGAAAAGTAGAAAATGAAAATGATACATTATTCAATAATAATATTCCTGCTGACGTGGAAGTATACGAAATCACAGGCCCTTTATTTTTCGGTGCGGCATACAAGTTTAAAGATGCCATGAAGTTTATAGAAAAGCCGCCAAGGGTATTAATACTTAGGATGCGGCAAGTGCCCATTATTGATTCAACAGGAATAAAAACAATCGGGGAAGTACATAAAGAATCAAAGCACAGGGGAACTAAATTAATTTTATCAGAAGTACATAGTGGGCAGGTCATCACATCGCTAAAAACCGCAAGGCTACTCTTTGCAATTGGTAAGGCCAATGTTACCCAAAGCTTTACAGATGCTATTGAGCGCAGTAAAGTAATTTTAGCAGAAAAGACAAAAAAATGAACTGAAAGTTAGGTTGCAGGAAAATTTCATATACAGTTAAAAAACAAATGGCCCCAGAAACCTGAGGCCAAGTATTCAGAATTATTTATTTTATTTTATTGCAATGAAAGTGTTAACCTGGCATTCATCATAGCTGGTAAAACCTGCTCAAGTTTAATAGCCATTTTTTTAGCTGGGTCAATATAAAGTGTTGTTGTCTCATTGGCATTATCGTCGTTTACCAGGCTAACTACGGTAGTATTGATACCATTTACCATTTCATTACCAGTAACTTTCAAAATTATTTTTTTCAACTTTTGTACTTGTCCATCCGCTACATAAAATGCAGTGCTGTAACCAGGTGTAAGGGGAAACCTGGCGATGATCATATCTGAACCTGCGCCATCCAAAAAGGCTATTCCTTCGGGCTGAAGTGATTTGCTGGTAATCTTTCCATTCACGTCCATTACCACATCTACTTTATCCTGGAGATAACTGCTGGTAATTTTTACCGGCCCCTGTTCTGTAATTTGTTTTACAGGAAGTAAGCCGGTTTTTGTAAATGTGGCCATATCTTTTATTTGCTGTCCCATTACCGATGTGTTATCTGTAATATCTAAATACTCACCATTTACTATTACTGAGCGCTGCATTTCAACAGGAATGTTTTGTCCCTGCACCTGCAAATTTCCTTTGTAAATATAATTGGCGGTAGTTATATCAGGTGAAAGGGAAGGCCAGGTTTTCAACGCAGGCACAACACTTTTTTTAGCATAAGTAACCTTACTAATGTCAACGGTATTTTCTTTTAACCTTTTAGCAACATCTTCGGCCATGGATTCCTGGTAGCGGGTGCCAACGTGCTGAGCCAGGAATTTTTCTGCTGCTGCAAACAGGCCCAGGTTATTTACAGGTTTTGCAAAGCCATGCCCTTCGTCATCTGCAAGTAAATAAGCTACTTCAGCTTTTTTATCTCTTAAGGCAATCACTATCTGGTCGCTTTCTGCTTTATTAACTCTTGGGTCATTTGCACCCTGTATAATCAATAACGGAGCTTTAATTTTGTTTACACTAAACAGGGGACTGGCTTCATGTAATATTTTTTTACCTTCCTCAGTATTTTCATCACCCATTCGCAAAGCAAAAATTTTACGCCCGGCTTCCCAATAAGGAGGGATACTTGCCATAAGCG
>JBDSYV010000060.1:0-3377 GCA_040110925.1 Ferruginibacter sp. | reverse complement strand
GCAGACAGTATGTTATATGCAAATGTAAAATACCGCCTGGTGGGGCCTTTCCGTGGCGGCAGAAGCGGCGCAGTTACTGGTGACCTGGCTCAAAAAAATGTATTTTACTTTGGCGGCACTGGTGGTGGGGTTTGGAAAACAATTGATGGAGGAAGCAACTGGAAAAATATTTCAGATAAATATTTTGGCGGTTCAATTGGTGCAATAGCGGTGGCAGCTTCAGACCCAACGATTTTATATGTGGGCGAAGGTGAGAACACTTTACGTGGCAATGTGAGCGAGGGTTTTGGTATGTGGCGTACTGATGATGGTGGAAGAAGCTGGAAACAAATTGGGCTGAAAGATACAAGGCATATTGCCCGCATAATCATTCATCCGAAAAACCCGGACATTGTTTGGGTCGCAGCCATTGGTCATTTGTTTGGCCCCAATGAAGAGAGAGGTATTTTTAAAACAACAGATGGCGGTAAGAACTGGAAAAAAAGTTTTGTTTAGTGATGTAAACAGTGGTGGCATGGACCTGGTGATGGAACCGGGTAACCCCGCTGTATTATATGCATCTACTTACACCATTCGGCGCACACCTTATAGCCTTGAAAGTGGCGGAGCAGGTAGTGCATTATGGAAAAGTACCGATGGCGGTGATACCTGGAAAAAACTCAATAATAAAAAAGGATTCCCTGGTAAAACTTTGTTGGGAAATATTTCCGTTGCAGTTGCAGCTTCAAATCCTGACAGGGTTTACTCACTTGTAGAATCAGAAAAAGGTGGATTACTTAGAAGTGATGATGCAGGCGAAACATGGACAAACGTAAGTGTGGATGCTAACATTCGACAGCGGTCATGGTATTTCAACAGGATTTTTGTTGATCCCAAAAATGCAGATATTGTTTATGCGCTCAATGTAAATTTTTACAGAAGTACTGATGCGGGTAAAACTTTTAAACAAATAAATACAGGTCATGGCGATCACCATGATCTTTGGATTGACCCGGAAAATGCAGATAGGATGATACTCGCAGATGATGGTGGGGCTGAGGTAAGTTTTGATGGCGCTGCAAACTGGAGCACTTTGAACAATCAACCCACTGCACAATTTTACCGCGTATCAACTGACAATTATACACCTTATAGAATTCTTGGTGCACAACAGGATAACAGTACGGTAAGGATCATGTCACGTTCTGAAGGTTCAGAAATTAATCAAAGCAACTGGTCATCTACTGCAGGTTTTGAAAGTGGCTATGTTGTAGCAGATCCATTAAATCCTGATATTGTTTATGGTGGAAATTATGGTGGCTACTTATCCAGGCTGGATCATAAGACTGGCGAAAACAGGGCAATCAGTGTTTGGCCCGATAACCCCTTGGGTGGTGGGGTTGACCTTATCAAATATCGCTTTCAATGGAACTTCCCAATTTTCTTTTCTCCGCACAACCCTAAAAAATTATATGCCGCAGCCAATGTTTTGTTTTCTTCAGAAAATGAAGGCGCTAACTGGACAGCGTTAAGCCCCGATCTTACCAGCAATGATAAGAGCAAACAAAAATCCAGCGGCGGTCCCATTACACAGGACAACTCTGGTGTAGAAGTTTATTGCACCATTTTTACAGCTTGTGAGTCTCCGCTGGAAGAAAATCTTTTATGAACAGGTAGCGATGATGGACTTATAAACGTAAGCAGGAATGGCGGAGCAAATTGGGAAAATGTTACGCCTCCGCAAGCAGGCAAAGGCATGATGTGGAATTGCGTGGAAACAGATCCTTTTAAAAAGGGCATGGCTTATTTCGTAGGTACAAAATATAAAACCGATGACTTCACGCCATATATTTTTAAAACAGAAGACTACGGTAAAACCTGGACTAAAATAACTAATGGAATTTCAGCAAACCATTTTACAAGGTGCCTGCGTGCGGATAAAAAAAGACCCGGACTATTATATGCCGGTACTGAATATGGTATGTACATCAGTTATGATTATGGCGCAAACTGGAAACCATTCCAGTTAAACTTACCTGTGGTTCCCATCACAGACTTAACTATAAAAAATAATGACCTGGTAGTGGCAACACAAGGAAGGGCTTTCTGGATTATTGATGATCTGTCAATGGTGCAGGCAGCAGGAAATAATTACACACAGCAAAATATTTTTGTATTACCTGTAAGAGAGGCTGTACGCATCGGCGGCTCACAAAACCTTAATGCAAAAAATGCGGGGATAAATCCAGCTAATGGAATTGTTGTTAATTATTATTTGAAAAACATTAGCGATAGTGCTGTGACAGAAATAACTATACTGGATAAAAATAAAAAACTCATCAGGAAGTATAGCACCAAAGCACTAGCTACGGGCCCTATTGGTAAAATAGAAACTATAACAGGACTAAATCAATTTGTTTGGGACCTGAATTATCCGCCTGCAGAAAAAATTGATGGACAGGTTTTATGGAACAATATCGGCACCTTAAAAGCTGCACCAGGCAAGTACTATATTAAAATAAACCAGGATAAAAAAGATAGCACAGAAACAGAGGTTTTTGTAAAAGCTAATCCTAACTATAAAGTTACCCAGCAGGAATATGAGCAGCAGGGAGAATTTCTTTTAACGGTGAGAGATCAATTCAACGAGATACAAAAAGCAATAAAAAATATTCGTGAGGTAAGAACACAAATAAATGATTTTGTTGCCAGGCAAGGAAAGGATAGTGTTGGTGAAATAAAAACAATGGCAGACTCAATCAATAAAAGCATGACTAAAATTGAAGAAGCTTTATACCAGACGAAAGCCAAGAGTGGCCAGGATGTTTTAAATTATCCCATACGGTTAAATGATAAGATAGCTGGGTTATATAACTATGCAGCATCCGGGAATTATGCACCAACAAAACAAGTAAGAGATGTGTATGATGAATTAGCAAAGCAGGCTGATTTTCAATTAGACAAGCTTAAAAATATCTTCAATATAGAGGTTCCTAAATTCAATCAACTCATTAGAGAAAAACAATTGAAAATAATTGGCGTGAAGCCGGAATAAAATTTGCCATAGGATTTAAACACAAAAAGTGGATACCAATGTATCCACTTTTTTTATCTGGTAATAATTATAAATCAAAAATTCACTCCTTCATACCCAGCCATTTTTTTGCATTACCAGCAAATAATTTTGCTTTCACAAGTTTATCAATCTGCATTTGACCGATTAATTTTCCCGGCACATGCTCTCCCAGCGGAAAAGGATAATCACTGCCAAGGCAGATATTATCTTCACCCATTACATCAAGAATAAACTGCATGGTTTTTTCATCGTGCACCAAACTATCTATCCAGAATTTGCCAATATAATCTCTTGGGTTAATAGCATTATCAACAGCCACTAA
>JBDSYV010000059.1:0-3579 GCA_040110925.1 Ferruginibacter sp. | reverse complement strand
TCAGCCAGGCTAGTTTGGTTCAAAATTCAGCTTAATTCAAAATCACCTGGAAGGCAAAAAATAGTTATTGTATGATTAATTTAAAGGGTTAATTATCATTACTTTTAAACATTGCCTATCTAACATTGCCTAATTTCCAATTCATGACCCATGCCATCAAGGTATTGATTGTAGATGATGAACAACAAAGCCGTTCATTGGTAAAGAAGTTACTCAATAACTTTTTCCCGGCATTGGTTATTGAAGAGGCTGACTCGGTGACTACAGCTATTCAAAAAATACATAGCTACAGCCCTCATTTAATTTTCCTGGACATTCAAATGAGAGGAGAAACCTCTTTCGATCTGCTAGATAAATTTCAACAAATCAATTTTGGAATCATTTTCACCACCGCCTATAGTGAATTTGCTTTGAAAGCTTTCCGGTATAGCGCAATGGATTATTTATTAAAACCACTGGATGCAGATGAGTTTAAATTAGCGGTTGAAAAAGCATTGATAAGAATCAATAATGAAATTACTCCTGCAGTTGAGCAATTGAAATATTTAAAACGAATACAGTCCCCTCAAAATCTTCCGGATAAATTAACCATACCTACAACAGAAGGATTTTTATTTATCCAGGTTGCCGATATTATTTATTGCAGTGCATTGAGCAACTATACCGAGTTTCATCTTTCCGGTAAACAAAAATTATTGTCCAGTCATACGCTTGGCTATTATAATGATTTACTGGAAGGCCATAATTTTTACCGGGTGCATAGGTCTTACCTCGTTAACATGGCCCATATAAAAATGTATAAAAAGGGAGATGGCGGTTCTTTGATAATGAACACGGGGGAGGAAATAGAAGTTTCACGCAACAATAAAGAAGCATTTTTAAAAATATTAAAATTGTGAAATGGGGTTTAAAGCTGTACGATATTTATTTGCTTTTTTAATTTTCCCCTTCCTTAATTTCCCGGCTAATTCCCAATCTTTTAATACACGACTTTATACCACTGCCGATGGATTAAGTGATAATTTTATTTTTTCTATTTACCAGGATAGCTATGGGTATTTGTGGGTAGGTACTGCAAACGGACTCAATCGTTTTGACGGCAAGGAATTTATAAATTTTGGATTAAGGCATGGTTTACCCTCTTTAGCAGTAGACAGGGTTTATGAAGATTATCATCATCGCTTATGGCTTGGTACAAGAGCAGGAATGGCAGAGTTAAAGGGAGACAGTTGTTATACTTATGCCGTAAATGATAATGCGGATATAACTTTTGTAAGTGGTTTCCTGGAACCGCAGCCAGGTATATTATGGGCAACAACTAATAAAGGTTTATATGAATTAAGAAAAAATAGTTGGGTAAAAATAAAATTATTTCCCGGTTATGAAAATAACAGCATTAGTAAAATTATTTCTACTTCAAAAGGTTTCTATATCAATTATGCCAACAAGATACTTGTTCATAAAAGTTATGAAGGCCAGTATAAAGTATTACTAAATAAAACGCAAAGCCGTCCTTACTACAATAATCTTTTTGAAAAAAATGACACTGTTTTTATAAGCACTTACTCCGGTCTCTTACATCTTGAGAATGATAAATGGGTTTCACAATTTGATGATAGCCTGGCTAAAAAATTTATTTATACATCCTACCGGGATAATAGCAACAGGTACTGGTTTGGAACCAGCCAGGACGGTGTTTTAGCAGCCATTCAAAATGGTAATAGAACGGATTATTTTCATATACCTCTTTCCTTTAACCTGGTGTCAAATTTTTTTGAGGATAGGGATAAAAATATTTGGGTTGCCGGCTTCCAGGGATTATTGAAAATCTCACCCATAGCCTATAATAGCTTTTCTTTTGATGCGTTGCTAAAGCCGGCTTCTTCCAGGCACTGTATTGCAATGCCATCTGGAAATATAGTTTTATCTGCTGATAATGGAAAACTCCTGGTTGTAAATCCATTTACAAATGCAACTATTTCTCCCCGGGTAATGGCTATAATGCAATTGAAAAACAAGGATGATTTTATTGATTTTTATACATTTGATGAAAATAAAAGATTGCTGTTTACTACCCGTTATGGTTTTTTGTATCGCTTAGATGGAACTATATTAACTGACCTCACTTCTATCATTGCTTGCCGGAATAGCGGCCTGCGGGGTCTTGCATATAATGATAAAACAAAACAACTTTTTGTTTGTGGGGATTCTGTGTTATTATCCGGAAATGAAAATAGGTTAGATACTTTTTTTAGCAGCAATAAAAAATTTATACCGCTTCCAGGCATTATACATGTAGAAGATGAAAAGGGTTCAATGCTGGTACAAACCTTAAACCAGGGATTAGTTTTAATAAAGGGAAATGGAGAAATACAGTACCTGGATAAAGCCATGAATTTTTCGCTTTCCATTATGGAGAAATCAGCTACAGGAAAAAATGAAAATATGATCTGGGCGGTTTCCCGGGGGAAAGGCATTTTAAAATACCAATGGAAAAAAGAATCTCCTCCTGAACTAGTGGAGACGATCACAGAAAAAAATGGACTACCATACAATTATATTTTAAGCATAGCCGCAGACAAGGAAGGGAGGTTATGGATTGCTACGGCAAACGGAATTGTAATGATGAAAAAGGATGCACAACAAAAATGGGAAAAGCAGGAATTTGAATTCAACCAGCCCGGTAATTCCAGCGGCTTATCTTTTACCAAATTAAATGTAGATAACAAGGATAATGTATGGATGAATGTGCGGAACGAACTTGTAGAATTTAATGCAGCAAAAACTGCTATAATTCCTGTACAGACAAATACAGTTATTGAAAAAATACTTTTATTTGGTAAGCCTACAAATTGGAAATTTTTCGCTGACTCTGTTTACAGTTACCGGAAGCTTCCAGTAAACCCGCAATTGGACTACGATCAAAATACCCTCAGTATAACGTTTAAAGGAATACAGTTTAGAAATAACGCTCCCATAGAATATTCCTACCGCCTGAAACCTGCAGATACCGCATGGAGTAGCCCATCTGCCGGTAGTATTGTATCCTTTTACCAACTTAATCCTGGTAAATATGAATTCCAGGTCAAGTCACATTTAAATGGATTTGAATGGAGTAAACCTGCAATATTTAGCTTTAGTATAAAACAGCCTTTTTGGGACACATGGTGGTTCAGGTTATTATTAGTTATGGTTGCTTCAGCCTTAATTATTTTTAGTTTCAGGTACAGGCTCAGCCAGGTAAGAAAAACTACAGCATTAAAAAACCAGCTGTCAGAGCTTGAAATGAAGGCTTTGAAAGCCCAGATGAATCCGCATTTTATTCATAATGCACTCAATTCTATCCAATCTTTAATTGTAAATCAAAAAGCGGATGAAGCCAGCTATTACATCAGCAAATTTGCCAAACTGCTGCGCCAGGTTTTAGAAAATTCTGATAAAAATCTCATCTCCCTGGAAACAGAATTATATTCACTCCTGTTATACGTAGACCTTGAAAAGCTTCGCATCAATTCTGAGGTAGAATATGAAGAAATTATACAGGAAAGTATTTTAGGTTCTGGAATAAAAATTCCCCCG
>JBDSYV010000058.1:0-4744 GCA_040110925.1 Ferruginibacter sp. | reverse complement strand
TGCAGCTTACCTCAATCTACAAAACATTTTTATCACCCGAGGTGACCAATGCAGGCAACTAATTTATAATTTTAACTATGGAGAAACAAGCATCACAAGCATTGCAACAGTTTAAAAATAATGTGGGCATTAAATTCCAGTTATATAATAGCTTATTTACTTCTTTGCCATTTGACCTGATAGAAAAAACAGGCATTTTATTAACGCTCTTCCTTAATAATTGTGAAGAAGGTTATGAATTACAGCTAAGTCCACAGGAAATTGTAGAACAATTTTTTATAAAGCACACAACGGTTATAACTGAGGTAGAAAAACTGGATATGCTTTTCCGGTTTATTCAATATGTAGAAAGACAAGTGGTATTGTTTGATGCCCTGGAAGATGCAGCATTCAGCCAGGTGAATGACCTGGGCGGGCCTGGCACATTAAAACAACTGGAGATAGAAGTATTACATGCAAAAAAGGAAAAGGCTTTAATAATAAAGCTAAAGCAATTTAATGTACGATTAATATTAACTGCCCATCCCACACAGTTTTATCCAGGTGCTGTACTGGGCATTATCAATGACCTTTCCAGGTCACTTGCAGATAATAATGCCACCCAGGTTAATATCTACCTGCAGCAATTGGGTAAAACAGCTTTCTTAAAAAAAGAAAAACCTACGCCTTACGACGAAGCCATAAGCCTGCTCTGGTATTTGGAAAATGTTTTTTATGTGGCCGCCGGAAGAATAATGACATTCTTTAAAAACCAGTTCCCGGATGCCAGTCTTGAAGACAACCCGGTAATCAATATGGGTTTCTGGCCAGGCGGAGACAGGGATGGAAATCCATTTGTGACAACTGAAACCACGTTAAAAGTGGCTGAAGCTTTAAGAGGAGGTATTATAAAATGTTATTACCTGGATATAAGGAAACTAAGGCGCAGGCTTACTTTTAAAGGCGTGGATACTTTGCTGGCTGAACTGGAAAAAGAATTGTATGAAAATATTTTTATTCCCGGGAAACGAACAGCGATAACAAAAGAAGGTATTCTTTCATCACTAAATAAAATAAAAGAAATTATTATTATCCAGCATAACGGCTTGTTCCTGCACCTGGTTAATAATCTTATCAATAAAGTATACGTATTCGGTTTGCACTTTGCATCGCTTGACATTAGGCAGGAAAGCTCTATGCATAGTTTGGTGCTAGAGGAAGTTACCCAGGAAAATAACCTGCTTCCTGGCGGATATTTATCAATAGATGATAATGAAAAGATTGAATTTCTAACGAACAATGAAAATATTTTACCGGGTAAAAATTATGATACTGATATTACAAATGATACGCTCAACAGCATTAAGGCTATTAAACAAATACAGGCATATAATGGAGAAACAGGATGTAATCGTTATATCATCAGCCAATGCAGGAGTGCATTGAATATCCTGGAAGTATATGGCTTATTTATTTTGTGTGGATGGCGGAAAGAAGAAATGAATATTGATATTATACCATTATTTGAAACTATAGAAGACCTTAAAAATGCAGAACAAATAATAAAAACCCTATATGAAAATAAAGTTTATCAGCAACATTTAAAAAGAAGAAAAAACCGCCAGACCATAATGCTTGGTTTTTCGGATGGCACAAAAGATGGTGGTTATTTAATGGCTAACTGGAGCATTTATAAAGCAAAGGAAGAACTTACTGCTATTTCAAAAGCATATTATGTAAATGTGATTTTCTTTGATGGAAGAGGCGGGCCACCTGCAAGAGGCGGGGGAAAAACGCATAAGTTTTATGCCTCAATGGGCAAAAATATTTCGAACAAAGAAATACAGCTAACGGTGCAGGGGCAAACAGTCAGTTCAAGTTTTGGAACTATTGATGCTGCGCAATATAATATGGAACAGTTAATACATGCGGGTATATCTAACGAGCTTTTTTCAGACCGGACTATTACTTTAAGCAAGCAGGAAGAAAGTTTATTGCAGGAGTTATCTAACGAAAGTTTTGATGCATACCTGCGACTAAAAAACCATCCTCGTTTTGTAGATTACCTGTATAATGTTAGTCCCATTAATTTTTACAGCGAAACAAATATCGGCAGCAGGCCTGCAAAACGCAATAGCTCTGATAAACCTGATTTAAAGAGTTTGCGGGCTATTCCATTTGTGGGAGCATGGAGCCAGATAAAACAAAATGTAACCGGCTATTACGGTGTGGGCACGGCTTTACAAATAGCAGAGCAGCAAGGTAAATTTGAAGAGATAAAAAAATTATACGAAGATTCCCTGTTTTTTAAAACCCTGCTGGATAACTGTGAAATGACGATGAAAAAAAGTTTCTTTCCTCTTACCCAATATTTAGCAAAAGATAAAAAATATGCTGAAATATGGAACATGATTTACGAGGAATATTTGCTTACAGAAAAATATCTTTTTATGCTAAGCGGCAAAACGGAATTGATGGCAGATTATCCCGTGGAGAAATTATCAATTGGCATGAGAGAAAAAATTGTATTGCCCCTGTTAACAATACAACAGTTTGCCATTGCAAAAATGCGGGAAGCAGGTGAAGAGCATGAACATAATCCTTTGCAGGAAACATATAAGAAGCTGGTGATAAGATGCTCTTTCGGAATCATAAACGCAGGTAGAAATTCAGTTTAATTTTTACTTCATTATTCTGAAAAAAAATTCCACCAAAAACAGGATACTTTTAACTGTGTAGCCAGGCTATTATTTAATTTCCAGTAGCTTTCTTTTTGCAAGGTTTTGCAGTTCCCTCACTTTTGGGTACCTGGTAAAATCTATTTTTTCCAGGGCATCTACTGTAGCCTGGTAATTTCCTAATTCATACTGGTTGGCCGCAAGATTGATAAGCGCTACCTGGAATGCAGGCGCATATTTCAATGCCTGCTGATAATAAGATACCGCCGTTTTGTAATCCTTCATATCAGTATATACACTGCCAATATTACTCATTAGCATAGGACTATACGGATTATATTTTTTTGCCTGCAGCATTTCTTTCAATGCCATATCATAATTTCTAAGTCCCTTATAAGCTATGCCAGTACGCATTTCCATGGCATGACCTTCTGGATCAAGAGTTATCAATGAAGATTTTCCACTATTGGCCATGTCAATTTCATCAGCAAAATTTCCTTCAGTTTCCAATGCCTGTGCCCTATTCATTGAGGCTTCAAAATTATATTTCAGGTATGCCATAAAAACATTCAGCAGGCCAATAATTATCATCAGCCATTTAACCGGGGCTGAGACTATTTTTAATTTCAAATCTGTTGCAGATATACTTCGCAGGTAAATGCCCATAGTGATACCACACATCAGCAAGAAATAAAAGCTATGCTCTAATCTTTCTAACGGAAAGCTAAACATACAATCTGTAGCCACCGCAGAAATACCAGATAGCATTAGCACCAGCAGTATTTTTTCATTATCTGCAATCGCTTTTCTCAAGCAGACGAACCCAATAATTACCACAGAAATCCAGGAAAATATGTAGAATAAAAAACCCACAATGCCTGATTCTGACATTGTTTGCAGGTAAACATTGTGCGGCCTGTCTGGCACATACTCACCATTTGCCCATGGCAATCCTTCAACGCCATATGATGTTACAGAAAGTTTCCAGTTGCCCAAGCCTGTTCCCCACAGCGGTTTATCTTTTATCATTTCTGTTGTCTTTTTCCACATGTTAACCCTTGCATTTACATTTTCCGAAGTTGCAGTATTTGTTTCTGAACCGTTAGTAAAACTTAATGCTCTTTCGGTTATTGTATTCTCCACACCAGTTTGCTTGTTGATAAAAACGGTAATAATAACTAAAATTACCACTCCCACTAATCCTATTAAAGACCACTTTAATAATTGTTTCCTGTGATCCTTTAAGAAAATATTACCTAACGCAAATGCTGAAAATAATGCTACAGCTGAAGCCAGCCATGCCGATCTTGTTTGCGATAACAATATTGACACTGTGAGAAAAGCCAAAGCCAGTATCGCAATTTTCTTCCAACTGCTGCTGGCGACAACCCATAGGTACAATACAAAAGGTACAGAAAATGCCAGGGCTGAACCAAACAGGTTCCTGTTGGCCATTAATCCATAGGGTTGGGCATTAGCACCGGGAATATTTAAAAAGCCAACACCATAAAACTGCAGCATGCCAATAAGACTATGTAAAATAGTCATGACCGCAATAACTTTTACCACCATTAATATATGCACCACTTCCCTCCGCACAGCTTCCATTAAAATGAACAATAATAGCAGGTTTAATAATTGACGGGTAAGTTCGTAATAACCGGCGGCAGGATTGATAGCAAAATTCAAAGCAATGGCATTCCAAACAAAATATAAAAGGCCAGAACCAAAAACTAGTTTTACAAGTATTGGATAAGCTGCAGGAATTGTATATTTTTTTGCGATAAAAAAATATGCTACAAATCCAAGGCAGAAAAGTGCAGTGAGCAAATAACGAATGGAAATAGTTGGTTCTACTGTTACAAAAGAAAGTGCCACAGAAATAACGGCTGCAAAAAAAGCAATCCATATCATCATTGTGTTTGAATCGTAGCTTAGTTGTTTAGAGGTAGTTGCCAGCTTTTGTTGTGGTGCATTTTTATGCTTTGCCATGCGGTTATATTTCGGTAAACATAGATAAGATAAATAATTGAAAGTAACAATGTTTCATATTGAAAAGGAAAAAGCGGCATAACACACAACTGCTG
>JBDSYV010000057.1:0-2579 GCA_040110925.1 Ferruginibacter sp. | reverse complement strand
TATACACATGCTTAAAACGTACGAAAACTTTTTGTGGAGAACCCGGGTAATAATTTTTTGTAGTTGCAGGATCAAGCAAATAACCTCTTGATTTTTCCAGCGTTTGTGAAACTCGGACCAGTAAGCTGTTATCACCCTGCATTATTCTGGTTCCAATGGTTTCAATCAACCTCGTCTCATTGCTTACTGCTATATATGGCCTTATCCTTCTTATGGTTTGCAGGTCCCAGCCTGGCACGGCCTGAAGTTCATATATACTTACCAATTTGCCCAGTAATGTGCGGTAAGATACCAGGTTTTGAATTTGCATAGGGCTAAGCACCCTTAATTCTTTTAGTAATGCTTCTTCAGCGGTATTAATATTAACAGGATTTCTTTGGAACTGGATCATTTCCTGCAGGTAACTATCATCTTCGGTTTCCACATCCTCATTGTTTTCTGTAATATTTTCCAATTGCTGTTCCACAATGATATTAGGCACTTCCTGTGCGTATAAGTTACCTGTTACAAAGCAGGACAAACATATCAAAATCAGTATCCTCATTTTGCGCTTTTCTTAAAGTTTACAATAAGCATAAGCCCCGGGGAAAAGCCCAACTGTGGGTGATAGCTACCGGTCGCATCAAGTCGAAGGTTATTCCAGCTTAGGCCAACACCGCCATAGGCAGAGCCAGTTTCGCTCATAAAACCTACCCTTGCAAAGAATTGTTTCATAAACTGGTATTGAATTCCACCAATGGCATTTATGGGTTTGCCTTCTTCTTTAACCAGTTCCGTACTCACATAAAAATTATCAGAAGCATCATAGCCAACGCCAAATTTATAAGCAGCCGCCAGTTTTTCATCACCTGTTTTGCCCAGCTTGCCGCCTGCAGGATTATAGGCATGAATGCCGGCATTTAATTTATCAGATATATGCATGATGGCACCTATTTCAAAATTGATGGCTGAAGCATTTCCATAAACAGGCACTTTATAGCCATAATAATTAAATTGAACACCCAAATCTAGTTTTGAACCCAGGGAACGGGCATAGGCAAGGCCTATTTTATTTTCATTAAAGTTGGTAAAACCAGCATAATTTACTGATAACCCAATATTTCCTAAACCAGTAGGAATAGCTGCTGCCAGGCCATATGCAGAATTTTCTGATAGCATAAAACGCCTTTCTCCATAAACACCAACACCTGCAACTTTTGTTTGTGCCAATGCAGCCTGGTTATTTACAAATGAAAATGGATCATTTTGCTGTGTGGTATATGCACCAAGGCTTATATAAGGCAATGCCACCTGGTAGCGTAATGATTGTGCAATACAATAATTGGATAAAAAAAATAATCCCGTAAAAAAGAGGGCGTGCAAAGTATATTTTCTCAAAGCTGGTATTTTTATAAGCATGCCAAGATAAATAAAATAGTCATCATACTATCATATGGGTAAAATTATAGTTCAATTCAATACTTTTGCAGCATGGAGTTGTTAGATGGTAAAATAGTTTCCACTGAGGTAAAAAATGAGCTTCGGCAAAAGACTTTTCTCCTGAAAGAAAAATATAATAAAACACCTCACCTGGCCGCAATACTGGTGGGTAGTGATGGTGCCAGCGAAACTTATGTAGCCAGTAAAATAAAAAATTGTGAAGAAATTGGGTTTAAAAGTACGCTTTTACGTTTTCCAGCTGATACGCCAGAGGAGACTGTTATTATGGCCATAACTGAATTAAATAATGATTGTGATGTAGATGGCATCCTGGTTCAACTACCGCTCCCACAACATATTTCTGAAGTAAAAATTATAAACCTTATAGATCCCGATAAGGATGTAGATGGATTTCATCCGCAGAATTCCGGGAAACTTATGCAAGGCCAGCCAACATTTGTTCCTGCCACACCTTATGGTATCATGCTTATGCTGAAGCATTATCAAATTGATATCACCGGATTGCATGCTGTAGTCATCGGCCGCAGTAATATTGTGGGCAGGCCAATGAGTATATTATTGAGTCAAAATACAAACCCCGGCAATTGCACCGTTACGCTATGCCATAGCCGCACAAAAAACTTAAAACAATATTGCCTGAAGGCAGATATAATTGTGGCAGCCCTAGGCAAGCCAGGCTTTCTTACTGCTGATATGGTAAAAGAAAACGCAATCGTAATTGATGTGGGTATTACCCGCATGGCTGATGCTGGAAAAAAATCAGGATACAGGATTATGGGTGATGTTGATTTTGCAAACGTAGCACCTAAATGCAGTTATATTTCACCAGTTCCGGGAGGCGTAGGATTAATGACTATTGGTGCATTACTGATGAACACCTATAATGCATTCTTACAAAAAATAAATAAAGCAGGATAATGGATGTAAGCGCAGATATAGTGCAGGAAGTTCCGGTGATGGAAAGCTTTTATACTATACAGGGTGAAGGATTTTACCAGGGCCATGCTGCATATTTTATAAGGCTCGGCGGTTGTGATGTTGGCTGCTCCTGGTGTGATGTAAAAGAAAGCTGGGACGCATTATTACATCCTATAAAAACAATAAAAGACATTGTAAACTCCGCTGTTGAAAATGTACCG
>JBDSYV010000056.1:0-8024 GCA_040110925.1 Ferruginibacter sp. | reverse complement strand
CGGTGATACGGCTAAAGTAAGTACGCAAAATGTTGCGTCTCTGCGAATAAAAATTTTTAATAACGATACAGCAAGAAGCAATAAACCAATTAAGGGGTTCGGCTACGATATTTACATTAAAGATGCGCTGTATATTCATCAGCCTCACATTCCCGCAATAGCTGGCAATAATGGATTTAGCACGGAGGCAAATGCAAAAAAAGCAGCGGAATTTGTGCTGTATAAATTAGACCATAATATTATGCCACCATCGGTAACACCGGAACAGTTAGATAGCCTGGGAGTGTTGGGAAATATGAAATGAAGAATGAGATTAGAAATGTTTTTAAAAGAAAAATAACAGCAACTTCTCAAGGTATTTTCCCATTAACTTCATGCTTCAATAATCAAACATGAAAAAATTTTTTCTTTTTATAATTATAAGCAGCCAGTTTCATTATTTCGCTTCTGCACAAATAATCAACCCTTCACTTTTCAACCATTTAAAGTGGCGCATGATTGGCCCGCATCGGGGCGGACGTACCGTAGGAGCAGTAGGTGTTCCTCAACAACCTAATATCTTTTACATAGGCGTAAATAATGGCGGTGTATGGAAAACAACGGATTTTGGCAGAACATGGATGCCCATCTTTGATGATCAGCCAACGGGATCCATTGGCGATGTGATTGTTTCTCCATCTAACCCCAATACCATATATGTGGGCAGTGGGGAAGGCTTACAAAGGCCCGATCTTTCTGTGGGTAACGGTATATATAAATCAACTGATGCCGGAAAAACATGGACGCATTTAGGCTTAGATAATGTTCAGCAAATTGGTGGCCTGGCCATTGACCCAACAAATGAAAACCGGGTTTTTGTGGCAGCACTTGGGCATCCTTATGGACCAAATCCTGAAAGAGGAATATACCGAACCACAAACGGTGGCAGCACATGGGAAAAAGTTTTTTACATAGATGAAAATACAGGCGCCATACAAGTTACTATTGACCCTAAAAATTCAGAAATTATTTATGCTGATATGTGGGCAGGCCGGCAGGGTCCTTGGGAAAATGGAAAATGGAACGGTGCAGAAAGCGGTCTATTTAAATCAACAGATGGTGGAACAACATGGAAGAAATTAACTAAGGGATTGCCCACAATAAAAGAAGGTTTGTCAAGAATCGGTTTTGGGATTGCACCCTCAGATCCCAATCGTTTATATGCTACGGTTGATTGCGGAAATCATGGAGGCATTTATCGCAGTAACGATGCAGGTGAATCCTGGACGTTAATGACAACCGATGAGAGATTCTGGGGCAGAGGAGAAGATTTTGCAGAAATAAAAGTTGATCCCAACAATGCAGATATTGTTTATAGTGCTGATGTGGTAGTTTGGAAATCTGTTGATGGGGCTAAAACATGGACTGCTTTTCGTGGTGCGCCGGGTGGTGATGATTATCACCGCATCTGGATAAATCCCATCAATCCTCAAATCATGTTGATAGCAAGCGACCAGGGCGCAATCATTACAGTTAATGGCGGTGAAACATTTTCATCATGGTACAACCAACCCACGGCACAGATGTATCATGTAAGCACTGATAATGCCTTTCCCTATAATGTTTACAGCGGCCAGCAGGAAAGTGGCTCAGTGGGTATTGCATCCAGGGGCAATGACGGGCAAATTACTTTCCGTGAATGGCATCCGGTGGGTGCGCAGGAATATGGCTATATAGCCGCAGATCCTTTGGACCCCAATATTATTTATGGTGGCAAACTGTCCCGTTTTGATAAACGCACGGGGCAAGCTCAGAATATAGAACCCGAAGCTGTTCGCAGTGGCAAGTATCGTTTCATAAGAACAGCACCAGTATTATTTTCACCCGTTGATAATAAAACACTTTATTATGCAGGAAATGTTTTATTTAAAACATTGAATGGTGGAAAAAGCTGGCAGGTAATCAGTCCTGATCTTTCAAGAGAAAGCTGGGATCTGCCTGCAAGTATTGGCATTTATACAAATGATGATCAAAAGAAAATGCCGCGGCGTGGAGTGATTTATACCATTGCGCCATCGCCAAAAGATATTAATACCATCTGGTGCGGAACGGATGATGGCTTAATTCACATCACAAAAGATGGCGGCAAAACATGGAAAAATGTTACCCCACCTTCAATTAGTTCATGGAGCAAAATATCTCTTATGGATGCAAGCCATTTTGATGTGAACACGGCCTATGCTGCTGTTAACCGCATCCGACTGGATGATATGCATCCTCATATTTATAAAACAAATGATGCAGGTAAAACATGGAAGGAAATTATTAATGGTTTGCCTAATGATCCAATTAACGTTGTTCGAGAAGATCCTATTCTCAAAGGCTTATTATATGCAGGAAGTGAAAAAGCTGTGTATGTTTCTTTTGATGATGGTGAGCACTGGCAATCATTACGACTGAATATGCCTGCAACTTCCATCCGCGATTTAGTTATTAAAGATGATGATCTTGTTATCGGTACACACGGCAGGAGCTTCTGGATACTTGATAACATCAGTCCCTTAAGGCAAATAACTATTCAACCATCTAACAATTTAACCACGCTCTTCAAACCGGCTAACGCTTACCGTGTGCGATGGAACATGTGGACAGATACACCCCTGCCTCAGGAAGAACCAGCTGGAGAAAACCCTCCTGATGGAGCCATGATAGATTATTATTTACAGGCAAACGCAAAAAATATTACACTTGAAATTATGGATGCAAAAGGCAATATCATCCGCAAATATTCCAATACAGATACGCTTTACAAAATCCCTGATGTAAATATTCCACATTATTGGATAAGGCCGCAGCAAATTTTATCTGCAGAAAAAGGCACCCATCGTTTTGTATGGGACATGCATTATGAGCCATTGAATCTTCCGCCTTCTTATCCTATAAGTGCTATTTATAAAAATACAGCACCCAATGAAACATCTCCATGGGTAATGCCTGGCTCATATACCGCAAAGCTTTCAGCAGATGGCAAAACATTCACGCAAACATTAACTATAAAAAAAGATCCAAGGTTAAAAACATCTGCCATAGATCTTCAGCAGCAACATGATTTGTCATTGGTATTATACAAAAATCGTCAGCAAATAATTACTGTTATAAAAGAACTGGCCAATCTTCGCAGCAGGATTAAGCTATCCATTGAAAACGGAACGGCAATGGGGAAAGCCAGCGAAACAGAAACCAGTCTTGAAGGATTATCAGCTGGTAAAACAGGCATACCGCTCTCTGGATTTACAGGATTAAATAATGCTACGGCTTCTATCCTAAATATTTTGCAGGAAACTGATATGCCGGCTACATTACAGGCTATTCAGGCAGCTAAAGATGCAGACGCAGCATACAAATCTTTATGGCAGAAGTGGCTGCAATTGAAAATGGTTGTTGATAAACAATAGATACATTTTGTAATACCTATTTACTGTAACAAAACAAAGAGGCTCGTTTTAATAGGAGCCTCTTTGTTTTAACGTTCATATATAACGGTAGATTAAGGTTGTTTTCCTATAGTTATTTTCAGGAACGGTTCATCAAGAACATTGTTTCCCCCCGTAATTTCTGGTGAAGGGGCATAAGGTACAGTAGGGCCATAGATTCCTCCCGTAATATTCCTTAACGCCGATGCAAGACAACTTTCATTCGTATCACCCCAGTCTTTATCAAGTCCGTCTGCCACCGCCGCATTTAAAGGAAAGCCATTGTAATAATTGCCTTCGCCATTTTTGTTGGTAGTGCGGAATGAAACCGGGAATACATACCAGTCTCCCACAGGTATTGGAAAAAATCCTACCGGCTTGCCATGTGTTGCATTTGGCCCAATCAGTTTCACATCCATATAAGGCTTCAAAGTATTTATTAGTAATTCACTTGCAGATGCCGAACTTTTGCTCACAATAAAATAGATATCCGGCAGGTTTAATGAACCGGCTTTCCGAAAATAAGTTGTCCTGTTATTTTGAGTATTCTGGTCATTATAGACCTCTTTCATCATCAATCCCCCGTTAGCAGAAACAGGCACAAGATAGTTGGCAAGTTGTTCTGCAAGCGAAACATAACCACCTCCATTATATCTCAGGTCAATCACCACATCAGTTACCTGCTGGCTGGCAAACTTGCTGAAAACCCGCTGAAATTCTGAACTGATTTGATTAATATTTCCTAAAAAGGAATTGTAAACCAGGTAACCAACACGCTGTGCACCTAGGTTATAAATGGTATCCATGTACACGGGTTTATCTGTGTAATGCGCCGCATTCAAGGTTTTACTTACAGTGCTGCCATCCGGCTTTGTAAAAACAAAACTGGTACTGGTAGAATAATAAACAGCATTCACAATATTACTGCTGTTGGCAGTGGTAATAGAGTTACTGCCATTCAATTGAGTTATTCGCCATCCTCTATGAATGCCTGCAATACCTGCTGGCGAACCGGGCTCTACTAATCGCATCCTTAAATCTCCTTCGGCCCTGAAAAAAACAGAAAGCCCAAAATCACCAGCTTCATTATTAGTGCCTGATACGCTACTCATTCCCCCGCTTAACTGGTCCCACTCGGTTTTTTTCATAGCAAAACTCCATTTATCTACAGGGTTGCTGAATCCTGATTCCATGCTATATGGTTGTATAGCCGTCATTATCGCCGAGGGGTCAGCATAACTCCGGGCATTAAATGTTGATGGAATCTGCGTGTACCAGAGATACACATCTTTGGCATGCATTAATGCGCTATCCTTAACAAGTTCAGGATTAAAATTGGTAGCCGTTCCTCCGCTTCCCGAAGTAGGGGGAGTAGCAGCTACAAGATCCTGGGTGTTTTTTTTACAGGCAGAAAGAAATACTATTCCCGAGAAAATGATGGTCAACAAGTAAAGGCGGATGTTTATCATATCGGTAGTAAATTTTGTATTTAATACTCGCAAAATACCTGCAAAAACATGTTATATAAATACCATTTAACAACCCTTTTTCTTAATGAAAACAGTATTTTAATTCCTTTTCAATACTGTTATTTTCTATACGGTTTTAGCTTCTTTACTACATACAACAAGGACTCCTACTACTTGAATCAAGTAATGCTGACTACGTTTAAAATAAATGATTACTTGCATCTTTGTAATCAATTCAAGCCCCTTTAAAAGCCAATAATTACCTATCGAAAAACCAAAAAAAATCCACTATGAAAAACCTTCGCAAGAGGGTTTTTCTTTTTACATCAGGTTTTCAATACGGGCAGCCTTTAAAAAATTTATCTTCGTTTTTCCCAACAATTGCATTTGGCCATAAAAAAAACAGATACAGCATTATTTTTACAGCATGCCCAATTGTATCCTGTACTGGACGTTCGCAGTCCGGGGGAATATGATCATGCCCATATTCCGGGAGCGTTCTCTCTTCCCTTATTTGATAATGAACAAAGGAAAATTATAGGCACTGCCTACAAACAGCAAAGCCGTGAAAAAGCTATCAAGGCTGGCCTGGATTTTTTTGGGCCAAAGATGAAAGCAATGGTAGAAGCCGTCGAACAAATCACGAAGTCCCTGGGTCAAAAACAAGTAAATACTTTACAGGATCCTGAATCGCCCATTGTACTTGTTCATTGCTGGCGGGGTGGCATGCGCAGCAATGCTGTTGCCTGGTTGCTGAATTTATATGGCTTTAATGTTTACCTGTTGGATGGCGGGTATAAAGCTTACCGCAATCATGTGTTGCAGCAATTTGAAAAAGATTATGTGTTTAAAATTGTTGGCGGGTATACAGGAAGCGGTAAGACCTATATCATTCAGCAGCTACAAAACTTATCCCAGCCTGTTATAGACCTCGAAGGGCTTGCCAGCCACAAAGGCTCCGCATTTGGTGGCATTGGCCTGCCGCCACAACCCAGCCAGGAAATGTTTGAAAACTTATTGGCAAAAGCGCTTCAGGAAAAAACTACTACTGAACCTACCTGGCTTGAAGATGAAAGCCAGCGCATTGGCAGGTTAAACATCCCACATGGCTTATGGAATACTATGCGGCAATGCCAGGTTTGTTTTTTAGATATCCCTTTTAAGGAACGCCTGGATCATATCATGAAAGAATACAGCAACCTTGATAAAGATAGACTGGAGGAAGCCATAACCCGCATCCAAAAACGCCTTGGCCCGCTGCAAACAAAAACAGCGCTGGGCTTCCTCTTAAATGAAGATTTAAAATCATGTTTTGATATACTGTTGAAATATTATGATAAAAATTATCTCAAATCACTACATAACAGGGAAAAAATTGATGCCCTTTTAAATAAAATACCTGCTTCTGCCGTTGATAGTATATCCAATACAGAAAAATTACTTGCATGCGAAATGGTAAAAAAATAATTGTCCTGTTTTTATTCCTTCCTTTCAAATTATTGTCGCAGGATATCACGGGTTTATGGCAGGGTACTTTATATAACGATACCACTAAGCAATATTACCGTTACGAAATAGGCATTAGCCAGGATAAAAAAGGAAAACTGAGTGGGTTTTCACATACCTGGTTTTTATTGGATGATATGCAATTTTATGGCGTAAAAAAACTTAAGATCAGGAAAGCAGATGACGGGAAAATTATTATTGAAGACGATGGATTGATTGCCAACAATTACCCGGTATCGCCTGCCAAGCATGTGCGGCAATTGAATGTTCTCAGTTTCAGTGCACACAATAATGAAATGATGTTATCAGGACCATTCAGCACCAATCGCACAAAACAATACAGTAGCCTTACCGGCAATGTGGAATTAAAAAGGAAAACCAATTTCAGGCAAAGTGCCCTTGTGCCTCACCTGCAGGAACTGGGGCTGGATAATCAACTGAGTTTTGTAAAAGAAGAAAATGATATGCTTGCTGTGGAAACACAAAATAAAATAACGGAACAGGAAAAGAAAGATGCGGCGTCCGCAATTGCTTTAACGGCTAATGAAAAAGATAGGGTTGCTTCTGAAAAAATTGCTTTAAAAAATAACCCAATCCAGGCAACAGAAAGCAAAACGAATATTTCATCTGGAAATAATTTGGCTAAAGAAACTAAAACAAATGTATCCATTGCAAAGGTTAATACCCCGGGAAATATAAAACCTTCAGAACTGGTTGTTACTGCGTCAACGCAAAAGGCAGAAAAGCAAAGGATAGCAGACTCAATGATACTGGTAAATAAATTAAAAAAAGCAGCAGATCAGCAAGAATTGGCTTTTGCCGCTGCGAATACTAAGAAACAAAACATAGAAAAACAGCGCATTGCAGATTCAGTTTTACAGGTAAAAAAACAACAGGATGCTAATGAAATTGCTTTAGCTAAAGCAGATGAAAAGAAAAGAAAAGGGGAAGAAATAGCAATATCAAAATTACCCACATCCACTTCAGCACAAAAAAAGGATGCTGCAAAAATGGATTCACTTTCTTTAGTGACTAAACAAATTGTAGCGCCTGCTTTAGTTCCAACGGCTATAATAATGGCAAACCAAAATGCCACGACAGCAAAAATAAATACTGCTGCTGCAGATGTTGAAAAAAGAACTACAGTACTTCAACAAACAGTAACCTTTAAAACAGACAGCCTGCAACTGGCCCTCTACGATAACGGCGAAGTGGACGGTGATACAGTAAGCATCCTTATGAATGGGGCGTTGATAATGGCCCGGCAGGGATTAAGCACCAATGCCATCCGCAAAACAATCTATATTGACCCCGGCGTAGATTCCATTCAACTGGTAATGTATGCGGAGAACCTGGGAACCATCCCCCCGAATACAGGACTACTTGTAGTAAGAGATGGCAAGGATATGTACGAGATTCGCTTCACCGGCGACCTGCAAAAAAATGCAGCAATCGTTTTCAGGCGTCAAGCTCCCATACTCCCCAAGGGTGGATTATAGTCTCTAAAGATTTTAACAAGCTTTATTAACTGTGCTGGTAAAACATTCTCTTTGTTCTTTCATTGAAATCCTTTTCAATTAATGTTTTCCATTGCGTC
>JBDSYV010000055.1:0-10978 GCA_040110925.1 Ferruginibacter sp. | reverse complement strand
CATGATGATAATTTCTTTTCCGATGCTGTCAAGTAATTTTTTAGTAACCCCATATGCTAAATTATATTCCCGCAGGGATGAAAATAACACCTGGTTTTGCCTTTCAAGCTGTATCCGAAGAACATTTGCCACATCACACCATTGTAAAGCTTTTTTCAAATTAAATTCTACCTGAACATCAAATGCTTCCTTTATGTGAACAGGAATTAAAGTAGGGGGTCCTGCTAACATTACCTCTGCACCCATTTTTTTAAGCAGGTATATATTACTTAATGCAACCCGGGAATGCATTATATCCCCAATCAATAAAACTTTTTTTCCCTCCAGCCCACCTGTTTTTTCAATGATAGAAAAAGCGTCTAACAAGGCCTGAGTAGGATGTTCATTTGTTCCATCTCCGGCGTTAATGATTGCAGTGCCAGGTAAATGTTTCGACAGAAAATGTGGTGCACCTGAAGCACTATGTCTCATTACAACCATATCCACTTTCATGCTTAAAATATTATTTACCGTGTCAAGCAATGTTTCTCCTTTCGAAACAGAAGAACCGGAGGATGCAAAATTGATGGTGTCGGCACTAAGCCTTTTTTCTGCCAGCTCAAAAGATATACGGGTACGGGTGGAGTTTTCATAAAAAAGATTTACAATAGTAACATCCCTAAGTGATGGAACCTTCTTAACGGGCCGCTGTAATACTTCTTTAAACTGTGCCGCTGTAGATAAAATAAAGGAAATATCTTTTGGGGAAAGGTCTTTAATGCCGAGTAGATGGTTGGTAGATAGTTGCATTAAAAAACAAAGCTAAAGGAAAAAGTTGAAAAGTAGTGGTTAGCTGATAGATGATAGTTGACAGGAAAGAACTTAGTTCATCAGGAATACAAAATCACTTCCAGGGTTTCTTTCTTCACTTTTACTTTCTGGCTGGGGTTGCTATCTATGCTTATGCCGCAGTAGTCAGGTTGTATAGGCAGTTCACGGCTAAAGCGGCGATTAACCAGCACACAAAGCTTAACGGCTTTTGGGCGTCCGAAGGCCTGGATGGCATCCAGCGCAGCCCTTACAGTGCGGCCTGTGTACAATACATCATCAATTAAGATAACAGTTTTATTTTCTATACTAAAAGAAATATCTGTTTGGTTGGCACGATGTATTTCACTACGAATATCATCCCGGTAAAATGTTATATCCAGTTTGCCATAAGAAACTTCATTAGCATTCAAAGTCTTTAAGGTTTCAATAATCCTATCGCTGATTATAATGCCCCTGGGCTGCAGTCCAATAAAAACGGTATCCTCAATACCCTGCTCTTCTTCCAGTAACTGGTGAGCCAGGCGTGTAATAGTAAGCTGTAGTTGTTCCGGGTTAAGTAAAATCTGCATAAAGCTGTTAGAAATTTTTACAAAAGTAAATCTAATCAAAGGAATAAAAAAGGTCAGCAAATGCAAAGGTATATTTTCAGTGAAAGCTCATAGTATCTTCCTTATTTAATCTCCATCAGCAATCGTCTTATTTTGTATGCCAATGGGCTAATTAAATTAATAGAAATTAGCAATAATGAATGAGTTTTTATTTTCCTAATCAATATTTTATTTATCGATCATTTCCATCAGGTTTCCAATTTGAAAATTCTCTTCAATTGCTTTTTTAAACCTTAATGACCACGGTTCATTAGACCAACTCCATTTTAAAACAAAAAACTGCGGCACATATTTAGGCAAATCTTTTCTGAAGTAATTTGGATTTTCTGTTACCAGCATTCGACCACCTGCAGCTTCAGTTGAAAAGATCGGTTGCAGATTTGTAATGACCGGCCCTTCATTAACTATAGCCGGAGAATCGAGCAGTCCGTTTTTGATTGTTTCTTCTAATTCATCCTGGTAGCGTTTTAATATAGTATTCTTCTCTTTCATCGTTCCTTTTTTATATTCATCTCTTGTTGTTTTATCAGGTATCTGATCCATGCCTGCTATCATTTTATCATACCACTTGGTAACATAAGGAATAGCCAGGTCGAGGTATTGTTTCCGGGTAACCGGTATATAAGGCAACATTCCGTTCCTGCTGATCAACACAAGTCGTGTAGTAAAAAGCGTTTCATTGGTGCCGCCTTCGGGTGTCATTATATCGTATCCTTTCCATTTTCCCATGGTAGGCATCTTGTATTTGATCGGTCGTCCATCAATTGTCATTCCTTCTTCTTTCAATACATTTCCAATTAGGATAGAAAGCTCATTTGCTTGTATTGATATGCCAGTGCCTCCGCTTATCACGGGAAAAATATTCAAGATCAAATTAGGTAATGAGTTACTGCAGTAATAAGGATATAAAATAAGGTTGTAATGAAGACGAGATACAGGATTGGATTTTACTTTTTCTTCATTCAGCATTTGATTCTGGTTCATTACATATTTCACCTGGTCTGCAAAACTGCTGTTGGCAGAAGTGCCTCCCCATGCGGCATCTGCGCCTGTAGGAACAGGATAAGCATTCATTATAATTTTAGTGATGGCATTTAATTGCTTTGCAACTTCTTGTGCCTGTGATTTATTCATTTCTTTTTCCAAATAGTTTGGAGGATTTATCCATTTGCCAAGGACAGTATCTGTCATGGCTAGCGTACAGGGTGTTGAAGTTTTTCTAACGAATCCTTTTTGGCCCGATAATGATAAGGAGAAAATCAGGAGTAAAATTATGAGAAGTTGTTTTTTCAAAATTGAAATTTTATTTATCAATCATTGCCTGTAATTTTTCCACTTCAAAATTTTCTTCAAACTGCTTCCTGAGGTTTTTGCCTGGTTTCGAATCACTCCATTGCCAGTATAAAACAATAAACTGGGGAACATCTGCTGGCAGGTCTTTTCTGATATATTTAAGGTTTTCAGTAACCAGCATGGAGCCGCCGCCTTCCTCGGTGCTGAATACCGGTGCACCTGGGTTAAAAACCCCAGAGTTACCACCAGTAACAATTGCTGGCGAATCCAGCAGCCCTTCTTTGGTAGTTTTCTCCAACTCATCCCGGATATTTTTTAGATCGGCATTTTTATTTTTTACTATTATTTTCACCTGGTCATCTCTTCGCTGCTGGTCGGTTTGATAAGACATTAAAAAATAATCTACAGTAGATTTTAATATCTTCGGATCGCTTCCATACTTCTTCTTGTAATCATCAAGCGTTTTGTTTTTCAATGCTTCCTGTTCCTCCAAAGAACGCATAGGTACCTGGTCAGAACTTTTTATCATATCATCATAGAACTTATTCACGTAAATCAATGCCCTGTCCAGGTATTGCTTACGTGTTACCGGTGTGTAGGGAAGTTCGCCCTTTCTGTGGATCAAAACGCGGCGATACCCTCTTGCCTGTCTGCCTTCCCACATCAAATCATAACCTTTCCATGATCCCTGTACTGTTTCTTTCCTTTTAATTATTTCACCGTCAATTAATACATCATTATCCGGCAACTCCCCTCCCGTAAGAAAGGCTCCAAAATTATTGACTGTTACCATTATTGCTGCTGTTCCGTCGCAGGGGTAACCGCCGACTATTTTTCCATCATAGCACCCTAAATCGCAAAAGTGCCATATACAATCATAGCCTGATAAATGGTTTAGTTTTACAAATTCCATTTCTACTCGTCCATCCTTGGTAGTAAAATATTTCACCTTACTGGCAAACCGTTCATCATAATTTCTATACCTCCAGTCTCCGTCAAGACCCATGGGTACAGGAATGACTTTAAGCATCATTTTGTACATTTCTTCCATCCTTGAAGCAATGGCTAGTTCCTGTGTTTTAGTAAAATTTGTTTTATCAGGCCGAACTTTGGACTTTATCCATTTGCCCTTTGTATTCATGATGACATTATCATTGCATGGTTCCTGGGCATATAAATAGGATGTAGTTGTAAGGGTCAGTAAAAGAATGATGATTTGTTTTTTCATATTTATTAAAAAAGACTACTGCCACTGTAATTAAACCCTGAGTTCACTCCCATAGTATATCCTGCACTTGCGATTGGGGGTGTTCCTTTTATTCCAACAGATGCCTCAACGGAAAGTCCCACATCAATCGGTTGATTATTGGCATCAAACTTTATATAAACTTTTTCTTTAGCTTTTGCATCCAATATTCCGGGTATGTCTGCATCTACACCCACACCCATTGATAGTGTCGATTCCCGGGTGATGAAATCTTTTTCGTAGCCGAATTTTACACCCTGCCCCGCCTCAATTCCAAATTTTTTACAACTAAGACTTACTTTTATTGCTCCCATTGGAATTTTTAGATTAATTGGACATTGCGCATCTTTAAAAGCAGGCGAATTAGGGTTTTGCGAATTAGCGGGATTGTATTGTTCACAATACGGTTTACTTATCGGATTACATTCAGTGCTCATTACATAGGTTTGAAAATTTCCCAGGAGAAAAATTGCATAAGCACCACAAGTGGAAGCAAGCACTTTTTCATTTACAGAAGAAACTGCTTCGAGGTAAACAAGATTGTTATAATAACCAACATCTTCTGTATAATTCTTTTTTGTATAATCTTCTGAAATATTTGCAAGTAGCCCAAATTTTTTGTTGTCAAAAGCTTCTCTTTCCTGGCAATGTTTGTATTTCAATCTGTCAAGACATGCTGATTTACCATTTTCCGGGCATGCTTTTATTTCTACGTCAAATCTATTCTCCATAGCTATCTGCTCTGTTTGCATTTGCGCTATATATTTGCTTGTTTTATCCCTCATCTCCTCAGCCAACTCAAATTTTCGTTCTGAATAACAATCAGCAATTACTCCCTTTTTAAATAAAGCAGCGCTGTTAAACGGGCTTTCCCCCATTGTTATAATTTCTGCTTGTGTTACCTGGTTTTGTAGTACTCTATTTTCAAATGTTTTCATAAAACCTTTAATCATTTCGAAATATTGCTCCTGTTGCGGATATACAGATTCGCAATCTGTCCAATTGCGGCAATTGGGTGGTATTTGCAAAGCTCCCGGATCAAAGAATTTTGTAACAGTAGTATGTTGTGTATTAAAAAGTACTCTTATACTGCAATTCTTTTTTCTGTTATTGAAAAATTCTGCTCTTTCTTCACTATAGGCTCCCCGCAAGGATGCTTCAGTATATTCCAATGCCTTATCCATATTGCCATTTGATTCTTCAATTTTGGCAGCAGTAGCATTTGCTTCCGGATGATTGGGCGATTGCCGGATACATTTGCCGAAATACATCATCGCAGTTTGTTTGTCACCAAGACCGGCATATGCCTGTCCTAGATTATTCAACACGGTGCTATTATCAGGATGGGTGATCAGAACATATTTTAAAATGGGGATCGCTTTTTCTTCGTGACCACATAAATTCATTATGGCGCCGCAATTGTTCAACGTATTTGCATCCTGCGATTTTGATGCAGCATAGGCAACCAGCAAAGCTGCCTGGGCAGGAGCTTTATTATACCATGCGGCAACTCCGGAATAAGCAATATTTGATGCATCGTTTTCAAGCTGACTAATTATTTTTTTAACATCCGCTACTTTTTCTGCAGATATTTTCTTTGTAAGATCATTATAAAGCGTATTTAAAAAAGTTTGCAACTGAGCGTTGTTCAGTTCATCTTTTGGCAAGGCATTTAATAATGCTGTTTTCTTTGCAGGGATCAGTCTGGGCGTATTATCATTTTCTGCATCTGCCTGCTGCTGTGCCTGGTTCATCATAGATGAAGGAATGCTTCCAACACTCTTAGCAGATTTTTCTATGATAGTTAGTTGCTGTTTCAGTTGCACCAAATCATCCTCTAAGCTTTTTATTGTTTCAGCATCCTCTTTATTTTTTTTCGCTTCAGCAATTTGCTTTTCTTTTTCAGCAATTTCTTTTTTTACATCATTAACCGCCTGCTTTATCTCTTCTTGTGGATTCTGTGCATTAGATATAATGGGCTGCCCAATCCAACATAGTATCAACAATAAAAAAATAATTCTCATAAATTAACTTTTGAATGATTATATCTTTATAAAATCCACTCTCCTGTTATCTGCTTTCCCCGCCGATTGTCATTTTTATCGATCGGTTCACTTTCACCTTTGCCAATTGAAAATTTATTTATCTATCATAGCTTTTAATTTTTCAATTGGAAAATTTTCTTCTATTACTTTTTTAAAATCAGTGCACCATTTATTTGTACCCCAACTCCAGGAAAGAACAAACAATTGAGGAACATAAGAAGGCAGGTCTTTTCGGAAATAGTTGGAGTTCTCAATTGCCAACATAATTCCCCCGTCTTTTTCTGGTAAAAAAATCGGCCCTTCATTCATAACAAGCGGATCTGTTCCTACAAAGGCAGGAGATTCCAACAAGCCATCTTTAGTTGTTTTTTCCAATTCATTTTGTAATTTTTTTACTGCATCATTTTTCGCATTTAAATTTCTATTCTTATTTTCATCTCTCTCTGCCTTATCGGGGATTTGTTCACCAGATGCAATTATTTTGTCGTAGAATTTTGTGGCATAAGCAATAGCCCTGTCCAGGTATTGTTTTCTCGTTACCGGAATATAAGGAAGCATGTCTTTTCTTGAGATCAATATGAAGTATTCACTATTCTGTTGAGCATAGGCACCTCCGTTAGTCGCCATGATATCATAACCCTTCCACTTTCCAATAGTGTGCATCTTTCGTTGTATAGGCCGTCCATCTATCAACCATTCCCCATCGTCCATGAATTCTCCATTTAATATCTGAAGATTATTTGCTTCAACTGTGATCCCATTTCCACCACCTGCATCCGGGTAACCGTTCCATATTTCGTTTGCATTTTCACTGCAAAACCAGGCAAAAAGCACAGTATTATACTTCCAGCCTTCAAGCGGGGTTATTGTAACCGATTCTTTTTGGCTCCTATCATTTTCCGTGACATATTTAACCTTATCTCCAAAATAGGTTTTTATATACGTTCCATGCCATATTGCATCCGATCCCATCGGCTGCGGATAAGTTTGTTTAACTAATTCGTGAATATCTTTTATTCGCTTCATAGCTCCCTGTGAATAATTATTATTTGGGCTATTGAACAATGTATTGTCAGGTATCAGCCATTTACCTTTGTAGTTGTCTAAAAATTCCTGGTTGCACGGAACGGTAATCTTTAGTTTCGGGAACTTTGCATTCTGCGCTGAGGCATGAATGGAGAAAAGAAAGAGTATGATGTAATATTTTTTCATAAAAATTAGTAATCGGTCATGATGTACATATTTTCAATAACAAGATCATTTAGGTGTATGCAACATCTCAATAGTGAGATAGCCATGACGCATAAAAATGGCAATTCCCCGATCCGGATCATTTGGATCAGCCAGGTCAACTTGTTTCTTGATAAGTGTTGGTGAGCCTTTTGGATCAATAACTCCAAGATCTACAATTACCTTTTGGCCCTGAGTTGCGTGGCCAGCCTGGTATAGCAGGTCCCGTCTTTTTTTATCTCCCTGGTACTCTGCGTTCATTTCATCGAGCACTGGGTTACCAAAGGATTGACTCATATTTGACGAACCGGCCATGTTCAATCCCTGGATGGATGATTGAATAAGCTGGTTTACGTTTACTTGTGTTTTCTTTACTTCTACCAACATTTTATTCGCATAATCAAACATGTCGGTTGTATACATCTTTCCAAAATCATCATGCTCGTGTCTTTTAAGATCTGAAGGCAGGTAACTTATGTTTTCCATCTTGACCTCAGAATTATTGCCGCAGAAATTCAGCCTGAAACTGGGAAATAGCAATCGCATGGTTGGGGGACCTGTATATCTGAATGGTGGGGATTTGTCTTTTGTATAATCTTTCATTCCACCAGTGATATTCATGGGTATCTTGAATTCTTCACCACTGGTATGCCGATTTTTGTTGTTCACACTTTCAATGAAGAAAATTATTTTACAATCTTCTACACCCAGGCTTACAGTAATTTTATCGGATTCTAAATTTCCGGTTGCAATCATTAGAATATCTTCATTGCCATCAGCTGTTTTTACTACATTCTGATATTCAAATTCCATTTTTATCGAAAGTGAAAAGCGATTAAAATCATGGATAACTCTGACCCAGGGTTGAATATTTCTTATGTAATTTTTATCCAGCAACTCCTTATTGGTTTCGTGATCAACATACACGGAATGATTGAGAACCCCTTCAAAATCCCGTTTTGCTTTTTTCTCTTCTATCACATCTTTAAATAGGGAAGAAAAGATGAGCTTTTTTGCCAGATCACGTTCTTTAGTAAGTGCTTTGATTTCTATATCTAATTGATCAAAGGCAGTAGAACCATAAGTCAAAATATAATTATTTGCAATTGTGATAGCGTAGGTTAAAGCATCTTCAACTTCTATATTCTTTGATTCGTATTGTTGCCTTAGTGATGTGAGTTTTAATTTATGCCTCATTACCAATAGTACCATGGCATTATCAATAGTTCCTTCCAGGTTGTCTGGAATGTTTTCGTATGCACGATTAATAAGCAATTGTTCTTCAATTGCCTCTACCCCTTTTACCATTTTCAAAAGTTTGCCATCCTGAAATTTTTCCTTCCAATCTTTAAATTCTGATTCGTAGACTTGATATGCCGCATCAAAATCACAACTGCAGAATATATTGGGCCTTATTGGTAATTGCAGAACATTTGGATTCGGGTACAACGTGTTCATATAGTTAATGAGCTGTTGCTGTAATGCTTCCAGGTTCCCATAATTTTGGGGAGGAGAAATATCCTGCGAGTTCTTGGCAAGGTCATAGTATTGATCCCTGATTGAATTAAATTCTCTGTATCCGGTGTTGATTAAAGGAAAGAAGAAAAAACTATTCGGGTCTTTATCAACTTCAGTTATAAATTCTTTTCGTCCGGCTGAAAGCTGCGATAGGGCAGCGACCAGGGGATAGTAGGTTGTATCTTTATTTTTATCAGGTTGAATTGTTAGTTTGTAATTGTTTGGAGAATAGTGAACCAAAGTGCCATTTGTTGTAATTAATGTATTCGCATCTATTTTTTTGCCTTTGAACCATAACAACTGGTCTTTAGCCTGCGCTTCTGTTGGCGCAACAGCCGGTGATCTAAGTTTAATTGGAGTAAAAGGCGAAACAAAGGCCGGCTCGATATTTTTTAGAGGAAGTTTTTTTTGCTCTGAATTTGCAAATGGATTTACCCCTTCCAGTTGGTTGATCATGTTATCTAGCATTGTTACCTGATCTTCCAGTTGCTTAATGCTTTCCGGGTCTTCATTTTTTGCTTTTGCTTTTGCTAACCGCAGCTTCACATCATCCCACTGCTTTTTAGCATCTGTAATGGCTTTCTTCATTTGTGTCTGCATCTCACTCTTAGAAGGAACCTCATCCTGGGCGCAGAGATGAATGGAAAAAGAAAATGCAATTATTAATAAAAGGCCACGCATAGCTATTAGTTAGATTTTTATAAACTCTACTCTTCTATTATTTGCTTTCCCCGCAGGGCTATCATTCTTATCGATTGGTTCATTTTCACCTTTCCCATCAGTTTGCATACGGCTTTCATCAATGCCAAATTCTTTTGCCAAGGCAACTTTTACAGCAGCAGATCTTCGTTTGGAGAGATCAAGATTTGCATCATCTTTTCCATCTGCATCAGTATGACCGATAATCTTCACTTTTAGATCAGGGTTCTCTTTGAGCACATTAGCCATTTCTTTTAAGGTGCCATAAGATTCAGGTTTGATGTTGTCGCTATTGACATCAAATAAAATTCCATGTGTTACCCATTTATTTTGTTCAAGGATTTTTTTGCGTATATCCGGTGCACCAGTTGCTACTCGCAAGTTGCTCATTAAAAAATGTGATTTATCGTCGGTGAGCTGCACCCAGAAAATAAGAGAATTCAATTTTGCTTCTGGCAAAATAGCTTTAGGGACATCCCATACTTTTTCTTCATTGAGATAAACACGCATCCGTTCTTTCTGTCTCCAGAATGCAATGTGCACCGGGCGGCTATTATCTGCAAATTGCCTTGTTGCAAGATTTGTAGCTGCTTCACCATCACCGTTCTTTCTTCTGTCCATTTCGGTAGATCCATTGCCATCTCCTCCGGGTAAAAAATGAAAAGTTAACCGGTTATTGGCACTCTGCCACTCCTCCATTTTATTCTTGTTTGCCAGTTCTACAAAATTGGTATGAAGCCCCCAGGAACCTACCAGGTTATCGCAGGTAAGATCAAATTCCATGGTAAAATTTTGGGGGAATGAATCAATGAACTCAGGCATAAAAATTCCCTTTTTTGTCAGCATGAACCAGTGCCCCGGTAATTTATCCAATGTCACTACTTCGCCTGAAGAATTGGTATTCCATTTGTCAGGAAAATCACCAATGGCATCCTGCGCAAAATCTTCGAATACAATAATTTTTTCTCCCGGCACAAAATCATATTTGCTGTATGATTTGATTGAAGGGCTGCCCTGGCTACTTTTATCCCCGCTATTATTTACACTTGAAGTATTGCCCTCTTTATCATTATTAATATTACCTGAAAGTATATCGTCTGTTTTTTTGTCAACTTTATCAAGAATTTTATTTTCCGTTTTTGTTTCCACTTTTTGCTTAACCTTGTTACCCAGGCCTTTTAAAATTTGTGCCTTGGGAAAATTCACCATGCACACCAGGAATATCAACAATAGCTTTCTCATAACAATTATTTTATAATGAAATAATCAATGTGAACAAATACCTGTGAAAGATAGAATGCTATGAAAGGGGAATCAATAGAACGAAAGTTATTGACCTCATTTACCTGCCATTTTTTCTATAAGCTGTTTCAACTCATCTATTTGTTTTTGCTGTTCTTTTACTGCATTGATGAGCATATAGGTCATAGATGAATTATCAACACTGTAATACGTTTCATTATTTTTCTGGTAAGGTTTTACCATGTAAGGAGCAATGGCTTGTAATTCCTGTGCGATCACACCCACAT
>JBDSYV010000054.1:0-2582 GCA_040110925.1 Ferruginibacter sp. | reverse complement strand
TGCTTGCTGCACATTTTGATGCCATCAAACGCATCAATACTATTTTCTTAGATCTCTGCCGGGATATATGGTCCTACATCAGCATGGATTATTTTAAGCAGCAAACAAAGAAAGGAGAAATTGGCAGCAGCGCTATGCCGCATAAAGTAAACCCGATAGATTTTGAAAATGCAGAAGGCAATCTTGGTCTTGCAAATGCCATCTGGGAACATCTTTCAGCAAAACTCCCTGTCTCACGCCTGCAAAGAGATTTAACCGACAGCACAGTGATTAGAAACATCGGTGTTCCCATGGCTCATACCATCATTGCCATAAAATCTATGGAAAAGGGTTTGGGCAAATTAATACTTAACAAATCAAAATTAAAAGCAGACCTGGAAAACAACTGGGCTGTGGTTGCAGAAGCGATTCAAACTATTTTAAGAAGAGAAAATTATCCACAGCCTTATGAGGCGCTGAAAGAACTCACGAGAGGAAAAAATACAATTGATAAAAAAGCCATTCATGATTTTATTAATGGATTAAAAGTTTCTGCTGCAATCAAAAAAGAATTAAAAGCAATAACGCCTCATAATTATACCGGCATTTGATATCCCCATAGGTATAGGGACGTTGATCAATTTTTGTTTTCAAGATTATTTAATTCTTGCGCTACCTCTGGATTTTAAACAACTGGCAACATAAGTTTAGGTCCAATTATCAAATAAAATGATAATCGTTGACTCACGGCTCCTAATCGATGGGAACAGCGCCAGAACAGAAATCTCACACAAATGGGGTAGAAAGTTATGTCTGCAAATGATTAATTTAGTTTTATAAATTTCATTATGACTTCTCCTACAAAAAGCTCAGAGAGATCCTCAATGCTTGATAGCATAAGAGGCATTGCCCTGTTCGGTATTTTTTTAAACAATGTATATGGGTTTTCCGGATACCCTTTCCTTCCCGAAGAAATCAGGAAAGAATTTGCCAGTTATCCTTTGGATAAAGCAGTGGATGTTTTTCAGCACCTGTTCATAGAAGGCAAATTTTATTCACTATTTTCTTTATTGTTTGGCATCGGCTTTTCTATCATCCTACTTCGCAACAAGGAGAAAGGGTTGGCTGGATTAAAAATATTTTACAGGAGAATTTTTATACTGGCCATTATTGGCTTTTTGCATCTTCGCTTTTTATGGTCGGGTGACATACTTCTATTGTATGCACTGCTTGGTTGCTTGTTGCCCCTATTTAGGAATTGTACTGACAGGACCTTACTGATATGGGCAGCCGCTCTTATACTCTCCCCAATTTTAATCGATACTTTTAAAATTATTTTGCAAGCTTCGCCCGGCAGTTTCATGGAGAATATTGCCATCAATGTTGATGCAACCCACGGCCTTGATGATAATAACTGGCGTACATATTTGTTTAAAGAGGGAAGCGGTTTCAGGGAATGGTTTAATTGGTTACCCGGCGGACCATACTGGCGCTACGAAAGTTTATTGAATTCCAACAGGTTACCAAAAGTGCTGGGAATGTTTCTTATTGGATTTTATGCAGGGCGAAAGCATATCTACAGCAGTCCGGGGCAATACAAATCGCTTTTGAAAAAGGTCATGGTTTGGGGTTTTGCCATTGCTGTGCCGGCAAGTATTGCTATGGTATGGTTTGCAGACGATGGTAAGTATGTGTTCAAGTCTGCCTGGGGTTTGCTGGACACATTTTTTTATGCCATAAGTGTTGTGCCCCTAAGCCTTGCCTATGCCAGCAGCATCGCATTGCTTTGGATAAAGACGGGAGGAAATACCGGGTTCAAAGTATTTGCACCTGCCGGGCGTATGGCTCTCACAAACTACCTCACACAAACTATTTTTGGTATCATAATTTTTTACGGACTTGGTTTTGGCCTGGGGCAAAAGATAGGGCTGGCTGCATGCTTTGGTATTGTAATAGTAGTATATGCTTTGCAGGTTTTGTTTAGCAGGTATTGGTTTAAATATTTTCTATACGGGCCGATGGAGTGGATATGGCGGCAGTTAACTTATGGCAAAAAACTTCCGATGCGAAAAGGCAGGGACGAAAATTTAAATAAGCCGATATAGTTCTTGAGACTTTACTATTATCATTTATCCAATTATCAATTATCCACTAACCCTTATGTATCTCACTCGTAAAATGAAACTCAATATCTGGATTATTCTGCCGTTCTGTGTTTAAAAACCATTCACTTTGCGCCAGGTAAACAAGGTTGCCATCTTTGTCTTCGCCGATATTCGCCTGCTTGTATTTAATAAAGTCTTCTAGCTTCTTTGGGTCATTGCTCGTTATCCAGCAGGCTTTGTAAAATGGTAAGGCATTCATCTGCACGGAAGCCCCGTATTCCTGCAGCAGCCGGTATTGTATCACTTCAAACTGTAACTCACCCACACAACCAATGATTTTTTTATTGCCACCATGCTGGGTAAAAAGTTGCGCCACACCTTCATCCGTTAATTGCAACAATCCTTTTTCCAGTTGTTTGGTTTTCATCGGGTCTTTGTTCAGCACTTCTTTAAATATCTCCGGGCTAAAACTCGGTATGCCAGTAAAATAAAAATTTT
>JBDSYV010000053.1:0-24755 GCA_040110925.1 Ferruginibacter sp. | reverse complement strand
TATAACCGCAGTAATAAAATTCTTACGTTGCGGAATATATATATCGCCAACAGGAATACTGCCGGAGCCATTAGCAGCATAAAACAATTATCTGCAGAAGATTATCTTTTTTTTCCTGGTGAATTTTTAGTGGTTACAGCAAGTAAGGAATTACTCCTGAGAGATTTTATAGCTAATGACCCCGATAGAATTTTAGAAATAAGTAGCATGCCATCATACAATGATGATAAGAGTAATGTTATAATCCTGAACGAACAGGGAGCTATTGTAGATGAAGTGGCTTATAGTGAGAAATGGCATTTCAAACTAATCAGCAATCGTGAAGGCGTTTCGCTGGAGCGGATTGAATATGACGGCGTATCGCAAAGTGAAGCCAACTGGCATAGTGCGGCCACTAATGTAGGTTACGGCACACCAACTTATAAAAATTCTCAATATAAAAAAGATGCAGGTGTGCAGGGAACCATTTCGGTAACACCGGAAATTATAAGCCCAGATAATGATGGACAGGATGACTTTGCCACCATCAGTTATGAATTTCCAGAGCCGGGTTATGTGGCCAATATTACCATCTTTGATGCTGTGGGAAGGCCCGTACGTTACCTGCAACGCAATGCACTGAATGGGCTAAAAGGCTATTACCGATGGGATGGGCTTGGAGAAAAAAACCAACGACTCAACTCAGGTATTTATATTATTTACACCGAGGTATTTAACCTTGCAGGCAAAACAAAGAAATATAAGAATGTAATTGTGTTGGCCAGAAAGCAATAGGTAGTTGCTTTCCGGCAAACACTTACTGTTTATCTTATTTCATATCCGGGTAATTTGGGAGGCATATACCCTTTGGTTTTAATTAGCGTTTTTATTTCAGTGATGGCCCTTTCTAATTGGGGGTCTATCCCTTTAGCCATTGCAGATAAATCTTCCGGCACTTCAATATCCGGCTCTACGCCATGTCCTTCCTTAAACCAGGTTCCATCTGCATTGTACATACGGAAAGTTGGAACAGTAATACTTCCGCCATCTATCAATTCGGGCACACCGCTAATACCAATTAAACCTCCCCAGGTCCTTGTACCTATCAACGGGCCCAGGCCTCTTTTTCTAAAATAATCAGGAAAGGCATCTCCGCCACTACCGCTCCAACCATTCATGAGCATTACCTTGGGACCAAAGTTTGCGTTGGGTGGCCAGGGCCATGCTTCCCCATCTCTTATAGCCCAATAAGCCAAAGGCGCACGGTTCAGCATTTCAATGAAACGATCGGGGATTTGTCCTCCGTCGTTAAAACGCTCATCAATGATCAAGGCTTTTTTATCTGCCTGTGCATTCAGCTGCCGCATGAGTTCTGACTGACCGTCAGTGCCAGTGCTGGTGACATATATATACCCTGCATCGCCATTAGTAGCGGTTTCCACTCTTTTGCGCATTTGTTCAATCCAGGATAAATGCCTTAGCCGGTATTCATCACCCAGCGTTTTTACCACCACTGTTTTAGCGTCCTGCCAGGAAGGTTTGCTGTTATAGGTAATCTCCACTGTGGCATTTGCCAGGTTTGCAAACGCTGCAAAAGGTTCCTTTACTGTTGTAACAGGCAAACCATTTACTGCCAGAATATAATCCCCTTCATGTATGTTCACTCCAGGCAAAGCCAGTGGAGACCTGGCTTCTGCATCCCAACTGGCACCCCTAAGAATTTTTTTCACTTTATAGAAATCTCCATCTGCCAGCCAATCAATGCCAAGGTATCCATAGTTGCGGCTTTTTTCATTTTCAAGATCGCCGCCCCCATTATAAGTATGAGAAGCATTTAACTCACCGATCATTTCCCCTAAAATAAAATTCACTTCTTCCCTTGTGAGGGCGCTATTCATCATGGTCATGTACCTGTCTTTTACCTGGTTCCAGTTTACGCCATGCATATTGGGGTCATAAAAATAATCCCGCTGCATTCGCCATGCATCCATAAAAATTTGCTTCCATTCTGCCATAGGATCCACATTGACCAGCATTTCATTTATAGCCAGTTTCTTTTCAGTTTTTACGCCTTCGGCTACATCAGTTACATAATAAGTTCCTGATTTTTCAATCAGAAGCTTTTGTTTATCCGCCGATATCATATAGCTATTCACCTGGTCGGCAATATTTTTTTCTTCTTTCTTTTCTATGTCGTAAAATTTCAATGAGGCTGGCCCACTTGTAGCACCTGTATTGTTAGACCTGCTATAAATAATTTTTCCTTTCGCAGAATTCAGGATACTAATATTGCCTGCTGTAATGGGTAATACAATTAACCGGTCTTCTATATTTTCAAAGACAATTTTCATCTCTTTATTTTCCTGTTTTTGTTCTTTTAGCTCTGCTTTCTTTTTTACATCCTTTGCTTTTTTGGCGCTGTCAACCACCGGCGGTACATTTGGAAGGCTTACGGCAACTGTATCATTTTTAGGATTAAGGAGTGATACAGTTTCTGGCAAAAGGCTTATGGCAGCAACATTTGTAGAATTTGCATAAATGAATGAATTGTCAAAATCGCTGTAATAAGGTTTGAAAGTTTGCGAGGTTAGCAGGAATAAATATTTCCCTTCCGTATCAAAAACAGGCTTTGAAGCACTGTAATAACCGCTTGTAACCTGGTTAGTTTTTTTATTGGCCACATCATAAATAAACACTGCTGTATGCCAGCTTTCAAGATCCCGGTCATAAGCCAGCCATTTACTATCATGGCTCCAGTTACAAGAAAAGTCTTCCATATTTCCATGTGAATATCGAAGCCCTTTATCTACATGAACTGTAGCGCCTGTAACAGCATCAGTAATTTTTATACTGCCGGATTTATCCATGTAAGCCAGTTTCTTACTGTCGGGTGACCAGTATAAATTATAACGGAAGCCCGGGCCAAGTGTGGTGATTTTCGCTGCACTATTTTCTTTGCCTGCGGGCATGATGTACAATTCATATTCACCGCTTTTATCACTCCAATAGGCAATGCTTCTGCCATCGGGCGACCAGGCGGGTGTTCTTTCTGCTACGCCGCTACTCATGGTTAGGTTTTTCACATACCCCTCTTTTGCCGGTAATGAAAATATATCTCCTCTTGCTTCTACCAATACCCTGTTACCATCAGGGCTTAAGTTCATGTGCTGAATATATTTTTCTGCATTTTCAATTTTAGGTTTAAGGCTGCTGCGGTCTGTTACTACATTTACAGGAACAAGCACTTCTTTTTGTGAAGCCAGTTCGTAACGGTACAGTTTTCCTGCCTGCTCATACACAATATCATCGGGCCCCAGGGAAGGGAAATGGATATCGTAATCTTTATAATGGGTAAGTTGTTCAAAAGCTTTGTTAGCTGTATTATATCTCCATAGGTTCATGCGGTTTTCCGGGCCACGGTCACTGGAAAAATAAATATGATTTCCGCTCCACATAGGAAATTCATCTGCTGCATCGCTTGCAGCAGATATATTTTGGGATGCACCTGTAGTGAAATCGAAAATATGAATGTCAGCATTCCAGCCACCACGATAACGTTTCCAGTTTCGGAAAGCCTGGGAGCGGAATATCAGGGCCATTTGTTTTCCATCGGGAGAATAGGAAGCAAATTCGCCATAAGCCAAGGGGAGTTTTTCTGCCGGGCCTCCCTGCGCAGAAATGCTGTACAGTTGGTTGAACCGGTATTTTCCACTTTCCCGTGTAGAAGCAAAAACTATTTTTTTCCCGTCATTGGTCCAATCTACAATCCTATCAGTATAACCGTGGTCAGTAATTCTAACCGGCACAGCACCGGAAAGCGGCATCACATATACATCTTTGTTACCATCATAGTTACCTGTAAAAGCAATCATTTTTCCATCGGGTGAAAATTTTGGGAAAGATTCTACGCCGGCAGGTGAGCTTAGCTTAGTAGCCGTTCCGCCTGTTTTGGGTACCATCCAGATATCGTTTGCATACGTAAATGCAATATTGGTTTTAGAAATATCCGGATAGCGGAACAAGCCGGCATCATTCTGTCCGAATGCAATTATATTTAATGCGGCAAGTGCGCAACATACTAAAAAATGTTTCTTCATTTTGCTAAATTATCAGGTGGTAGATTGAAAAACAAAAATTAAAACATTATTTTCAATTGTGCTTTTCTATTTTGCTAAGCGGTAATCAGCAGGGACAAAATTGCAGGAAATAACATAGGCAGGAAGTTTGTATAATTATTAAAAAAAACAATTATGAATTGGAATAAACTAACAGCAGAAGAAGCAAGGGTGATAGAACACAAGGGGACAGAAATGCCGTTTACGGGGGAATTCAATAATAATAAACAGAGCGGAACATACGTATGCAGGCGTTGCGATGCAGCCCTATACAAATCAGAAGATAAATTTGACAGTCGCTGTGGCTGGCCAAGTTTTGATGATGAAATACCTGGAGCTGTAACAAAAATACCTGATGCAGATGGCAGCAGGACGGAGATCGTTTGTGCAAATTGTAATGGGCATCTTGGCCATGTATTTACTGGAGAGAGATTTACAGAAAAAAATACAAGGCATTGTGTGAACAGCATTTCTATGAAGTTTATACCTGCTACTTAAAAACGTAGTTCAGAAAAAATAAATATCATTCTTAATCCTCCTTGGCACCTGCTATCCCTTCTTTATCTTTGCCGCTTAATTTTCTTCTATGTTCAATAAGCGTACAAAAATCAGGGAACTGTTACAAAAAGATGAATTTGATTACGAAGCAACCGTAATGGGTTGGGTTCGTAGTTTCAGAAACAACCAGTTTATTGCTCTCAATGACGGAAGCACCAATACTAACCTGCAGGTAGTAGCCACATTGGGAAATTTTGAGGATGAAATACTTAAACGCATTACAACAGGTGCATGTATTAAAGCCACCGGTCAAATAATTGCATCGCTGGGTAAAGGGCAGCAAATAGAAATGAATGCGACTTCCATAGAAATTCTTGGAGATAGCGATGCGGAAAAGTTTCCGCTACAACCCAAAAAACATAGCCTTGAATTTTTAAGGGAGATTGCACACCTTCGTTTTCGTACCAATACTTTTGGTTCTGTTTTCCGTATACGGCATAGCCTGGCTTTTGCCGTGCATAAATTTTTTAATGAAAAGGGTTTTGTATATATGCATACGCCCATAATCACCGCCAGCGATGCAGAAGGAGCCGGGGAAATGTTTCGGGTAACCACTTTACCGCTTGATGGCAGCGCAATTGAAAATGGAGAAGTAAATTTTAAAGATGATTTTTTTGGCCGCAGTACCAACCTTACTGTGAGTGGACAATTAGAAGGGGAACTTGCTGCCATGGCTTTTGCAGATATTTATACTTTCGGGCCAACCTTCAGAGCAGAGAATAGTAACACAGCAAGGCACCTTGCAGAATTCTGGATGATAGAACCTGAAATGGCCTTTTATGACCTGGAAGATAATATGAATCTTGCAGAAGAATTTATAAAATATATCATCAGCTATGCCCTGGAAAATAATAAGGATGATTTACAGTTTCTTGCGCAGCGGCTGGAAGAAGAAGAGAAACAAAAACCACAAACAGAACGCAGCGAAATGGGGTTGATGGAAAAACTGGATTTTGTGGTGAACAATAGTTTTGAAAGAATAACTTATACCGATGCCATAGAAATTTTAAAAGAAAGCAATCACAATAAGAAAAAGAAATTTAAATACCTGGTAACGGATTGGGGAATGGATTTGCAGAGTGAACATGAACGTTACCTGGTAGAAAAACATTTTAAAAAACCAGTAATACTTAGCAATTACCCCAAAGAAATAAAATCATTTTACATGCGTCAGAATGATGATGGAAGAACTGTAGCCGCAATGGATATATTAGCGCCCGGTATAGGAGAAATTGTAGGTGGTTCTCAACGGGAAGAAAGGCTTGATAAACTAACAACCCGAATGGGAGAATTAAATATTCCTTCGGCGGAACTGGACTGGTATTTAGACACAAGAAGATATGGCGCCTGCCCTCATGCCGGGTTTGGGCTTGGTTTTGAAAGACTGGTACAGTTTGTAACCGGCATGACAAATATCCGGGATGTGATTCCTTTTCCAAGGTTTCCTAAAAGTGCAGCTTTCTAAAAAATAAATTAAACCGCAGCCTTTGCGGTTTTTTTATACCTTACTTTTAAAAAGAAATGTAAATGCGAAGAAAAAATTATTTTGAATACATTTTAAACCCGTTGGAGCTGTTGCGAACAAAAAAGGTTTTGCAGGTAAACCCCACGGCTATACCAGAACGTATAGAGCCAGCAGAAGCCCGCATACTGGTGTATGAATATGATAAACTTAACAACAACTATATAGAATATAAAAAAGTAGAAGACGTTTTTCCTCATTTTGATTCCCAGGCAAATACCTGGCTTAATGTAGATGGATTAAGAAAAGAAGATGTGGAGAAACTATGTGCACATTTTGGTATTCACCAGTTAATTACAGAAGATATATTAAGTATAGGGCAGCGGTCTAAGACTGATGAAATAAATGGGCTAGTTTTCTGCCTGCTAAACATGCTTTATTTTAATAAAAAAGACTCATCAGTAGAAAGTGAGCAGATTAGTATTGTGCTGGGGAAAAATTTTGTAATAAGTTTCCAGGAAGACGCTTCACGTGATGTATTTAACGGGCTAAGGGATAAGCTAAAAATAAATGCAAGCAAGGTGAGGCAGAATGGTGCAGATTTTCTTTTTTACTCGCTAATAGATTTAATTGTAGATAATTATTTTATTGTGATGGAACAACTGGGTGAAAAAATTGAACAGCTTGAAGAAGATATTATCCGCAGTGCAAACAAGCGAACACTGGCAAAAATTAACCTGTTGCGAAAGGAAATGATTGTATTAAAAAGAAATATATCGCCGGTAAGAGAAATGGTGAATGGTATCTTACGCAGCGAAAGTGATCTGATAGAAGAGCGGACTGAAAAGTATTTTAAAGACGTGTATGACCATATACTCCAGGCAAATGAACTTGCAGAAAACTACCGGGACATGATGATGAACCTGCAGGACCTTTATTTAAGTAATGTAAATCTAAAGCTTAATGAAGTAATGAAGGTAATGGCTATTGTAACCTGCCTGCTTGCTCCGGCTACTGTTATTGGAGGAATATTCGGGATGAACTTTGAACGCATTCCTTTACTTCATAATCAATGGGGATTTTTTATTTCGGTGGCCCTGATGTTATTTATTCCAATGTGGATGATATTTATTTTCAGGAAAAGGGGTTGGTTTTAAGACAAATGGAATTGCTGACCTTGCATAAATAACAACCGTCTAACTTTATTTATCATTTCACTGCCTTATCTTTTGCCGAATTAATCATTAAAAAAATGAAATCTTTAATATTGTCCGGATTATTGATATTGTCAGCATATGCAAGAGCTCAAAATTCTCCGGAATCTACAGATTCAGTAATTGTGATTCAAAAGGAGGTATATAAAAATGAATTAAAAGAGGGTTTATTCAAAAGCCTACCCATTATTGCTGTTGGAACTATTGGCACATTCACCAATAAACTAATTAACCGTTACGAATTCAAGGAAGAGAGGGATAATAAATTTCAAAACTTTCACACTCATGTAGATAATTATTTGCAATATGCGCCGGCTGCTTTGATGTATGGTATGAATATATTAGGATTCAAAGGCAAACACAATATTCAAAAACAAAGCTTATTACTATTAAAATCTGAAATGCTAACAGAAGCAATTGTTTACCCTTTGAAAAAATTCACTCGTGTTATGCGCCCGGATGGAAGTGCAAGCAATTCATTTCCCTCAGGGCATACTGCACAGGCTTTTGCAGAAGCAGAAGTTCTAAGAATGGAATATGGAAAGAGTCATCCCTGGATTTCAATTGGGGGATATATAGCAGCTTCGGTTGTAGGTGCAACCCGGGTTTTGAACAATAGACATTGGGTGACAGATGTTATTGCAGGTGCGGGTATTGGTATGTTATCAACAGATATCATTTATTGGATGGACAACCGGAAACAATCAAAAAAAAATAATCGTATCGTTTTTTTACCTATGGTCGGGTTGCATGGTGCAGCCATATATACCAGTTATAACCTCGGAAAAGTACACATTTAGTAATGAAGCTTATTTTTTGTTATTTTGTTTATTTGTTACAGCCACTTTATGGCATTTGCCAGGAAGTGGCTCAACCTGATACCATTGCATTGCCTAACTTTATTTATGCTAAACCACATCCCTTAAGATTTGTAACTAATGTGCCCGGAGACCTATTACAAATTGCAAAAGCACCCTTTAAAAGAACCTATTTACGCGGATTAGTAATTACAGCAGTTTTCACAGGAATTACTATACCCTTGGATCAGCAATTACTAAATGGAGTTCATCATATTGGCGGCCAAATAGGCCTTGATCCAGAAACGAAATATAAAATTCCTCTTAAAATAGGCGATACAAAAATCCTTAAAATACCACAAAATTTAAACACCGCTTTGTACCAGTTAGGTGAAGGAGGAACAACCCTGCTACTTGCCGGCGGCTTATTTGTTTACGGAAAATTCACGGGGCATAATAGGGAAGTGATGGTGGCTTCAGATCTCACTGAAACATTTATAACAATGGGTATTGCCACGCAGGTATTAAAAAGAATAAGTGGGAGAGAGAGCCCGTTTGTGGCAACAAAGAGTGGCGGCAGGTGGAGGCCTTTACCCGCTTTCAAAGACTTTCAAAATCATACCCCGACCTATGATGCTTTCCCTTCCGGTCACCTGGCGACTCTTATGGCAACTGTAACAACCCTTCATTTATCTTACCCTGAAAAAAAATGGATAAAGCCCGTTGGATATGCTATCATGTGCTTAAGTGCTTTTGCAATGGCCAACACTGATGTACACTGGGTAGGAGATTATCCCCTTGCTATTGCGCTTGGTTATGTTTCCGCGAAGGTAACCCACGCAAAAAATCATACTGTAGCCAGGCCTGATATGGTTTTAGGGTTTTGATTTCTTGAAAACTGGAACTGTGCTGCAAGGTTCTCCGTACATAATACTTTTTGCAACTGGTCTTAATAAAAAAGTAATAGCTATATAAGCTGCTTCAGGTATTAGCTTATCCCCACATCCTTTTATTACCAAACGCTTATCCTCAAAAAGTGAGGGTTCAATCCTGGCAATATTTTCTAATAATATTTTTTGTATTGCTTCATCACTATTACCAAAAATCAATTTAGTTGCAACAGGCTGCAGCAAACTTGCTACCAGCATATAGGCCCACACTGGAATAACTGCATCTGAACTGCAGGTGAGGGCAACAATTTTGTTTTGATAATTTGTCGTGTCCAGGGCTTTAAGCGCCTCCCTAAAGTCTTTTTCTTTTAATATTAATCCCATGAATAAATAATCTTTCATATCAAAAACCACAACCTCTTCATTAGGATAATAATCTTCAATGTTCAGAGTGATGATGCCGCTTTCTGCTACCTTATTTACGAATGTTTCCATGCTGCAAAATTAATATAAAAAAAGCCGGTAGCTTTTAACTACCGGCATTTACGCTTATTTATAACGCATTTAGTAAAACTTTGAACGATTGTCTTTTATTGTTGATTGTTTTTTAAGCCCCTCGTACCAATTGTTTAACTGGGTACGCAAAGCAGAAATACGGCTGTTTGCTTTTTGATCAACATCTTCAAGGGTGGCCGCCGCTTTTGTATTTACATTATTCACTTGTATAACATATACTGCATTTGTACCTCCAATTGCAGGGGAAGGTTTAGCCTGGAAGCTTTTATTAAAGGATGCACCTATTACTTTTGGCTCCATCCCTATGCCATTTATTATCTGGGCACTAAAGGTTAATGAAGAATCGGCACCTGCCTGCTGAATTTCCTTTTTATATGCTGATGCTGCAGATTGAAGGGTAGGATTATTGCCAAGCTTAGCTTTAATTAAGGCAATCTTTTTCTCTTTTCTGATGATTGCTTCCGCACCGCTACGGGCTGTCGCTGCATCTTGTACACCTTCTTTTTCTATTTTATCAACGGTGGCAACAATAAACTGATCACCAATACTGAAGGGCTCACTCACATCGTCCTTTTTTGCCTCAAATATCCAACGAACGAGTGATCTTGCTTCCTGCAAGTTGCCAACCGCGTAATCGTTTTCTTTCACCAAAGTTGGCACCTGGGTTATTTGCAACCCATGTTTTGCAGCATATGCATCCAGGGCTTTTTTATCTTTTTCAGCAGAGGCTTTTGTCGCCTGAAGGCTGGCGCTATTTATTGTTATATCGCTTGGAGAAATCTCTTTAGCCAAATAAGCAATCTTATAAGCTGGTTTAAAATCTTTTTGACTCATTATTTCCATAACATGATAACCAAACTGGGTTTTCACTACCGCTTTTGAACCAACTGGTTTGCTAAATGAAAATTCATTGAATTCTGGAACCATCTGGCCATAAGCAAAGAATCCCAGGTCTCCGCCCTTGTCTTTACTTCCATCAGAAGAATATTTAGCCGCAAGGGAAGCAAAGTCTGCCCCTGAATTCACTAGAGCAAGAATACTATCTGCAAGATTTTTTGCTGCTGAATCAGATCGGATAGGTTCGCCTTTTTCATTATTCAGCGGTATTAATATATGTCTTGCTTTCACACTATCAGGAAGGGTTTTAGTTCCAATTACTTTTGCCAGTACATAATTATTTTTATCTACATAGGGTCCATATACGCTACCAATTGGAAATTTGGAAAGGGTATCAATTTGGGAAGACTGTATTTTTGATTTTGGAAGAAACTCATCCTGGAAATCAATTACTGAAGTATTCCTGGCCACAAATACTGCCGCATTAGAATCGTTGGCAAAAGAAGACTTTAATCCATCGAGGTAAACTTTAACTTTTGCGCTATCATCAGAAGATGGCAGTTGGCTAAAACTTACATAGGATATCATTCGGCCCGCTTCCTGTTTGAATAATTCTTTGTGTTTTTGCACGTATGCATTCACATCAGCATCGGTTACAGTTATGCTACTATCAGATATTTCATTAAAAGGAATACTTACATAAGATATCTGGGCAAAGTTATTTGCTTCCGAATTTTCTTTTTCCTGCATCCAGGCTGGATAATAAGCACTGGCATTAAGCAAACCGCTATATTTTGCTACTACAACATTTAAACGTGTAGGATCAACAATTTCTGCGTTTACCAATTCTCTCTGTTCCCCTTTAAATTTTTTAATATTACTTAATGCCTCTTGTGCTTTAGCTATATCAAGTTTTCCTGTGGCAGGGTCCGCCAGACCTTGCTGTAAAAAAGGATTAGAGGGATCGTTACTTAATAATATAGATGATAGCTCTTTTGAGGTTAAATCAATTCCGAGTTTTTCGGCTTCAGCGTAAAATATTTTTTCCGCAACCACCTGGTTCCACATTTGCTCTCTTATTTGCTGGCTCCTAACCGAAGTTGGGCGTTGGCCGCTTTTTTGTTCCTCCTGTGCTTCCAGGAATCGAACACGCTTATTAAAATAACTATTTTCAATGCTTTCACCATTTACTTTCCCCACATTGGCATTCATACCGCTGAACATTTTACCGCTTCCCTGGCGGGCATCCATCAAGATAAAACCAATTAAACTAAGTGCAATAACCGTTATTACAATGGCAGCACCTTTATCACGAATACTTTGAATAATTTGCATTTGCTGATTAAATTAAATTTTGGAGGGCAAAAATAGGGTAAAATAATATAGTAATCCCTATTTTTTCAGTAAGGAAAAATAGCTTTAAATACATGCCTGTATTGCCATCCGGGATGAAATGAAAAAAAAATAACAGGGGTTCATTTTCTCAATACAAATGAGGTTACTAACAGCCTATCTTAATAAGCCAAAAAACATGTTGATAACCCTTGTTTTATTTTGGTTTTATTCTTGGTAATTGGATACAAGAAAGCTGCTATTTATTTTTTATTCTAAAAATATCTAGTTGCGCTCATTTTATCATGATACAATCCACATGTTTTTTTAAAAAAAGATTCAAATATTTATCCCCGCCTTTTTTTATTAACTCATGTTAATGACTGCTGGAAATGTCAACTTATAAGACTTATAGGTTAAAAAATAAAATGTTAATAGAAAGTGGAAGGCTGTGGATAAATCAAAGTTTTTAACTTTGCAATAGTTTTAAAATAGGATATTCCCACATTTCCACAGCCCTAATAGTAATAAGTGATTATATAAATAAATAGTATTAATACATATTATGGAAGTAATTAACAATGAAAAATTAAGTGAAACTGTTCTTGAAAAAGGCTTCCTCGATATTCCTATTGATCCAACGCTTGACTTGTTTGCTGCAATTGAAAAATTTAAAAAAGAAAAAAATGCAATTATCCTGGCGCATTATTACCAGGAGCCAGATATCCAGGATGTAGCGGATTATATAGGTGATAGTTTAGGATTATCTCAACGGGCCCAAAGTACAGATGCTGATATTATTGTTTTTGCGGGTGTTCATTTTATGGCAGAAACTGCCAAAATATTAAATCCTTCTAAGAAGGTTCTGTTACCTGATTTAAACGCTGGTTGTTCTTTGAGTGACTCAGCCCCACCTGCATTATTTAAAGTCTTTAAAGATAAACATCCGGGCCACCTGGTGATAACATACATTAACTGTAGTGCTGGTATGAAAGGTTTAAGCGATATTATTTGCACATCCAGCAATGCGCAGAAGATAGTTGAGAGCCTTCCGGAAGAGCAGCCAATCATTTTCGCTCCTGATAAAAATCTTGGTGCCTATATAAACAAACAGACCGGCAGAAATATGTTGTTGTGGAATGGTGCATGTATGGTTCATGAAATTTTCAGCAGGGAAAAAATTACAAAGCTTAAATTGCGTCATCCACATGCAAAGGTTATCGCACATCCTGAATGTGAAGAACCTGTACTGGAACTTGCGGATTATATAGGTAGCACAACTGGATTATTGAAATATACAAAAGACAATAAGGCAAAAGCTTTTATTGTTGCAACTGAGTCAGGAATTTTACACCAAATGCAAAAAGCTTCGCCAGGCAAAACATTTATTCCTGCCCCTCCAAATAATGCTTGTGCCTGCAATGATTGTCCATATATGAAATTGAATACATTGGAAAAACTTTATCTATGTATAAAATATGAACTACCGGAAATAACTATGGATGAAGAATTAAGATTGGCGGCAAAAAAGCCAATTGAAAGGATGCTTGAAATTAGTGCTAAATATGGTTTATAAAAAAATAATGTATGGCAATACCTATTGTTGATTTAGAAGATTTTAGAAGTGATGATCCTTTTAAAAAAAATGAATTCGTTCAATCACTTGGGAAGGCTTATGAAGAGGTAGGTTTTGTTGCAGTTAAAAATCACGGGATTTCAGATGAATTGATTGAAGAATTATACAAAAACGTACAGGAATTTTTTTCTCTTCCATTACAGCAGAAGAAAAATTATGAAATAATTGAACTTGCCGGTCAGCGTGGATATACTTCATTTGGTAAGGAGCATGCAAAAGGAAGCGATGCTCCAGATTTAAAAGAATTTTTCCAATATGGACAACTGGTATCAGAGGTTCCGCAGAATACTATTTACCCTGATAATGTGCAGGTAAAAGAACTGGCTAATTTTAATTTAACTTTTGAAAAAGCCTATCGTTCATTTGAGAAATCAGGTACAGCATTATTACAGGCTATAGCTTTGTATCTTGGGCATAAAGAAAATTATTTTGATAGTTATGTCAAAAATGGTAACTCAATACTAAGAGCCATACATTATCCACCTATAACAATTGAACCAAAGAGCGCTATCAGGGCAGAGGAACATGAAGATATAAACCTGATTACATTACTAGTTGGTGCATCAGCAGATGGCCTTGAAATACTCTCAAAGCAGCAAGAGTGGGTGCCAGTAACTTCTTTGCCAGAGCAAATTGTGGTAAATGTAGGGGATATGTTACAGCGGCTTACTAATAATAAACTTCGTAGCACTACGCATAGGGTGGTTAACCCAGCAAGAGAATTTTGGCATACCAGTCGTTTTTCCATTCCATTTTTTTTGCATCCTTTAGGTGAGATGAGCCTGAAGTGCCTTGAAAGTTGTATTGATGAAGCTCATCAAAAGGCATATGACGATGTCACAGCTGGCGAATATTTAGAAGAACGTCTCAGGGAAATAGGTTTAAAAGTGTAAAGGGATACTTATCCCAATGATTAAAAATAGGCTGAATAGTTTAGTATGTTTAGACATATTCCTTTTTTAAAAGCAGTATTTATTCATAGCATTACTGCTTTTGGAGGTCCTCAGGGACATTTTGGGATGATGTTAAAAACATTTGTACAAAAACGAAGGTATATTTCTGAAGAGGAGCTGATTGAATATAATTCTTTTTGCCAATTGTTACCGGGAGCCTCCAGCACACAGACACTAACTTTAATTGGATATAAAAGAGGAGGTGCGCCGCTGGCAATTCTCACATTAATCATCTGGATATTGCCAGCAAGTATTTTAATGGGAGCTTTGTCGTTTTTACTTTTAAATCACAAAGCAAATAATTTTTCAACGCATTTTTTTAGATATGTGCAACCTATGGCAATAGGTTTTTTAGTTTTTGCAGCTATAAAAGCCTTTAGTATTTCAGTTACAAATATTATTACCCAGGTTATTATGATAATATCCATGATAACGACCTTCTTTTTTTTTAAGACACCCTGGATTTTTCCTTTGTTATTGGTTGCTGGTGGAGTTGCAACTAATCTTAGTAGTAAGCGTATTCCAAAACAGGTAGAGATAAGCCCACGGCAAATACGTTGGACTAATATTTGGCTATTTGTTTTGGTCTTTTTTGTAGCGGGTATATTAAGTGAAACAGCCCGAAAACAAGATTGGCCAAATAGAAAATTATATAATGTATTTGAAAATTTTTACAGATTTGGAAGTTTAGTATTTGGGGGAGGGGATGTGCTTTTACCTATGATGCTTGATCAGTATGTAGCTAGGCCAAATGCACCAAGGGTTGTAGAAAGAAACCCAAATGCAATTAGAATTGAACGGGATGATTTATTAACTGGGTATGGAATGGTGAGAGCTATACCCGGCCCCGTCTTTTCTGTTGCCAGTTTTACGGGAGGTATGGCAATGAAAGATGAAGGAAAAAAAATGCAATTTCTTGGGTGTGTAGTTGGTACTATTGCTATTTTTCTTCCTAGTGCTTTACTGGTATTATTTTTCTTTCCTGTGTGGCAATATATTAAAAAATATGTTGTGGTCTTCAGGGCACTTGAAGGTATTAATGCAGTAGTAGTTGGTATTATGTGGGCTGCTGCATTGTTTTTATTAAAAGATATACCTTTAAATGATCTTAGTATTTATTCATTATTGAGCTGGTTTGTTTTAATAGCAACATTTATAGTACTTCGTTTTTCAAAAGTACCTGCACCCCTCATTGTAATGGCATGTTTATTATTGGGCTGGATTTTCTGATTTCGCAGAATAATACCCATTTTTTTCAATTTCATCTTTTACAGAATCTGGGACGAGGTATCTGAAATTTTTCTTTTCGCTTATAAGCTTACGGATATGTGTAGACGAAATATGTAATTGAGGAGATTTTATTTCAATAATTCTTGCACCTTCTAACGGTTTGATTTCAAAACCCGGCCTATGATATACATATAGTGATGACATTTTTAGGATTAACGAATAATTTTTCCATTGGTTAAAGTTTTGTAAACCATCACTTCCCAAAACAATTGAAAATGTATTATTTGGATACTTTTCGTTTAGATATTGGAGCGTATCTATTGTATAAGAAGGCCTGGGCAATTTAAATTCTATATTACTAGCCCTAATGGATAATTCTCCTTCAATTGCAGTTTTTACCAGGTTTAACCGGTGTTGCTCATTAAGGAGGTTAGATGAATTCTTGAAAGGATTTTGAGGGGAAACTACAAACCAAATTTCATTTAATTCAGAGTAATTTAATATGTGCGTAGCAATGATAAGATGACCTGTATGAATCGGGTTAAATGAACCAAAAAACAATCCAATGTGCATAATATTTATTATAATTCTTCTACTATAATGTGTTCTGCTTCATTTAAGCGCAAACTTAATTGATACCCAGCTACTGATATTGATATTGGGTCCTTAAAGGGAGCTATCTGGTCAACTGTAATCAATTCGCCAGGAACACATCCCATTTCCATTAATTTTATAAAAAGCTCATCACTTTTAAAACTATTGATTTTCACTGTTTTGCCTACCTTAATTTCGGAGAGTTTTTTCATGAGTTTTCTTGATGCAAAAATAGATTTTAAAGAATGTATTTAATTTCGAAATAAAGAAAATAGCAATATGGTAATTAAGTTCCATTTTAATTCCTCTGTGACATTAAATAATAGGAATAAGCTTAAACTGTTTATCAGTAAGATATTTAAATGGGAAAAAACAAACGCCACTTCACTTGATATTGTTTTTTGTGATGATGAATTTCTTATAGATATCAATCGTAAGTTTTTGAATCATGATTACTACACAGATATTATCAGTTTTAATTTGAATGATGACTTTTTTCCAGTTGTTGGTGAAATTTATATTAGTATTGACAGAGTTAATGCCAATGCCTTAACCTATAATTGTTCGTTAACATCTGAACTCCATAGAGTTATCTTTCATGGCGTGTTGCATTTTTGTGGTTTTAATGATACAACTAGCGGTGAGAAGATTCTAATGAAAGCAAAGGAAGATTTGTATCTCCATAAATACTTCGTTTCACGTGGAACAAAAAACGCTGTTCCACGTGAAACAAATCGTTAAACCAATATTAATAATCTACTTGCTTTGTAATTTCGCACCATGTTTTCAAAATATGACGTCATTGTAGTTGGAGCTGGCCATGCGGGATGTGAGGCTGCCGCCGCCGCCGCAAATATGGGCAGTAAGACCTTGTTAATTACAATGAATATGCAAACTATTGCACAAATGAGTTGTAATCCGGCTATGGGAGGAATTGCCAAGGGACAAATAGTTAGGGAAATAGATGCAATAGGTGGCTATAGTGGGATTGTTACTGATAAGTCAATGATTCAATTTAGAATGCTAAATAGATCAAAAGGGCCTGCTATGTGGAGCCCAAGGGCGCAAAGTGATAGAATGTTATTTTCTTCAACCTGGAGAGAAATGCTGGAAAATACACCTAACCTTGATTTTTATCAGGACATGATAACTTCATTAAAGGTTAAAGACGGCATTGTAACAGGTGTTTTCACTGCATTAGGAAATTTTATAGAATGCTCTACAGTGATTTTAACAAATGGCACCTTCCTTAATGGAGTTATACATATTGGTGAAAAGAACTTTGGAGGAGGAAGGGCGAGTGAAAAGGCGGCGACAGGTATAACAGAACAATTGGTGTCCCTGGGATTTGAAAGCAGCAGGTTAAAAACAGGTACACCGCCCCGCATAGATGGTAGAAGTCTTGATTATTCTAAAATGGATGAACAAAAAGGGGACGAAGAAATAACTGGATTTAGTTTTTTACAAAAACCTACATTAAAGGCAGAAGAGCAAAAATCCTGCTGGATAACCTATACGAACGAAGCTGTGCACGAAGTGCTTAAATCTGGTTTTGAAAGTAGCCCGATGTTCCAAGGGAGAATACAAGGAACCGGACCTCGTTATTGCCCAAGTATAGAAGATAAAATAAATCGTTTTTCTGACAGAGACCGTCATCAACTTTTTGTTGAACCTGAGGGCTGGAATACTGTTGAGATTTACGTAAATGGCTTTTCGACATCTCTTCCAGAAGACGTACAACATAAAGCCCTAAAATTGGTTCCGGGTTTTGAGCATTGCAAATTATTTCGCCCTGGTTATGCTATTGAATATGATTTTTTTCCACCTACCCAGCTTCAGTTAAGTTTAGAAACCAAGGCAGTGAAGAATCTTTTTTTCGCTGGCCAGATAAACGGGACAACAGGTTATGAAGAAGCTGCTTGCCAAGGCCTAATGGCCGGTATTAATGCTCACCAGGCCTGTATTAACGCAGAACCTCTTATACTAAAAAGAAACGAAGCTTATATTGGCGTACTTATAGATGACCTGGTAAATAAGGGAACTGATGAACCATACAGGATGTTTACCAGCAGGGCAGAATATAGAACATTATTACGCCAGGACAATGCTGACGTGAGACTTACAGCTATAAGTTACAAACTAGGACTTGCCAGTCAAAGTAGAATGGATACAGTTATAGAAAAAGAAAAGCAAGTGACTGAAGTTATACAATACCTGGCAAAGACTTCCTTAACACCGGAAACAACTGGCGTTTTTTTAGATAGCGTTTATTCCTCTCAGTTAGTATCAAAACAAAAGGCATCTCAGTTACTTTTGAGGCCTTCTGTATATTTAAAAGATTTGATTGATGCAATCCCCGAATTGAAGAAAAACCTTGAACTTTATGAAAAAACAGTATTAGAGCAGGCAGAAATATTATTAAAATATGACGTTTATATTGAAAAGGAGAAAGAGCTTGTAAATAAAATGAGCCAATTGGAAAACCAGGTAATACCCGAGAATTTTAATTACCAGAAATTAGTTTCTCTTAGTAATGAAGCAAAACAAAAATTTATAAAAATACAGCCCAGGACCCTTGGGCAGGCATCCAGGATATCAGGAGTAAACCCAAGCGATGTGCAAATCTTAATGGTTTACATGGGAAGGTAGAAGTTATGAAATTTAATTTTACAAAATATACATCTAAAGAAGAAGTGTTCAAAAAAATTGAACAACACTTAACTTCGTTTGTTCGTTTGCGTAATATAGATATTTCCCGTCCATGGGGCGGCTTTTTTGTTGTTGAGGAAGAAGATGCGGATATTTTTATTAATGAATATTTCCAACACATAAGCAAAGAAGCATTAGCCATTTCGGGAAAGCTAAGCCCTAAAATACTTGCTGTAGCTCCTGGTAAAAGACTAAGCTGGCAATACCATCATCGGAGGGCGGAAATCTGGAAAGTAATTGTCGGCTTGGTAAATGTAATAACAAGCGAAACTGATATTCCTTCTACTGAGAAACATTTATTGGCAGGAGATATTATTGAACTTAAAAGAGGAGAGCGTCACCGAATTCAGGGGTTGGATGATTGGGCTGTAATTGCGGAAATCTGGAGACATACTGATGCAGAAAATCCAAGCGATGAAGATGATATTGTAAGAATAGAAGATGATTTTGGACGATAGTATCTTAATTTGAACTAGAAAGTTTTGCAGATGCCATAATCCATCGAATTTCGCTGTAATTAATCTCTGGATAATTGGCTTTCACTTCACTGTAAGTTAATACCGCGTTGTCTTTCAAAATAGTTTCTACAATTTTTTTTCTTTCCTCCGTCATTAAATCTGTAATATGCAGGCTTCCATTTTCAATATAGAATGCAAGATGACCCTCAATAGTTGATTGTGCAAGATTTCTGTAATTTGCAATTTCTGCGATTGACATACCTTGCCTGAATAAACCAAAAGTTGTTTTTTTTGTATCTGGTTTTCTTTCACTCAAAGAGGATGATTTTCTGATACGCTTTGTCGGGATATTTTTCATGTTTCCTTCGAGATTGTTAGCGAGGCAATACTCCTGAACTATATTCAAAAATTCTTTACCAAATTTTTTTAAACGGTGTTTTCCAAATCCAGGAATTTTTTCAAGGTCATTAAGGTTTTGTGGGAGAGAATTACTCATTATCTCAATGGATTCTGCATTACAAACCATATAAACTGGCAAGCTTAGTTCAACACATAACTCATCTCTTTTTTCTTTTAATGCGAAGTATAATTCATAATGCTTAACTCCCTGTGGAATAAAACTACTTCTGCCTGAATAGCAATTAACGCCAAAAGATTTTTTTTCATATTGCATCTTATGCTTCAGAAAATCATCCAGTTTAAAACCTTGTTCAATGCCATTGAGTAAATGAATTTTTAAATTGACCTCATCAAATAAAGCTTGCAGCTTTTCATTTACTTCTTTAGCCACTCCGCGATTATCTGTTTGTACGGGAAGCTTTGCCAGTAATTGTAAAAACGTTTTCAAAGCTTTGCTAAACCACTCAGCGGCCTTACTCAATCTATCTTGCAAAGCAGCATTATTTTCCGGTAGAACGCTCTCATCTTTTAGAAATATTGACTCTAATACAGGAATAAATTTTAGACTATAATTGGAATATTGAGCAATCAACTGAGTCAAAGTATTGATCCAGGTTTTTGCAGAATCATCAATAAAGTTTTCGGAAATTACCTTAACAACTTTAGTAAAGGATCTCTCAATATTTTTAAAATCAATAAGACTAATAATAATTTCTTCCTGGTATTTTTTTATGGCATCTGCCAATTTAGTGGCACCTAAATCTTTATCTTTTTGATTTCTAGCAAACGCCACTATCCGTTCATCACTTTGAAGGCTATTATAAGTAATCTTACTTTTTAAAAATAGCCCATCCATTTGTGTGCACCGGCTTAAGGCAACATAGACCTGGCCAGGAGCGAATGCATTTCCAGCATCAATAATGGCTTTTTCAAAAGTTAAACCCTGGCTTTTATGAATGGTGATGGCCCAGGCAAGCCTTAAAGGAAACTGTGTAAAGGAACCCAATTCCTCCTCTTCAATATGCTGTTTAGTTTTGTTAAGTGTATATTTTATTGTTTTCCAGTTGTCACGCCTCACCTCAATTTTCTCGCTTCCATCATTACATAAAACTTCAATTTTATCATCGGATAAGCTGCTAACGATACCAATTTTCCCATTGAAATAACGCCGGGTCTTTTCAACATCGTTTTTTAAAAACATTACCTGGGCACCCTTTTTTAGGCGAAGGTTATCTTCAGCAGGATAAGACTTTTCATAAAACTCTCCTTCAATAGTAGCTTTGAAATTGTGCTCCTGCCCCGGCAAGGAACGCAAAGCGCCTTCATTAATAGCATCTGCTTTATAATTATGAGTAGTGAGTGTGATAATATTTTCTTTATTTGCTACCTCCTGACTGAAACCAGGCATACAACGGTTATGCAGTAACTCGTAACCCTCTTCATCCATATCATTATTCCGCACCTGATTGAGCAAATTAATAAAGCCCTCGTCTGATTGCCGATAGACTTTTTTTAATTCAATATAAACCGGAGGATTTTCAGTACATACCTGGCTGTTGAAAAAAAACGGGCCGTTGTAATACTGACTTAAAATACTCCATTCATTATCTTTAACCACCGGAGGTAATTGGTACATATCTCCAATATATAATATCTGCGCTCCTCCAAAGGGCTGATGATAATTACTTCGCACATGTCTCATTACTGTATCTATTGCATCCAGTACATCGCAGCGAACCATACTAATTTCATCTATAATTAGTAATTCCAGTTTTTGAATGATATCTTTTTTTTCCTGGCTAAGTTTCATTTTTCCCAGTAAACTATTTTTATCGGTGCTGTCGCCCTCGGGCTGAAATCCCCGACGTTGTGCCGGTATAAAAGGAGAAAGGGGTAGCGAGAAAAAGGAATGAATGGTAGTACCACCTGCATTAATTGCTGCCACACCGGTAGGGGCCACAATTGCAGTATTCTTAAATTTTTGCTCCCGTATATATTTCAGAAAAGTTGTTTTTCCAGTACCTGCTTTACCGGTTAAAAAAACAGGATGATTGCTCTGGCGGATAAAACTGGCGGCAATATTAAAAACATCGTTCTCTGCGTCGGGCGTATGCATGATGGCAATTTAAATAATGTATACGGAATTTTGGAAAAAATAAATGAGTGGAATAAGGCACCAAATCCACAATTCAGGTCTGCCTTATCCACTCATAAAATATTAAGGAATTATGCTTTAGGTTTCCCCATCAGCATGAGCTCATTCACCTGCACTTCGGTGATATACTTTTTATTGCCTTCTTTATCTGTATAATTCCTGTTAACCAGTTTACCTTCTACGGCCACTTCGCTGCCCTTTACCAGGAATTTTTCGGCTATCTCTGCTACTTTACCCCAGGCAATTATATTATGCCATTGTGTTTCCGTAATCTTTTCGCCCTTTGCATTGCGATAGCTTTCATTAGTTGCAATAGAAAACTTAACCAGTTTCTTGCCGCTTTCTGTGTTTCTTACTTCTGGAGCGTTACCCAGGTTACCAATCAGTTGAACTTTGTTTTTTAATGCGTACATCGTCGTAAATTTTAAATGTTTATAAATTTTTTATTTCATCCGGAAGGTTATGGCGCCATTTCCCAAACCGGTACTGCAAATATGCTATCCCCAAAAAGCCTTAGTCGTATTTTAAAGGTTTATAGTTGTATGTAGCCGTTTGTAAACACTTGCACATATAAAAAATTCGCCTTATCTTTTAGTTTTAAATACATTCAAATGCACACCGATACCCAACCAAAGCTTTGCCTGGCCTGCCTTAAGCCTCTAAAAGGCCGCACAGATAAAAAATTTTGTGATGATTATTGCCGCAATAATTATAATAACGAATTAAAAGCCGATACCAATAACCTGGTGCGGAATATTAATAATGCGCTTGGCAAAAACCGTAGAATATTAGAAGGATTTTTAGTCAATGGTGAGGAGATGTCAAAAACAACTAAGGAAAAAATGTTGCATAAAGGCTTCCAGTTTAAATACAGCACTCATTTATATACAAACAAGAAAGGCAATACCTATTTTTTTTGTTATGATCATGGCTACCTTCCATTAGAGAACGACTGGTATTTAATTGTGAAAAGAAAAGAAGAATAATTACTGCTTAATTATTTTTTCGGTAAATCTTTTGCCCTGCATCCATACTTCCACATAATAGTTGCCAGGCAATAAAGCACTGATGTTTATTTGCTTTCTGTGCTGGTTAATTTTTTCGCTCAGCATTAATTTGCCAGCAGCATTATAAATATTTACCTGTTCAATCTTATAAACATCGTTGGCAACATTAATAAAATTTATTGCAGGATTAGGAGAAATAGTTGTTACGCCCTTGCCATTAAACATTACTTGTTTAATAACGGAATAAGAAACTCTACTATCCCTGTCAACCTGTTTGAGGCGATAAAGATTTATACCAACCAATGGAAGTGAATCTGTAAAATAATAATAACTGGTTACCGACGAATTGCCAAAACCCCTTAGCTGGCCGATATTTGTAAAGGCACCACCGCCATTGCTTCGTTGAATATCAAAATGGTCATTATTAATTTCTTGTGCCGTTGCCCATGTAAGCCATACACCTTTTGCAAATACCTCCGTATTAAAATAAAGCATATTTACAGGCAGCACTATATTACAATCGGCAATATCAGAAGACCCTGGAAAGGAAGTTGTACCAGGGGGGCAATTTACACAATCAATAGAAGCTGTTGCTGGTTGATAAGTACCAGCGGGGCAGTCAATACAACTGGCTGACCCGGTATTGGATTGAAAAGTTCCTGCCGGGCAATCAAGACAACTGGTAGAACCAGCATTTGATTGAAAAGTTCCTGCTGCACAATCGTTACATACCGTAGCACCAGAAGAAGCCTGAAAAGTGCCTGCCGCACATTGTGTACAATTTGTACTTCCAGTATTAGCTTGAAAAGTGCCTGCGGGACAATTTGTGCATGAAGCTGAACCTGTGTTTGGCTGAAATGTACCTGCTGCGCAATTATTACAAGAAGTGGAACCCGTATTAGATTGAAAAGTACCAGCAGTGCATTGGGCACAATTTGTTGCCCCTGTATTAGCCTGGTAAGTTCCTGCGGGGCAATTGAAACAGGAAGAGGCCCCGGAGTTTGGTTGATAACTTCCAGCAACGCAAGGAATACTTAACGCAGGATTTCCGCCTGGGCAGTAAGTGCCGGGTGGACAGTTTACACAGTTGCCGGCAAGGTTCCTGTATTTTCCGGATGGGCATGCTTGCGAAAAACTATTGTACGAGATGATTAATAGAAGAAGAGGTATAATTAGTTTCATGGAAAAGATTTTAGTAAATATAACTTATTTTAAATAAAAGTGATTTCACAACAGGCTATTAGGGTCAACATTTATTGCAGGTATTACATCGGCCCTTATGTTTTTATATCTTTAAGTAAAATTATTTCATGAGCACTTTAAGCATCAGCATTATTCAAACTAAATTATTTTGGGAAAATAAAGAAGCCAACATGCAAATGCTGGAAGAAAAGATTGCCAGCATGCCAGAAAGAACGGAAATAATAGTTTTGCCTGAAATGTTCAGTACCGGTTTTAGCATGAAACCCAATCTGCTGGCAGAAACAATGGAAGGCAATACTGTTTCATGGATGAAGGAACAAGCCGCAAAAAACGGTGTAGTGCTTACCGGCAGTTTGATTATTAAAGAAGAGGATAAATTCTATAACCGTCTCATCTGGATGTTGCCAAATGGCGATCTAGGTTATTATGACAAACGTCATTTATTTGCTTATGCAAATGAACACGAACAATATTCCCCCGGCAATAAAAGATTAATAGCTTCTGTAAAAGGATGGAAAATAAATTTGCAGGTATGTTACGATTTACGTTTCCCTGTGTGGGCCAGGCAGACCCCTCCCCTGAAAGGGGAGGTTGGGAGGGGGCTTGATCCTGAGTATGATGTTTTGATTTATGTAGCCAACTGGCCAGAAACCAGAAGCCATGCGTGGAAAACCCTGCTTTGTGCAAGAGCAATAGAAAATCAATGTTATG
>JBDSYV010000052.1:0-4033 GCA_040110925.1 Ferruginibacter sp. | reverse complement strand
CTGCCGTTGCACCCTGGCAATAAGTTACCGGAGAACTGGCAACAGGTGCAGCAGGTTTTGGATTTACTGTGATGGTAAATGTATTGGTACCACTGCAAGTTCCTATTTGAGCATTGCCCGTAATAGTTGCAACAATTGGAACTACCAAAGTATTGGTGGCAACAAAAGAAGGAATGGTAGCGCCCGTTCCGTTTGCTGCAAGACCTATGGCAATATTGCTGTTAGTCCAGGTAAATAATGCGCCTGCTGTACTGCTCGTTAGCGTGAATGGCCCTACATTTTCGCCGGGGCAAACGGCAATATTAGCAGGCGTAATCACATCCGGAGTAGGATTGATAGTGATACTTCTGTTAATGGTTGTTGTACCACATTCGTTGGTTACGGCCAATGAAATATTATATGTTCCAGTGGTATTGTAAAATATAGTTGGCGGCGTTGGCGATGTAGAACCTGATGGCGTTCCTCCGGGGAATGACCAGGTATAGGTTGTTGCAGCGTCAATATAACAGGCATAAGTAGCTGAAGGCTGAATAGATTGAAACTGGCAAAGGGTGGACGCCGTTGCTGCAAGCGTTACATTGGGTTTTCCTTTTACTATAATTTGCTGTGCTGCAACCAATGTGCTGCATGAAGCTGCGGCGCCTATAATAGTGAGTGATACAGAATAAACCCCAGGATTTATAAATTGAAAAAGGGGCTCTCTTGAAGTGTTATCCGTTCCTCCTGTATATACAAAATTTGAAACTGCCGGTACACAACCAGCAGTGGCTGCGTAAGTAACATTCCATAAATATTTATAAACGCCACAAAAAGGCGCATTGGTAGTGGTAGTGGTATTTACTGTAAGCGGTGCACAGCCGGTGAGTGTACTTAACGCAAAAGAGCCGATGGGTGTTGGGTTTACACAAATGGTTTTTGTGAGTGAATCAGTGCCACACTTAGAATTACCGGTTTTTAATTTTACGGTATAAAGGCCCGGCACTGTAAAATTGAGGGACAAAGCAACTGAACCACTTGTCCATAAGGCTGGGTCAGTTTGCCCGAAATCATTGCCAAGGCTTCCGGCTAATAAGGTCCATCCTGTTGTGGGCGTTATCGTCCAGATAGCTTTTCCCGGACTGCAACTACCATTTTCAATTTCAAAATTGGAGCCTGTTGTATTGGTGATAGTTACGGTATTATTTACACAAACTGTGTCTTTGGGTGACACAATAAATGATGGGTCATTTTTTTGGGAAACATAAATAGGTACAACAGTGGCAGTAGATGCCGCACAGGGATTTCTTGCCTCAATAGATGCAAAAAATGAATTGTTATACCCGGGACTTGAAGTACCACAGGAACTATTATTGAATGTATGTGTAATGCTTGGAGGTGCAGGATGGGGAAATACAAGCGGGGGCGTTCCATCGTTAAAGGTAATAGTGTAAATCGTACCAGGCGAGTTGGCTGATGTACCAGTAATGGGAAATGTTAAGGTGTTACCAGCACAGATTGCGGTGTTTCCGGGATTGCCTAAACCCACTGCAGGATTGCTGCCCAGGAAAATATAATAAGTAGTTGTATCAATACAACCATTACCACCCACAACAATATAGGTAAGGATGTTTGTTCCGATATTATAAGTATGTGTGGTTATACCCCAGTTTGAGGTTGAAGTAAAATCAGGGCTGCCATCACCCCAAATGATGCGATAAGAAGTATTGGTAGAAGCAGTGGTAGATGGATTAGTAAAAGTGAACAAGGCACTATTGCTGCTGTTACACAACTTAAAATAATTCTTATTGTCATAAAAAACAAAACCTGGTCCTCCCAGTGTTGCATCGGGCCGTTGCTTTACAGTTACAGTTTGTGTGGCCACATTGGTACAACCTGCAGCCGTAATAGCCGTAAGCGTTATTGTAAAATTTTGTGTGCCATTTCCCGCATTGCCAATAAACTTATGTGTAGGATTAGTAAGGGTTGATGTATTGTTTGTTCCCGAATTTGGGTCTCCAAAATTCCATTGATAGGTGGTTGCACCGGTAGAGCTATTGGTATAGAAAACCGGCTCTGACATACATTGATTATTTGGCGAAAAACTGAAGCCGGCCAAGGGATTTGGATTGATGGATAAAACCACAGAATCATAATAAACCGGGGGTGGAGATACAGACCCAATTCTATATTTACCCGCCTGGGTTGCTGTTATACTTATGAATGTTCCCATGCTTGTCCACGGTGGATTTCCACTGGCAGAAAAATCCCAGGCAAGAGCTGTTCCTGTTGATGTGGTAAGGATTTTAGATCCACCGGCACAAAAGGACGGTGGCCCTGTAAATGTTATCGTCTGGCTTATTAATGCATTGCATAAAAGCACTGATAGCACGAGTAAAAAAAGTTTCATGCAGTTAGATTGTTAGGGTTTGCTTAGGGCTTTTGCTCTAAGCTGATGTTTAGCTTCGGGATAGTAATTGCTGGGATATTGGCTAAGATAGTATAAATAAAAGATTATTTTAATAGGGGATTAAACGGTTTTTTGAAATCGCAGGAAAATACCTTCTTTAAGGTAGATAAGAGTTTTTCATTTTCCCTAACTTCTTTTTCCTGGTTTTGTAAATACTGAACCTTTTCACTAGTAGCTCTTTCTTGCGGGGTACACATTTGGAATTCAAGAGGGAATTATAGATCCGTATACATAAATAATTACTTTACCTTCCTGCCCTTCCACCTGTAACTGCCAAACATGCCGAGGAAGCCGGCTAACACGGTATATAATATATGAAACGGCTGTGCAAGCGGAAAGTGCCATAGGAGATTTCGCTTATTAAAAAAACCGGCTACGGGAAACAGGAAGTATAATTCAACGATAGTTTTTATTGCAATTAGAAAGAACCAGCAATTGATAATTGATAATTGATAATTGAAAATAGAAAATTCATTAATGGAGATACACAATAACGGAATTACAAGCAACAATAGATTTAGAAGATAGACTACTAATAAAACGGCAGATATCCTTTTGTCGTCATATTTATTTGCTTTGCTGGCCCAGCGGATTCGCTGGTTTAAAAAAGCGGCTACGGTATGCATCGGTTCTGTATGCACTATCACATCCTTTGATTTTAAAAATGCAATTCCATCGGGGTATTGCAAGGCAATTTTATGCATGAGCAGCATATCATCTCCGCTGGCGATGGCATCTATTCCTTCAAAACCGTTCACTTTTTCAAATGCTTTGCGGCTATATGCAAGGTTTGCACCATTGCACATGCTGTGCACTTTCTTATACACGGCGGCACCGGTAATGCCCTGCAGGCTCATGAAATCAAGTGCCTGGAAAATCTCTATGGGGCTATTGCCGCAATCAATGGCTACAGGCATCACAATGAGCTGGGGCTGAAATTTTTCGTAAAAGCCTTCAATGGTTTGCAGCCAGTTTTCACCCATAAAACAATCTGCATCCGTTGTTACAATCAATTCCCCTTTGCTTGCTGCAATGCCCGCTTCTATGGCTTTCTTTTTATAGGAATTTATTTTTTCATCGCCAAGTTGTTCCTTTAAGGAAAGCAAATGAATATTAGGTACCGGGAAATTTTTTATGATGGCGGCAGTATCATCCGTTGAATAATCATCCACTACAATTACTTCAAAAAGAGATGAAGGATATATTTGATGTGTTAGCGATGTGAGCAGGTTGTACAAATTTCCGGCTTCGTTGCGGGCAGGAATGATGACAGAAATTTTAGTGGAGAATTGGTTAATGGATAATGGAGAATTGGATAATGGATGATTAGGTAATGCATTTACATCGGGCAATATTGTTCCGGCTCCGGTTAAGGGCTGCGGAATGTTTTTCCATGCCTGGCGGTAGTATAATAGTAAGAGTACATAAATAATCAGGAACAAAAAACATAGTAAGATAATTATGGTCATAATGCGATGCCAGGAGGTATGCAGTACAAGAGTGCGACGCAACTATGCTGAAAGCTATACCTCTGCCGGGACACAAAAATAAATTTTACCGGATAGTAAATCATCTTTATCTTTATGT
>JBDSYV010000051.1:0-6797 GCA_040110925.1 Ferruginibacter sp. | reverse complement strand
ATGCTGCAGGAAGCCATAGATTCTCTTTTTGATAACAGCCGTAAATCTAATGCTGTAAAAGCAGAAGGTGGTCGTGCATTGAAATCATTGAGTGATGTACTGAAAGGAAAGCAGGGACGTTTCCGTCAGAACTTACTTGGTAAACGTGTTGACTATTCTGGACGTTCTGTAATTGTGGTTGGTCCTGAGTTGAAAATGCACGAGTGTGGTTTACCAAAAGATATGGCTGCTGAATTATTTAAGCCATTTATCATTCGCAAGCTGATTGAAAGAGGTATTGTAAAAACAGTAAAGAGTGCAAGGAAATTAGTAGATAAAAAAGAAGCTATTATTTGGGATATTCTCGAGAATATTTTGAAAGGCCACCCTGTAATGTTGAATAGGGCCCCAACACTTCACCGTTTGTCAATTCAGGCATTCCAGCCAAAACTGATTGAAGGTAAAGCCATTCAATTGCACCCATTGGTAACAGCTGCGTTCAACGCCGATTTTGATGGTGATCAGATGGCAGTTCACGTGCCTTTGAGCAATGCTGCTGTACTTGAAGCCCAGTTATTAATGCTTTCTTCTCATAACATTCTTAACCCGCAGAACGGTACACCAATTACCCTTCCTTCACAGGACATGGTATTGGGACTATACTACATAACCAAGGGCAAGAAAACTGTTGGTGATGAAATCGTAAAAGGTGAAGGAAAAGCGTTTTACTCTGCTGATGAAGTTATCATTGCTTACAATGAGAAGAAGATAGATCTTCATGCTAATATAAAAGTGAAAGCAAACTATCGTAACAACGATGGTACGCTAACAAATAAATTAATTGAAACAACTGTTGGTCGAGTAATTTTTAACCAGTTTGTTCCAAAAGAAGTAGGTTTTGTAAATGCATTGCTTACTAAAAAGAACCTTAGGGAAATCATTGGTGACATTATAAAATGGACCAGTGTTCCTATCACTGCAAGGTTCCTGGATGATATTAAAACACTCGGATTCCGTATGGCATTCCGTGGTGGATTGTCATTCAACATTAATGACCTTATTATCCCGGCGATTAAAGAGGAACTTGTTGCTAATGCACAAGGTGAAGTTGCTGAGGTTTGGGATAGTTATAACATGGGTCTTATTACCAACAACGAGCGTTATAACCAGATCATTGATATCTGGAGCCGTGTAGATACAAAGGTTACCGAAACGTTGATACGTGATCTTGCACAGGATAAACAAGGATTCAACTCTGTTTATATGATGTTGGATTCAGGTGCCCGTGGTAGCAAGCAGCAGATCAAGCAGCTTGCAGGTTTAAGAGGATTGATGGCTAAGCCAAGGAAATCCGGTTCATCAGGTTCTGAGATCATTGAGAATCCAATCCTTGCCAACTTTAAAGATGGCCTTAGTGTATTGGAATACTTTATCTCTACGCATGGTGCCCGTAAAGGACTTGCGGATACTGCCCTTAAAACTGCAGATGCCGGTTATCTTACCAGAAGATTGGTGGACGTTGCACAAGATGTGGTGATCAATGATGAAGATTGCGGAACATTGAGAGGTATTGCTACTTCAGCATTAAAGGACAATGAAGATATTATTGAACCATTAAGCGACAGGATTGAAGGCCGTACTTCATTGCATGATGTTTTTCACCCGGTTACTGATGAACTGATCATTAAAGCTGGTGAAGAAATAAGTGCAGAAGATGCAAAGAAAATTGATGAAACAGGTATTGAAACTGTTGAAATACGTTCTGTATTAACCTGCGAAAGTAAGCGTGGTGTTTGTGTAAGGTGTTATGGTAAAAATCTTGCTTCAGGTTACCTGGCACAGCGTGGTGATGCAGTGGGTATTATAGCAGCACAATCAATCGGTGAGCCGGGTACACAGCTTACGCTACGTACTTTCCACGTGGGTGGTGTGGCTGGTTCTACTTCAGTGGAATCTTCACTTTATGCTAAGTTTGATGGCACATTGCAATTTGATGGGTTACGTACGGTACATACTGAAAATGCAGAAGGCAAAAAGGTAACCGTGGTAATCGGTCGTACAGGTGAGGTTAGAAATATTGATGTGAAATCTGACAGGTTGCTAAACAGTACACATATACCATATGGTGCGGTACTGAATGTAAAAGACGGTCAGAAAGTTTCCAAAGGTGATGTGATATGCACATGGGATCCATTTAACAACGTAATTGTTGCTGAGTTAAATGGTGTCATCAAATTTGATGCAGTACTTGAAGGCATTACCTATCGTGATGAAGCAGATGAACAAACTGGTCACAGGGAAAAAGTGGTTATTGAAACAAAAGATAAAACCAAGCTTCCTGCAATAATTGTAGAGGGCAAGGATAAGAAAACTTATAACCTTCCTGTAGGATCCCATATCGTTGTTGAAGAAGGTGATGATGTGAGAAGTGGGCAGGTATTGGTAAAAATTCCACGTATCCTCAGTAAGCTTAAAGATATAACGGGTGGTCTGCCAAGGGTTACTGAATTGTTTGAAGCAAGAAATCCAAGCAATCCTGCAGTAGTTTGTGAGATTGATGGTGTTGTTAGCTTTGGTGCAATCAAGCGTGGTAACAGGGAGATTATTGTGGAAGCAAAAGATGGTGTGGTACGCAAATACTTAGTTCCCCTTAGCCGCCAGATTTTGGTGCAGGATGGTGACTTCGTAAAAGCCGGTGCTGCTCTAAGTGATGGTCAAACAGCTCCTGCAGATATTCTTTCTATCAAAGGTCCGTTTGCTGTGCAGGAATATGTTGTAAATGAAATACAGGAAGTGTATCGCTTACAAGGTGTGCGTATCAATGATAAGCATGTAGAAGTTATTGTAAGGCAGATGATGCGTAAAGTAACTATCGAAGATGCGGGTGACACTAAATTCCTGGAAGGAGATACAGAAGACAGGCTGGACTTTAATACCGAGAATGACTTCATTTATGATAAGAAAGTAGTAACTGACCATGGTGAAAGTACTAAACTGAGACCGGGCCAGATTGTTACCCTAAGGGAATTAAGAGAAGAGAATTCTATCCTGCGCAGAACAGATAAGAAATTGGCTGAATTCAGGGATGCAAAACCTGCAACTTCGTCACCGTTGTTGCTGGGTATTACCAAGGCATCACTAGGTACGCATAGCTGGATATCTGCCGCATCATTCCAGGAAACAACCAAGGTATTGAGTTCTGCAGCCATTCAGGGTAAAACAGATGAAATGCTTGGATTGAAAGAGAACGTTATCACTGGTCATCATATCCCGGCCGGTACTGGTCTTCGTGAGTTTGAAAACATGATCGTAGGCAGCAAAGAAGAATATGAATTGCTGATGACTACTAAGGAAGCAATGAACTTTGACGAGGAAGAATAAAACAATTTGCTAATTAGCTAATCTGCTAATTTGATAATGAAATACAGAGGAGTGAGATGAAAGTCTTGCTCCTTTTTTTTGACACGAACCTGCCTGTCGGCAGACAAGTTATACGAATGATATTTATACAAAATCAATACTACTTACAACTGTAAAATGACTGTTAACCATCATCTAACAACTACCAACTATTCCCACCCCCGTTAATGCTTTCAGAATATTTTTATGAATGCATGGTCAGGCAATGCATTGTAATTATCTTGCCGCACTGTAAAAATTTTTTATGAAACGATTCTCTCTTATTCTTAACATAGTACTGGTACTCGCTCTCGCATTTTTATATTACCATGTTTTCAGCGAAAAAAAGCAAACCAGCAAATCAGCTACTGTAACTACCGGTACTGAAACTTCTGTATCAACTAACCGGCCTCCTATTGCTTACGTTGACCTGGATTCACTAAATGAAAAAATATTTTACATCAAGGAAAGAAGAAAAGAGCTGGAAGGAGAACAAAAAGTTATTGAAAGTGAATGGAACAATAGTATGCGTGGCCTGGAGAACCAGAAAAATGCATTCCTGAAAAAAGGAAATGCCATTACTCAACAGGAGGCTGAACAATTCCAGGGGGAACTTTACCAACAACAGCAACAGATAGAAGCCAGGAAGCAAAACACACTTCAAAAGCTAAGTGAAAAGAGCTATAAGTTTATGGAAGATATTCAGAAAAGACTAAAAGAATTTCTGGCTGATTATAACAAGGAAAAAAATTACATGTACATACTCACCACGGGCACCGGTCTGGATTATATGGTGTATAAGGATTCTGCATTAAATATTACAGCTGATGTAGTATTAGGTATGAATGAAAAGATGGGGAAGAAGAAGTAGCAAGTACAAAGAAGCAAGTAGCAGGATAAAGCAAATGTGGGCAAGGATTAATTCTGCAGGTTATTTTGCATTGATTTATTTTTACAGCAAACAGCATTTATGATTAGCAGCTTATGTAGTAGCATTTTTGAAAAGGCCGTGCAGGATTACCATGTAAACAATAATGTGGATGCAGCCCAGGTGAATCCCTATAATGATGGAAGTATAGAATTTTTATTATACGGCAAAAACTGGGTTGATACCGTTCAGTGGCACCTCGAAGATATAATACGTAATCCTGCAATTGATCCTGTAGAAGCATTGGTTTTAAAGCGCCGTATAGATAGCAGCAACCAGGTGCGTACGGATATGGTAGAGTATATTGACAGCTTTTTCCTGGATAAATATAAGGACATACAACCTTCAACAACGGCTACAATAAACACAGAAAGTCCCGCATGGGCCATAGACAGGCTAAGCATCCTGGCGCTTAAAATTTTTCATATGAGAGAGGAGGCCAATCGTACTGATGCCTCTGAATCTCACAGGGAAGCTTGCTATAATAAACTCCAGATTTTACTTCAGCAACAAACTGATCTTTCAAAAGCGATAGATGAATTATTGCAGGAAATAGAAGCAGGTAAAAAATATATGAAAGTTTATAGGCAAATGAAAATGTATAACGATCCTTCCCTGAATCCTGTATTATATGCTGCTAATAAATAACTGATGCAAGCAAAGCCTGCACATATATTGCTGATACGCTTTTCTGCAATGGGCGATGTGGCCATGGCAGTTCCCGTCATTAAAGAACTGCTGATAAATTATCCTTCCTTAACTGTCACTGTTGTAAGTAATAAACATTTCGCAGCATTTTTCACTGGTATAGAACGGCTGAATTTTTTTGGAGCAGATTTGAAAGCCGATCATAAAGGCATTAACGGTTTATTCAGGCTTTACAGGCAACTGAATAAATTACATGCCATAACAGCTGTAGCAGATTTGCATAATGTTTTGCGTTCAAAAATACTGGCTGGCTTTTTCCGGATTGGGGGCTTAAGGGTAATGACTATAAATAAAGGCCGGAAAGAAAAAAGAGAACTGGTAAGAAAAGAACAGAAAAATTTCCGGCGGTTAAAAACCACTCACCAGCGATATGCAGATGTGATGTATCGCCTTGGATATTCTTTTGTTTTAAAAAATAAAGTGAACCATGAGATTAGCACAGATATCTCCGTAAATGTGAAGGCTTTTTTAGAAGGATGCAAAGAAAAAAAAATATGCATAGCGCCATTTGCAAAGCATAAAGAAAAAATGTACCCACTGGAAAAAATGCAAAACGTTGTTGAAATGATTGCATCTGAAAATTATAGTATTATTTTAATTGGAGGCGGTAATGCTGAAAAAGAATTACTGGATAAATGGGAGAAAAAAATGCCTGCTGTTTTTTCTGCTGCAGGACAATTTTCGCTTCAGGAAGAAATGCAAATCATTAGCAATTGCGAATTAATGATAAGTATGGATTCTGCTAATATGCATATAGCTGCTATGCTTGGTGTTCCCGTTTTATCTGTATGGGGCGCCACACATCCATATACTGGCTTTATGGGTTACAGTCTTGATAGAGGTAGTGCAGTACAAATTGACCTGAGCTGCAGGCCATGCTCTGTCTTTGGCAACAAGCCTTGCTGGCGTGGCGATCATGCATGTATGCTGGGAATAAGTGAAGCATTGATTTTGGAAACTGTAGAGAAACTTTTACCAATCTCCTGATACTTTTATGAGCGGCAAAAGGGATTCGAACCCTCGGCCCTTAGCTTGGGAAGCTAATGCTCTACCAACTGAGCTACTGCCGCTTAATCAAAAATCTTTCTCACAAAATAAAAAATATCCCGCTTTTTTCAGGAATAAATTTAAGGTAGTATGGAGCCAGTTATAGATATTTATTCTTTTAAGCATTATAGATTTTTATATTATGAAAATTGAGTCATGGGACACGGTTTACCATTCCCCTTATCCAATAGTTATTAGTTGATGAAATATTTTATACCATTTACAAAACTAACAGGTGAACCCGTTTTAAAGCCACCACGGTAGTCTGGCCTGTCAATAGAAGAATAATAAGAAAAAGTTGAATTGCCAATGCTTTTTATTTTCCCTTTGATCAGTTTATCATCAAAGGAAGCAAAATAGGTAAAACCAGTTATGCCAAGTGATTTCAGTTTCCCGGAAAAAGCAGCATTGTCATAAGAGCCATACCAGGTTACAGCCATATCCCCAATCCTTTTCAGGTATCCTTTATATACCTGGTATTCAAAAGATGGAAAATAATCAAAAGTAATTCTGCCTATACTTTTAATTTTTCCTCTCAGCGTTTCATCTTCATATTGCGCATAATAAGTGATAATAGTAGCGCCAATAGATTTTATTCTACCCCTGAAAGCTTCATTGTCATTCTCATTATAAAAAGTCGTTTTGCCTGTATATTCAAGGTATTTATCCTGGTAATTTTCAACATTGCTGCCAAGGTAATTATCTACGCCCCAGTTCAGCAGGCTGCCTTCCTTAC
>JBDSYV010000050.1:0-7507 GCA_040110925.1 Ferruginibacter sp. | reverse complement strand
GCCAATGGCAAATCCTGCAAATATTCTACCTGTGAAATGTTCCTACGGAACATAGCTTGTTAGCGGGGCAATACCTCAAATATTAATTAGCCCTTAAATTTGCAGAGCGAAGCCTGGCAATTCCTTTCTCCCGAATGGAATGAAGTAAACGGGTTTTGGTTTTATTTATCCGGAAAGTTTCTCTTTAAATAATATTTTCTCAATCATTTGTTATTGCATTGATTAGTTTTCGTTTTCTAATAAAACTTGTATGACACATATCGGCTTAATATCAGATACCCATAATTACCTGGATGAAAATGTTTTTGACTGCTTTAAAAACTGTGATGAAATATGGCATGCCGGCGATTTTGGTGATATGGAGATTATAAATAAGCTTTCTTCCTTTAAGCCACTGCGTGGAGTGTATGGTAATATTGACGGGCCTGAAATAAGTAATACCTATCCTGAAAAATTATTTTTTACCTGTGAAGCGGTAAAAGTTTTTATGCAGCATATCGGAGGTTATCCCGGCCGTTATGCAGCAGGTGTAAAAAATGAAATCATCATGCATAAACCAAAACTTTTCATAAGCGGCCACTCACATATTTTAAAAGTGATGTACGATGATAAATTGCAATGCCTGCACATGAACCCAGGTGCCGCCGGTAAGCAGGGATGGCATACAGTAAGAACCATCATCAGGTTTTCCATTCACCAGGCTGAAATTTTAAATTGTGAAGTGATTGAATTACCAGGGCGATAAAATTAATTATTGAATCAGACTGGAATATATATATCAAATGTTGCGCCTTTTCCTAACTCACCTGTTGATGTGATATATCCATTATGATTTTCAATAATTTTTTTTACTATAGCAAGGCCAATGCCAGTGCCGGGATATTCTTCTTTCGGGTGCAAACGCTGGAACACATCAAAGATCCTGTGTCTGTAATGGGGTTCAAATCCAATGCCGTTGTCCTGGAAACTTATATGGCAATATTTCTTTTTTGCAGTGAGCGAACCCTCGTGAAAGTCTGGATTTAGCTTTTGTAATTTATCGGCTGTGGCGATCTCCGTTTTTATGATAATCTCTGGCGGAACATCAGGCTTGGAAAATTTGATTGAATTAGTAATGAGATTACTTATCACCTGCCTGATCTGGAACCTGTTTATATTGACAGTATCCAGATTATCGGCTTTGATGACTGGATTTTTTTCGTGAATAATTTCGAATAATTCTTTCTTTACATCATCAACCAAATTGGAAATATTTATTTTTTCAAACTTTCTGTCGGTCACATTAGCAAGAGAATAAGCAAGCAGGTCCTGGATAAGTGTTTGCATTCTCAATGCGGCGCCGTGCATGCGGTTAAAGTAATCTTTACCTTCTTCTGATAATACACTGAATTCTTTTTCAAGGATCAGGTTTGCAAAAGTTTGAATCTTCCGTAATGGTTCTTGTAGGTCGTGGCTGGATATGTATGTGAAAGATTCTAATTCATGATTGCTTCTAATCAGTTCTTCATTTAAATGCTGTAATTTTTCATTGCTAATGCTTAGTTCCTGGGTACGTTGTTTTACTTTTTCTTCAAGTTGATCTGCTATTTTGTGTTGCAGGTTTTGAAACCTGTTCAGCAATTCTTTTTCTTTGATCTCTTGCTGCTTCTGTAAAGTAATATCCCTGGATACAGATAGTATCCTTACTACTTTTTTAGTTTTTATATTTACTTCTATTGGTAACGCAATAACATCAAACCATATCATCTTTCCTTTTGCGGTTTTAGTTAAAGCCTGGAATTGAACTCTTTCCCCTGCAATCACTTTGGCATGTGCATCCTGAATTATTTGCTTTTCTTTTTTCCCCCACAAATTCCACCAGTATTTATTTTTATATTTATCAAAATCATCTATCTCAAGCAGGCAAATTCCATTGTGATTTATGGATTGTATTTTGCCTTCTTCATCAATAATGTTTATACAGTCGGGGCTACTGTCTAAAACCGAACGGATAAAAAGCTCACTCTCCTCAATTTTTTTAATTGCAGTTGCTTTTTCAGTAATATCTTCTATGGCCAGCAGGATGAATTTTTCTGAATCATCAGTATTGATAATTTCCCGGGCATTCAACAACATTGTTCTTTCACCAAGGAAAGAAAAACTGTGGTTGATCTGCATGTCTTCAAGTACGGATTTTTCAGGAAGAATTTTTTCCAGCAGCTCACGCAGGGCCGGGATATCCCATTCCTTATTTCCTAAATCAAAAATTAATTTACCAACTGTCTCTGATTTGTCTATCTTAAATAATTTATAATAAGAACTATTTGCCGAGCGGACACGCAGCTTTTTATCAAGCACAATCAACGGCTCACGTATGGTGGAAATGATTGCTTCCGCATAATCCCTGGAAGAAGTTACCTGGTGATTCAGGTTGATAATTTCATGGTTCACCACCGTTAGTTCCTCATTGCTGCTTTGCAGTTCTTCTTTGCTTGTCTCCAGTTCTTCATTAAGGCTTTGCAGTTCTTCGCTGCCGCTAAGTAATTCTTCATTGGCACTTTGCAGCTCTTCATTAGCAGCTTCCTGGTCTTCGGTAATACTGCGCATGTCTTCTCTTGCCTGCGCCAGTTCTTTTTCTAATTGTTCAATCAGCAGGTCCTTATCATCATTTTTCGTTTTTCCTGTTAGCTTTTTTCTGCCGGGGGCCAGTTGGTTATGGTTATTATTATCATGAAACAGGATTAAGTAATGAGGGTCTGCCAGGTTGGGTAAAGGAACGGCTTCAATGGAAATGAAACGTTGTTGCTGGTTTAAACTGATGGGGATATTTTCCTTTACAATCGCTTTATTTTCCTTTTTAGCTTTATGAATAATATTTCTCAGTTCAAATGCCAATCCCTGCCTGGCCATTTTTAATAAATTATGGCTTGGCTTTCCTGGAAATTGTTCCAGGAAAGCGCTGGTTGCTCCTCTAAAATGAACAATATCCATTTCTTCATTTACCACCACACCGGCAGGTGTGTATTTACTCAGCATGATATCGTCCGCCGTTTTTTGAAAATCGGTTCGCATTGGTTCCGTAGGAGCGCTGGAGTTATGGTAATTCATTACTGCCTCGCTACGCAGACTTGCTACATGCATCATTTTGCCTGGCACATCTTTGCGTGTAAATAATTTATCTGCCTTTGCTACCGGTACAAAAAGATCCGGAACGCCTGCGCTGGTCTCAGATTTTCCCAGTAATAAAAATCCTTTAGGATTCAAGGCATAATGAAAAGTAGTAAGGGCTTTTTTCTGCAGGTAAGGATCCATATAGATCAGCACATTTCTGCAACTGATAAAATCCATTCTGCCAAAAGGCGGGTCTTTTACAAAATTGTGAGATGCAAATACACAGGCATCCCTTATGGATTTTATGAGCTGGTAACCATCATTGGTTTTAATAAAAAATTCCTGTAGCCGTTGCTCACTTACACCTGCCAATTCAATTTCTGTATAAACACCTCTTCTTGCACGGGCAATGGCAGGTTCACTTATATCCGTAGCAAAAATTTGAAATTTCTCTGTATGGTCCCCCAGATATTGTCTCAGGCACATGGCAATTGAATAAGCTTCCTGGCCGGTGCTGCATGCTGTAACCCATATACGGATTGCTTCATTGGGCTGTTTATTTGCAACAATCTGGGGAAATACGGTTTGGCATAAATTATCAAAAACTTTTGCATCCCTGAAAAACTCCGTAACGGGTATAAGCAGGTCATGGTATAAGGCATCCTGTTCAATTTTATTTTCCCTTAAAAAGCTAAGATATTCAACAGCTTTCAGGTTTTTATTTAAGGCCATTCTCCTCAATATTCTTCTGCGGACGGTGGTTTGTTTATAGTAGGTAAAATCGGTGTTTTTGCGAATGCGCATTAAGGAAAGAATCTGTTTAAAAGTTTCTTCCTCTTCATTGGGGAGATGTACCAAATCTTCATCTGAATGGATTACTTGTGCTTTAATTTCCAATAGCTTTTTGGGTATTTCCTGCGGCTCCATTATAAAATCTACCACCCCGGCAGCAATTGCGTTATTAGGCATCCCGTCATACTCTGCAGAGGCTTCATCCTGGGCAAACGTTATTCCTCCCTGGTCTTTTATAGCTTTTAAACCCAATGTACCATCTGATGCAGTGCCTGATAAAACTACTCCAATGGCGTGTGACTGGTGTACTTCTGCCAGAGATTTAAAAAAAATATCAATGGGCAAAACCACTCGGTCTGTTTTACTTCTTTCAGGCCGGGCACTTAATTGCAGGATACCATCATTGGCCACCAGCATTTTGTTGCTGGGAATAATATAGATATGGTCTGGCTCTACTTTAATATCATCTATTATTTCCAATACAGGTATGGAAGTAATTTTTTGCAAAATCTCAGGCAAAATGCTTTCATAGCTGGGATGTAAATGCTGAACCAGCACATAGGCCATTCCAGAATCTTCGGGAATGGCTTTTATTAATTTTTTAAATGCATCAAGCCCACCAGCAGAAGCGCCAATACCAACAACAGGAAATAAGTTGTTGGAAAGAATTTTTGGGTTGGTATTATTTGGTTTCATGCTGATAGGCTTCGGGTGATAAAACAAAGTCCCCTATATCCGGCTGGGTTGTTTTTTTTGCTACCAGGTCAATAGCTGTCATTATTAAATACTTAAGCTGGCTATAGTCATTTGGTTTGCGGATATAATATTGTGCGCCTGATTCGTAAAGCTTATCTATAATATCCCTTGAGGCAGAAGTGGAAAGTATAATTACCGGGGTCGACTTTAATGATTCACTTTGTTTTATTTCTTTCAGGCATGCCATACCATCTTTTCGGGGCATATTCATATCCAGGAAAAGTATCGTTGGCAATTGGTCAGATTCCTTTAACAGGTTCATTAATTTTTCTCCATCACTAACCACGTCAAGTGAGATTGTGACTTTTAATTCTGAAACTGCTTGTTTAAAAAGCAAACAATCATCTTCATCATCATCAGCCAGCAAGATGGTTATGGGTTGTTCCATTTTTATAATTCAACTAATGAAGGTTTAAATAACGATGCTTTTACACATCATCAAAGTAGTATAACAATTGAAGTAATACAAGGTAGGCTATTTTGACTAAAACTAAGGTTGCAATATTAATATTGAGAAGGCTGCTATTTTTTGAGAATAATATAACCCGGTTTGGGAATATGGGTTACACTATAAGTAATTAGATGTCTATAGAGAGTATGAATGAATGCAGGATAAGTTTAGTTTAAAAATGCTTCCTTATTATATTTATTTCTGTAATCAAATGGCGACATGCCTGTTATTCTTTTAAATACATTTCTGAAAGCCTTGGTATCATTGTATCCTACTTCATACATGACCTCGTTTATATTTTTCCTGCTGTTTTCAAAACTTTTTTTGGCCGCTTCTACCTTTACTCTTTGCATATATTCTGCAAGCGTATTGCTGGTGGCTTTTTTAAAACGACGTTCCAGGTTGCGGCGCCCTACTGCAACTATTTCAGCGATTTTATCAACAGATATTTTCTCCGTAAAATTCTTTTCAATAAATTCCTGCGCTTTTTTTACAGGCTCATCAGTATGTGCTTTTTGTCCTTCAAAAATGATAAATGGGGATTGGCTTTGCCGGTCAATATCTATCATAAAAGCCTTGGAAATAAATATGGCCGTTTCCCTTCCCGAATATTTTTCAATAAGATAAATTAACAAGTTAAGAAAAGAGTAAGCCCCACCACTGGTATAAATGCCATCATCTGCTGTTATTATTTTATCATCAACAAGGGTAACATCCGGAAACATCTGCCTGAATTCATTTGCAGCTACCCAATGTGTGGCAGCTTGTTTTCCATTAAGCAAACCTGTGGCAGCAAGGAAAAAAGTGCCAATGCAAAAACTGGCCAGTTCAGCACCTGTTTTATATTGATCAATCATCCAGGGTATAAATGCTTTATTTTCTTCCATAGCTGTAGCCATGTCTCCATGCATCGCTGGTATAATAATAAGATCTGTTTTTTTAATATCAGAAATCAGGCAATCCGGTACAATGGTGTACATGCCATTACGCTGGCTTATCTCTTTCGTTAATCCCACCAATTGAATTTTGAATAGAGGCGGTTGCCGCATACGAATTCTGAATGTATTTACCTCTGAAAGAATTTGCAGGGTGCCGTCAATATTGGGCAGGCTTGTATGTCCTTGTGGTACCAGGATTGAAATATGTTTCATGAACTTTTTTTATGGACATCAAAAATATAAAAATTCCTTGTCGCAATCAACCCCTAAGATTGCCGTTTTCATAACCATTCCTTAATATCGAAGCCATTAATTTTACTCCAGCAATTCATTTAATTTATTTGTACAATATGCAAAATCAATTAGTAACAGAAATGGAAATGGCCATAGAAGATTTTCTTAAAACACTTTCCTACTTTGATCCATCACAAATAAACCAGGCTTACTTTGATGATAGGTGGACAGCAGCTCAGGTTGCTGATCATGTTTTAAAATCACTTGAGAATATTTCCAGGGTGCTTTCGGGAGAATCCATAATTTCGGAGCGGAACGTAATGCAGCAAGTAAGCACCATCAGGCCTGTTTTACTGGATTATAATAATAAAATGCAATCTCCAGAATTTATATTGCCATCCAATGATACATTGGATATTAAGTTATTGTCAAATAAATTGCAGGAGGTACAAGTGGAGCTAAGCAAAAAGGTTTCAGATGCTGATCTTTCCGTGCTATTTTCAGGTTTCAAATTTCCAGGCTGGGGTTCACTCAGTGCATATGAATGGATTTGCTTTGCAGCATGCCATACAACAAGACATTGCAGGCAATTAAAGAATATTTATGCTATTTTAAATAAAAATGAATTCATTGGTACCGGTATTTAATATAAAAATTTTTCATAACTGCCGTAAGGCAAAAAACTAAAATCATGGCAACTATTAATCCTTATTTAAATTTTCCAGGCAATACTGAAGAAGCTTTTAATTTTTACAAATCAGTTTTTGGGGGCGAATTTGCAATGGTGATTCGCTTTAAAGACACGCCTGAAGCCGGCCGTGTACCAGACAATGAAAAAAACATGATCATGCATATTTCTTTACCTATCGGGAATGGAAATATGTTAATGGCCACAGATGCGCTGGAATCTATGGGTCATAAAATCACGGAGGGCACTAATTTTTCTATATCTATTAATGCCGATAGCGAGGCAGAAGCAGATAAACTATTCAAGGCATTAAGTGATGGGGCACAGGTAACAGTGCCACTGGAAAAAGCCTTCTGGGGTGCTTATTTTGGAATGCTTACGGATAAATTTGGAATTCAATGGATGGTGAATTATGATTATAACCAAAACAAAGCGGGCTAAGGATTACATGTGTAAAATAAAAAACCGGCACATTGTGCCGGTTTTTTGTTGGGTTACAAGGATTCGAACCTTGACAAACAGAATCAAAATCTGTTGTGCTACCTTTACACCATAACC
>JBDSYV010000049.1:0-15875 GCA_040110925.1 Ferruginibacter sp. | reverse complement strand
GATAAGAAAGGGTGGTGTAAATTAATCGCAGATAAAAATTATCAGTAGGGATGCCAAAATAAGTTTGTGGTATTTATTTTTATTATTTGAAGATAAACTTATAATCGTGAAGGCGAATTCATTGGCGGCGGAGGGGTTTCCTATCGCAACAACAGGGTTTTAAAAAGTACTATCTCCTTTAATTTTATTCCGCAGAGGCTTTTGGTATTTGAAAGAATGGGCATTGACAACATTTTTAAAATATATGGTGATGGTAAGATGTCTTTCACCCTGCTAAAATATTTATTTTATAAAAAGCCCGTCAATTTTGACCTGCAGAATACAGCCCCATTAAATATTTTTGATACTGTAATGAAACTCCTGTTACAAATGATTAACAACCGCCCGATGAATGCTGTTTATAACACATCTAAAATTGAATTTAGTATTGGTAAAAATGGGAGCCTTGAAAACATTGCATTCACTGCATTTTCAAGGCGGGAAGAAATTTATCTTGAATATGTTTTTGAAAAAATAAAAAACATACCGCAATATAATCCTAATCCACGCTTGTACGAGGTTTACATCAATAGAATGACGATAAAGAATGCACCACTAAACGACGATCCAAGACGAACCCATACCACGCGAAAAATTATACTTTCATCTCTTCTTAAAGGCCAGATTGACTATGTTTTCAAAAACCAGCGACTGGCAGAGAAGTATCAACAGCAAGAATATTTTATCTGGCAGCCATAGATAACGAAATGACATATTTTGCTTGTTAGAAAGTTTGCGGGGTATCTTGAATTTTTACCATGCATTACACTTAAACTTGTGCCAGCAGAAATTATCTGTAATGAGATAGTTAAAAGGCATTCCTTATTTCCGGTAAAATTAATAATGATCAGTGTACAGCCGCTGAGTTTGCATTCCCAACCCCTTCTAGATTCCAGTTACCTGCACCTTTTTATTAATAAGGAATATTCTGGAACGTCATTTGAAGGATGACCTGTATGATAAAATTCCTCAAAATATTTATTATTGTTTTGGCTGTCCTTCCATTTAACCTGCGAGCACAGCAACCCGATTCATTACTGCATAAACTGGATAGCCTTCATATAAAGGCTGACAGCGGAAAACAAGTGAATAATATTGATCCCGGGGCTTATAACCAGGAAACTAAATTTACCGCCAGGAGTTATTTTATTTTATTGGGAAGCGATTTTAAGCAGGCATTTACAAAACCCTTTCATATTACGCGAAAAGAGCTGGCGCCAATAGGCCTGTTTGCTGTCACAGCCATTGGACTTGGTTTTGCAGATGAACCCATTCAAAAGTCTGCGTTAAAAATTCGCAACAATACTCCCGCCGTGGCCAACATCGGCAAATTTGTAAGCAACTTTGGAGGCCTTTATGAAACCTATACCCTGGTAGGATTTGGCCTATATGGTATTATTTTTAAAAGCCAGAAAATGAAAACCACCACCTTGCTTGCATCACAGGCATATATTTTAGGCGCCGTGGAAGAATCTGTCATGAAAACATTAAGCGGCCGGACCCGCCCTAATTTTTACAATAGTAATGAGGAAGCAGAGCCAAAATTCCTTGGGCCTTTCGGAAAAACTTCAAGGGATGCATACGGCAATAAATCCAACAGCTCTTTTCCTTCGGGTCATACTACAGTAGCCTTTGCAGCCGCAACTGTTTTTGCCATGGAATATAAAGAGAAGTGGTACATCCCTGTCATTTCTTATAGCGTAGCCTCATTGATAGGTTTAAGCAGGGTAACAGAAAATAAACATTGGACTACCGATGTACTTGTGGGTAGTGTATTAGGATGGCTAACAGGAAGGCAGGTGGTTAATAATTACCATCGCTATGCAAAAATAAAATCCCCGGAACAGAAGAAGAATAATGTTACATGGCATTTTAATTATGAGCAGCACCATCTTGGAGCAGGGTTTGTTTATCGTATCGGCTAAGCGTTCACATATGAAGCAATATGGTAAGGATTAGATCCGGCAAAACTGTTAGATCATTGCTTTGGATAATCTTTCACATTGCAATGTGCAGCAACATTTCTCACCAGTTTTTGTGAGCAGATATAGGACATTTATCGGTTGGGTATCTTCACCGACCGAAATTGAAGTTGCGGTTGGAAAATAGATCATAAGATTAAAGGAGATACTATGGAGTAAAAAAAGCCGCCCGTTACCAGGCGACCTTTTATGTATAGTATCTTGATCTTTTTACTGCTATACTTTCTCTGTTCTAAAATCTTCCAAGGTTCATAACCTTTGTCCATGCTGCAACAAAATCTTTTACAAACTTCTCTTCCGCATCATACGATGCATATACTTCTGCAAGGGCCCGCAGCTCTGGGTTGCTGCCGAAGATGAGGTCCACACGGGAACCAGTCCATTTTATATCGCCGGTTTTACGATCACGTCCTTCAAAGCTATCCTGTGCTTCCGAAGTTGCTTTCCACGTTGTTTCCAGGTTCAGTAAGTTAACAAAGTAGTCGTTGGTTAATGCACCGGGGCGCTTTGTAAATACGCCATACTGAGACTGGTCGTAGTTGGTATTAAGAACCCGCATACCTGCAACCAACACGGTTAGTTGTGGTACGGTAAGCGTTAGTAGTTGGGCTTTATCGATAAGCATTTCCTCGGCTGAAGCCTTGTGCCTTGCATTTATATAATTACGAAAGCCATCAGCCGCTGGCTCCATAGCTGCAAATGATGATACATCTGTTTGCTCCTGTGAAGCGTCGGCTCTTCCTGGCGTAAATGGTACCACAACCTTATGACCTGCTTCTTTCGCTGCCTGCTCTATGCCAGCAACGCCTCCAAGTACAACGAGGTCGGCCATAGCAACCATTTTACCGCCGGGCTTTTTATCATTAAAATCTTTTTGGATGCCTTCATATATATCGAGCACTTTAGTTAATTGAGCCGGGTTGTTTACCTCCCAATTCTTCTGCGGTGCCAGGCGAATACGACCTCCATTTGTGCCTCCACGTTTATCAGAATTCCGGTAAGTAGATGCTGAAGCCCAGGCTGTAGTTACCAGTTGGGATACAGATAGACCCGAAGCAAGTATCTTATCCTTCAGCGCAGCGATGTCATCCTCATTTACCAAATCATGCATGACGGCCGGCACAGGGTCCTGCCATAGCAATTCTTCCTTTGGCACTTCAGGGCCGAGGTAACGTTCAATGGGCCCCATGTCCCTGTGCGTTAGTTTAAACCATGCACGGGCAAAAGCATCTGCAAACTGGTCGTGATTCTCGTGAAAGCGTTTTGAAATTACAAGATAATCAGGATCTACCTTTAGAGCGATGTCTGTTGTGAGCATGAATGGGGCGTGCTTCTTTGATGGATCATGTGCATCGGGGATAGTGCCGGCTCCGGCGCCATCTTTTGGTTTCCATTGATGTGCACCGGCAGGGCTTTTTGTGAGTTCCCAGTCAAAGCCGAATAAATGATCGAAATAATCGTTACTAAATTTAGCCGGGGTTTTTGTCCATGCTCCCTCCAGGCCACTGGTGATTGTATCGCCTCCGTATCCGCTGCCGAAGCTGTTTATCCAGCCATTGCCCTGTGCTGCTATGCCTTCTGCGGCAGGTTCTACTCCCACGTATTTTGCAGGATCTGCGGCACCATGCGTTTTACCAAAGCTATGCCCGCCTGCAATAAGTGCCACTGTTTCTTCATCATTCATAGCCATGCGGCCAAATGTTTCCCGGATGTCTTTAGCAGCTAAAAGCGGGTCGGGTACAGCGTTAGGTCCTTCCGGGTTTACGTAGATAAGACCCATCTGCACAGCGGCCAGCGGGTTCTCCAGGTTTCGCTCGTCGGAATGACGTTTATCTCCCAGCCATTCACTTTCGGCACCCCAGTAAACATCCTGCATTGGTTCCCAGGTATCTTCTCTTCCGCCACCAAAACCAAAGGTTTTGAAGCCCATGGATTCCAGCGCACAGTTACCAGTGAGAATCATAAGGTCGGCCCAGGAAATTTTCTTACCATATTTCTGTTTGATGGGCCATAACAGCAATCGGGCCTTATCAAGATTTGCATTGTCCGGCCAACTGTTCAGCGGTGCAAATCGCTGGCTGCCCGAGCCACTGCCACCTCGGCCATCGCCAATGCGGTAGGTACCGGCGCTATGCCAGGCCATACGAATAAAGAATGGTCCATAATGGCCATAGTCTGCCGGCCACCAGTCTTGTGAATCGGTCATTAGTTTAAAGAGATCATTTTTGACAGCAGCCAGGTCAAGACTTTTAAACTCCTCAGCATAGTTAAAATCTTTGTCCATCGGATCGGACAAAGATGATTGTTGACGAAGAATGTTCAGTTTCAACTGGTTTGGCCACCAGTCAGTGTTTTTTCTGCCACCGCCAGCACTACGCTGCAGCGCACCTCCACTAAATGGACATTTAACAGCTTCCTTGTTCAGGTCGTGCAGGATGGAATTTTCTGCCGGTAGAGTGCTTTTTTCATTATCCATTGTAGGTTGATTGTTTGTTTGTTCCATTAATAATATTTTAATAAAAAAGTTAAGTTTTTAGGATATTTTATTGTGCAGGCCTTTGAAACCAGGCCAGGAAAATATAAAATCCCATAAATGCGGATATGAGTTTGCAAAGGTATTGCAGCATGGGGAAACTGGCTTGCGAATATGAAAAATAAATTAGCTTCTTTACCAACATATACAACCCTTAGTGTTGAAAAGAATTCTTCATTACAGAAGACTAGCTATTTTATTGGGTTTCATGCACATTACAGGCACCATTTTTTTTTGCGGGTTTTGGTAATAATTATCAAATTTCAACCTATGTAGCAAGCGGACACCCTGTTCACTTGGCCTTTTGCACAGCGGCAACAAAAGCGGCTTGAGCCAGCTTTAACTGAACCGGGATTTTGCATTTAACTTTTATTTAAAAAAGTGAAATGCAAAATCCCGGCAGCATATAATGACGTGTTCTTATTTTTTCATACGCTGGTAGATCTCCACGCCTTTATAACCATCATTGGTACTATAGGTTTGTTTGTATTCATCTGTTCCGTTCATTTCAATATCAATATCAACATCCTGACCTCTTACCTGGTAAAAGCTGGATACCAAAACAGATTCTTTAGATTTAGTTGTTCCCGTCATTACAAACTTCCCGTATCCCATAGCGGTATGGCTTTTATTGGCAGAGTCAGAAAAGGTCTGGCCAAATATAAAATAACCTGAGCCATATATTTTAAATTGGGTCTTTGTTTCCGGAAAGCTGTCTTTTCCCATTATGCTATAAGATTTTGTAAGCTTCCATGCTCCGTCTAAAGGAGATTTTGTTGCTGTGCCTGCCGCATCATATTCTTCTGTCAGCGAAAATTTCTGATCGCCCATTTTAATTTCAGGTATAAACTGTTTAAATCCTTTTGGTGTTTTTGTAATTACCAGGTTAAAAATGGCCGGCGTTTCGTTTTTCGATGTATCAGAGGCACTGTATATCACGTTTTCTGTTACGGTGTCTTTAGTAGCACTGTACGTTCCAATTCCAAAAGTACCTGATGAATCTGAAGGACTAAAACCTGCATACATCATGTAATCATCTGTGTAAATCTTAAGCTGTTGAATACTTGTGTTAGTGGTATCAATTTTATCACTCTTAAAATTCTGCGATACCATTTTATATGCACCCGGCATACTGGCATTTTCTGTTTTGTCAGGACTGTTACAGCCGGCAATGGCCAACAATGCTGTTGCGAAAAATAATCTCATTTTGATTGTTTTATGGTTAAAAATGAATAATGTGAGGAGGATATAATTTGCAAGGGAGTGGGCTAACTAAATAAACCGTTTCAATAACAAAAGGGAAGATATTAAATAAAAACGGCATTAGGGAAAATGAATATTTAATACATTTTGATACAATGGGATAGATTTAAAACTGCAATCACCTGGTCTGATACATATCTGGAAATATTCCTAATTATTGTATGTTTATTATATAATAATTGCGGATGAGAACCTTTATTTTATCGGTCAGCATCAGGACAGCAACCGATAAGAAAATAATTTATTTCTCATTATTCAATAACAGGCAGCCTCAAGGACCCTTATAGTTTCGTCGTAAAAATATTTTGCCCTATCATGCGAAGAGGCAATACACACCACACCCAATTTACCAAATTGAGAAAGAGCACCTATCAGGTGAAACATAACACCTTCTTCTTTTGTGCCGTCATAATGCAGGTCGTTACAAATGGCAATATCCATTAAGTCACCCGAGGTAAGGCCTTTAAAGCGGTCGTCATGTATATTATCAGAGAAGAGGTAATATTTTTCATCGCCGTTAGGTAATAAATATTTTCCTGTATCCGCATTATAGTTACCATTGGTTAAAAATTGAAGCATGATGTATGGATGTGTGGTGCCGCCTTTACGCAGGTTTATTTCTATAGCATAATGTGTCCATCGCTCTCCTTCTTTAACCGATAAAAAATCTATACCAAACCTGCCTAGTACCCCTTTGTCTTTTAATGATGCTGCTATTTGCCGGGTTAAAATCCCGATCTCAACACTATATTCTGCTGCCGCCGGGAAGGTGCCACCTGAAAATACCTGGTCATCACGCCCGCCCATCAGCTGGTCGTGTGTGGAAATGATATCTATTTTCCCTAATGGATTAATGCGGCATTGTACCGAAGGTGTCATTTTTTTTGTACCATCAATATAAGCTTCCACAATACCGCCCATGCCTGTAAATTTTTTTATGAATTGATAGTAGGAAAGATCGTTGGCAACAATTTCCATTTGCCCGGGCAGCTGGCTGCTTACCTGTACTTCAATATCCTGACTGGCAATAATATTTTTAAAAGAAAAAATGGCATTCCCTTCTCCACTAAAACCATCATTCATTTTAATCACTGCTTTTCTTATACCCGGGTTATTTTTATACAGGTGGGCCAATGCTTTTATTATCGCCCTTTCATCTTGCAGATTCTCATATCCAGCAGGTATGGCAATACCGCATGCTTTAAAAATTTCACGACTGCCGGATTTGGTTCCCCAAAAAAACAAGTCGGGATCACATCCATATATTGGCAATTCCAGGATGGTGGATAATCTGCGTTCGTACGCCGTAACATTAAAACAAGCCAGGTGTGCAAGGTGCCCATTGGGTATTGCATTTTTAATCCGGCTGATCAATCTTGGTCTTGCCAGTATTTTTTCTGTTAGGGATAAATGAGCGGCATCATAACAACTAAAAAAATGTAAGCGCTGCCTAGCATGATGGCCGGTGATACCAGGCAGCAAATGCAGGTAATAATCAATAATAACAGGATCTATGGGTGTGCTGGTTATATATACCACATGTGTTCTCGGCATCCTTAATAATAACAACAAACACAATAATCTTTCTTCGTAATGCACCACGCCTTCCACTTTTGAAAGTATGTCCTGGTCTAAGGTCAGGCTTGGGATAACCACAATGGTTTTAGCAGCCATGCGGTCATAAAATACAGCTTGGTATTCTGCTGCAAAATTTTGCTGTTGCTGTTTAAAAATCTCCTTTTCCGGAAGGACATCTTTTTTTAATGATTGTATGGTGGCATCATTAATCAATAAAAGTATTTTGGAGAAGGCTAAACTACTTTTTTTGGCATGCCGGCATAATGATTTAAAAAGGAGATTACAGTGATTCTTATCATGCTAATTTTAATTCGCCATTGTTGCTAACAAATTTTAAATCCTAACCTATTTAGAAGGTCGCTGCCTGGTCTGCGTATGGGTAAGGCAGGTCTGCGATAAGTACCATTTCAATTCATAGCCCAGGAATAATTTGTTGGCTTGTCAAAGACCCGGCCCTGGCTTACATGTTGTAGAGGTACCAATAACGGCAAATAATGTGTGCCTTAATATGATAATTATTGCCGACTTTAGTAATATATAATACTAAGATGAAAAAAAATCAATACCGATGCTATTCGCTTACCTATTTTAGAATTACTAGATTTCAGTCGTTTTTTCAAACTGACACAACCAAACTACAATATCATTTTGCAAATACACAAATTTTGCAACAGAATAATACAAAACCGGATGAAACAGAAAACCAACAAATAGAAGACTCAATAAAAAAAATACAGTTACAGACTCCGCCATCATGCATCAATACAACAGACAATTTTAAGAAAGAAGACCTTCAAAATCACCTGCAGCAATTAATTCAAAAGATGTTGCAAGGTTACAACAACTATTCCTTCAGACTATTTGCCAAAGGATTACATAGCTCCATCTTATAATTTAAAAGTTACAATAGAAAGAAATGACGACAAGGGAAAAACTTTATAAAATTGTTTTTGAAACAGATACAAAAGGAGGAAAGCGGTTTGATGTTTTTCTGCTTTGGATAATTTTATTCAGCGTATTTGTGGTAATGATGGAAAGCGTTCCTGAAATTGGCAAAAAATATAGGGATGTTTTTTTTACTATTGAATGGTGCATGACAATTATTTTTTCAATGGAATACTTAATGCGTTTATGGATTAGCTCAAAACCTATAAAATATATTATAAGCTTTTGGGGGTTTATTGATTTACTTTCCATACTGCCAACTTATTTAAGTTTGTTTATTGCCGGTTATCATTATTTTATTATTGTTAGAATATTCAGATTATTAAGGGTCTTTAGAATTTTAAAACTGGCGAGATTTAATAGCGAATCAAAAGTGCTGTTAACTGCGCTTAAATCAAGCATACACAAACTAAGTGTATTTTTAGTAGCAGTTGTTGCAATAGTAGTTTTTATGGGAACTATTATGTATGTGGTAGAAGGAGGTGAAAAAGGATTTACCAGTATTCCACAAAGTATTTATTGGGCAGTGGTAACCGTAACAACCGTTGGGTATGGAGACATGGTACCGCAAACTGTGTTGGGTAAATTTATTTCTTCTTTGGCTATGATCATTGGCTACGCAATAATTGCCGTGCCTACCGGAATTATTACAGTGGAAATGTCGAAGTCAAATCAAAAAAATAAATGCCTGCAATGTAATCATGACAATGATATGGATGCTAAGTTCTGCAACAACTGCGGACAGGGAATGTGAAATAATATTACAAATAATTGTAAGAATATATAAGTAAGAAAATGGAAGAAAATTTAAAAAAACTGTTATTTAACCCTGCCATGGGTAAGATAGCTACATTAATAATTGGTGTTGCTATAATCTGGATTATCATTAAAGCACTTCAAAAAAGTTTATTTTCAAAAATAAAAGACAGTGATAATAGGTATCGGGCAAAAAAATTTGGTGGCTTTATTGGTGCCGTACTTACGATTATTTTAATCACAATCGTTTTTAGCGATAAACTTGCCGGGCTTACGGTGGCGTTAGGTGTTGCAGGTGCAGGCATTGCGTTTGCATTACAAGAAGTAATTGCATCTTTTGCGGGATGGCTTGCTATTATGTTTGGTGGGTTTTATAAAACCGGTGATAGGGTTCAGCTTGGCGGTATTAAAGGAGATGTAATGGACATTGGTGTTTTAAGAACAACTTTAATGGAAACAGGTCAATGGGTTGATGGAGATTTGTATAATGGAAGGATAGTTTTAATTGCCAACAGTTATGTTTTTAAAGAACCTGTATTTAATTATTCCGGTGACTTTCCATTTTTGTGGGATGAAATAAAAATACCGATTCAATACGGAAGCAATTATGAAAAAACAAATGAAATACTTACCCGAATTGGGAAGGATGTTGCCGGCGACTTAACAGAGCAATCTGCAAATAAATGGCTTGAAATGCAAAGAAAGTATAGACTTGAAGATGCACAAACAGAACCAATGGTTTCAATAATTGCAAATGATAACTGGGTTGAATTTACACTGCGTTATGTGGTGAGTTATAAAAAGCGCCGAGCAACTAAAACAGTTTTATTTACAAAAATCTTAAAAGAAGTAGACCAGTCAAAAGGGGAAATTAAATTTGCTTCCGCAACATTTCAATTGGTGGGAGCACCTGACTTTAAATTTACAATGAAAGAGTAGATTTTATTCTACTATGGCCTTTGTTATTAACAAATTTTAAAACCTAACCTATGTATCACACCGCGGCTTGCATAGGGTAGTGTGCTTATCAACAATTATAGAATCGTTTCGTGGTTAAACGAAGCAATACGTAATATTAATAGTAATGCAGTAAAAGTATTTTACCTTACATTTTATCAAAGCTTCAAATTCTTATTATTCCCAAAATTTAAACAGATGAAAAAACTTTTTTTATGCTGCTTACAAATTACAAGCTTCGGGCTTTTATTTGCACAAGACATAAATAAAAACACTGTATATAATCCACAGGATTTTTATTTGCCATCATTTAATCCAACAGCTGGTAATGCATTTCGTTCAGCAAAGGGTACACCGGGCCCACTGTACTGGCAAAACAGCGCAGACTATTTGATACATGCAACATTAAGTGAAAAGGATACCAGCATTACGGGAGATGTAACAATATCCTATACCAATAACAGCCCTGATAAATTAGATTATCTATGGCTGCAACTGGATCAGAATCTTTTTGCTCCGGATTCAAGGGGCACGTTAACAACTCCTGTTTCTGGTGTCAGGTTTGATTCAAAAGGTTTTCGTGGTGGCTTTCATATTGCAGATATCGCCGTTACATATAATGGAATAACCTACAAGGTGCAACCAGTGATAACAGATACCAGGATGCAGGTGCGCTTAAACAGCCCAATGCTACCAAAAGGAGGGAAAGTATTAGTGAAAATAAATTTCAGTTTTGCCATCCCTGCTTATGGTAGTGACCGGATGGGAAAAATGTACACAGACAAAGGGGTGATATATGAAATTGCACAATGGTATCCACGCATGTGTGTGTATGATGATGTGGAAGGATGGAATACATTACCTTATATGGGTGCCGGGGAATTTTACTGCGAGTACGGAAATTTTGATTACTACATTACTGCACCTTCCGAAATGATTGTATATGGATCCGGAGATCTCCAAAATCCTGCGCAGGTATTAACTGCCGAAGAAATAAAAAGACTTTCCCTTGCTGCAAATAGTAATAAACCGGTTTACATTATTAATGCTGATGAAATTGGTAAGCCCGGGATGCGTCCTGCCTCCAAAGGAAATCTTACCTGGCATTTTACCATGAAGAATACAAGAGACGTTGCATGGGTTGCTTCCGCTGCGTTGGTATGGGATGCAGCAAAAATAAATTTGCCTTCCGGGAAAAAAGCTATTGCCATGTCGGCTTATCCTCCTGAAAGTGCAGGGAATGATGCCTGGTCAAGGTCAACTGAATATTTAAAGAACAGTGTAGAAATATATTCAGACCATTATTTTGAGTATCCCTGGAACAGTGCAGTTAGCATTGGCGGGTCTGTAACCGGTATGGAATATCCCGGAATGACCTTCAATGATTACCGGGAAAAGAAAGCAGGGTTATGGTTTTTGATTTCGCATGAAATAGGCCATAGCTGGTATCCGATGATTGTGGGTACAAATGAAAGAAAATATGATTGGATGGATGAAGGTGTCAATACCTTTATTAACCTGGATGCCAATGAACTTTTCAACAATGGCGAATATGCAAAAGACCCTTTATTTCATCAAAAAGATTTTTTTGCCTATCTCGATGTAGAAGCACTTCCCAATCGTCATTACCCGTTAATGACCGTATCTGAAGCGATGGGACAGGGAGAAGGTGAACGCACCCAATACTATAGCAAAACAGCATATGGATTGAAATTGCTTCGCTACCAGGTATTAGGAAAAGAAAGATTTGATTATGCTTTCAGAAAATATACCGAAGCATGGGCATTTAAACATCCAACACCATATGACTTCTTTCATTGTATTAACAGTGCCGCTGGTGAAGACTTAAACTGGTTCTGGAAAGAATGGTTCTTTACCAACTGGACACTTGATCAATCTGTCTCTAATGTTACTTATGTTGACAATGATCCCTCAAAAGGTTCTTTGATCACTATTGAGAACAGGGATAAAATGATAATGCCTGTAATTTTAAAAGTGGAACAAACTAACGGTGAAAAAGGAACTATAAAACTACCAGTTGAAATTTGGCAGCGTGGTGGAACATGGACATTTAAATATCCATCTACCAGTAAGATAAGCATGGTAATACTTGACCCTGAAAATGTATTGCCAGATGTGAATAGAAAAAATAATGAATGGGTTGATAAGTAATGTTAATTGAAAAGTTGATTTTGTTTTTTGGTTTGTAAAGGCACTAACGGAAATTAAATTTATGTTTCTGATCACACAAAACAGATGCAACAATTATCTTTTTTTACATAGTATGTATATTCTATAGGAGGGAGGTTTTAAACAACCGCTCGTATGTGATTGTTTTAGAATAGAAATTTTCGGTAAAAGTAAAATTAAAATTAAAAAAATGTGGTGGCAGTATTTATTAGTTTTTATAGGCGCCTTATTATTTGATATCGTGCCTTTCCCTTTTCTTCCCGCATTTACAATTATGTTATTCTTTCAAATCATTTTTCACTTAGATGTGTGGTTAGTAATTATAATAGGGGTAGTTGGATCAGTTTTAGGCAGATATATTCTTCTTTTATATTCTCCATTAATAGCAAACAGGTATTTAAAATTGTCGAAGAATGAAGACATTCAATTCCTTGGACAGAAAATGAAAGAGAATAAATGGAAAGGTCAAATGGTCATACTTGCATATTCTTTATTACCACTTCCAACCACCCCACTTTTTTTAGGGGCGGGTATTTCAAAATTAAAGGCTATTTATATTATACCTGCGTTTATAATTGGAAAATTTACAAGTGACACTATCGCACTACAAGCAGGTAAATATGCGGCTGAAAATACCCAAAATATAATTGATGAAGCATTATCCTGGAAGTCAATTGCAAGCTTTGTATTGTCCTTATTCCTTCTTTTTTCTCTTTTGTTCATAGACTGGCGTACTTTGATTCAAAAAAAGAAATTATCGTTGAATTTTAAAATATGGAAGTAGATGCGCTTATAGTATTGAAGATTACCTTAATAGAGAAAACCACCTATTATTTTCTTTCTGGCATAGACAGTGCATTAGATAAATGAAAAAACCTGAATATTTGGCAAAAGGAAGATGGTGACTGGAAAATGTTTACAAATATTTGGAAAACCAGCATGACTGCAGCTCCTGCTAAATAACTAAGCGGTCTGGCTGGTCTTTATTTACCGGCCATTGAAATCCTGAAAAAACCATCCGTTACCTCCAGCGTTTTATTCGTATCGCTGCTGGTGCCGGTTACGTAAAATTTTCCCTCTACCCAATCGCCATTTACTTTAGTGATTTCCATTTCACCTTTTAAGCCTCCCCAGAGACCCACATCATCACTCGTAAATAAATCAACGGCATTATGCTCACTAAAAGTATTTTTATAACCCAGAACCATTTCCCTCTTGTCGTATGGCAGGCTTATGGACTCTTCTTTATAATAGCCAATTATTCTTCCTGCTGTTTCTGGCGACATCATTGAACTTGCTTCCCAGTCTTTGCCATTAACTTTTGCGGTCATCGTCCACTCCCCATTTTTTGTAGGTATGGTGCCAGGCTTCATTGCCTCAATGCCAGACATTAGTTCTTTTGCATCGGATACGGTCTTATCTTCTTTGCTGTTACCGCAGGAACTTACGAAGAAAATAACCAGGAGCATGAAACTTAATTTCTTCATTTTTATAGATTTGTTTATGGGAAAATATTTATTCAATATTACTAAAAGATAAATTAAAAGAAGGGTGGCGGTTGCAACAATTTTTTTTATACGGTGCTTTTTTGTGCAGGAGTAGTGGTATTGCTGCTATTGAAGATGAAAAAGATAGGCTATGGTTTTGCAGATCGCCCCAATTAGGAATAATTGCGGTAATAGGATAGATTTCAGTGGAACAATGTAAAAGTTATGAGCAACTTTAACAGTCATTGCAGATAGACATGAGAAAATCCAAAGGACAAACAATAAAGCTCTTGGATAATCTTTTGTATTATTGTAAGATTAAAAGTGGAGACCAGAACCCACGCAAATAAACGGGGCGTGACCGAAAAGCCATAAGAGTAGGATAAAAATTATCAATAAAAATGTTTAAAAAATTTAACCTAGCTGATAAGTTGCTATTTATAGCCGCGATACTTTCGCTTGTTTTTTCTGAGATTTTATTTTTTAATGGTTACGAAAATCAAGCGATATTCATTGGACTCTGGGTGCCCTCCATACTGTGTTTTGGGATTTATTTACATCTGATAAAAACTAATAAAAATGATTGATTTTATACCATATTTCGCTGGAATAATAACCTTGTTGTTTGGAATTGGATTTGGCTACGCTTTATGGAACATTGGTACAAAGGACAATCCAAAGTAAATTAAATACTGCCCATAGCCATGGTTACTATGTACTATATGTTTTCGGGAGAGCGTCAATATTGGCAGTTTTTTCTTAAACCGAATTATTTTTTTTTTAGATAGTCAACTTACCAGCATCCTATCAGTGGCCTGAGATAAATTTTGTTGATTTAGTTTCAATGCCTGTGCACAAAACAAGTGTAATATCTTATGAAAGTTAATCCAAAACTTTTTTAACCTATCAGTTTCTTTGCTGTAGGAAGATCTAATTCTTTTTCCCATTTGGCAACAACAATGGTGGCAACAGTATTTCCAATAAGATTGGTAAGTGCCCTGCCTTCGCTCATGAACCTATCTATACCAAAGATTAATGCAATAGCTGCCACAGGAATATGTCCCACAGTAGGCAGGGTAGCGGCAAGTACAATAAATCCGCTGCCTGTTACACCAGCAGCGCCTTTGGAAGTGAGTAACAGCACAAGCAGCAGTGTTACCTGGTGGCCAATATCCAGCGGGGTATTGGTAGCCTGTGCTAAAAAAATTGCGGCCATGGTAAGGTAGATCGAAGTACCATCAAGGTTAAAAGAGTAACCCGTAGGTATTACCAAACCCACTACCGGTTCGGAGCAACCTACTTTCTCAAGTTTGCCAATAATTGCCGGAAGGGCAGCTTCTGATGAGGATGTGCCCAGTACGATCAGCAACTCTTCTTTTATATAACCAAGTAAGCGAAAAAGGTTAAAGCCCACAATTTTTAAAATGCCACCCAATACCAGCACAATAAATAAGACACAGGTAAGGTAGAACGATCCCATCAACTGTGCCAGTTGCGAAAGAGAACCAACACCATATTTTCCAATAGTGAAAGCCATGGCGCCCAATGCCCCCAGCGGAGCAACCTTCATGATGATTTTGATGATGGAAAACAAAGCGTCTTCCAATGACTGAATGCCTTTTAAAAGTGGAGCAGCTTTTGTTCCAATGCGTGACAGTGCAAACCCAAGCAGTACTGAAAAGAATAAAACCTGCAGGATATTACCCGTTGATAATGCGTTAACAATATTATCAGGTATAATATGCAATATAAAGTCGCCTACTGACTGACTTTTGCTATCTGTTATATAGGTTTCAACAGCCTTTGTATCCAGGGTAGTAACATCTACATTCATACCTACCCCAGGTTTAAGAATATTGATCACAACAATACCTATTATTAATGCAATGGTAGTGACTACTTCAAAGTACAAGATGGCTTTTAACCCTACGCTTCCCACTTTTTTGGTGTTTTGCATACCGGCAATGCCAGTAACAATGGTACAGAAAATGATGGGAGCGATCATCATCTTAATCAGCTTAATAAAGCCATCGCCCAGCGGTTTTAATTGTACAGCAAACCCGGGATAAAAATAACCCAATAGAATTCCAATGCTGATAGCAATGAGGACCTGTATGTATAATACTTTCAAATATTTCATGTACT
>JBDSYV010000048.1:0-5486 GCA_040110925.1 Ferruginibacter sp. | reverse complement strand
TGAGTGTTCCTATTACCGGCAGCCCGGCGCCTACATTTGTTTCAAAAAGAAAATCTGCACTATACTCGTTGGCTAAATCTTTTAATCGTTTGTAATTATTATAGTCGGATGATGCTGCTACTTTATTGCAGGCAACAACGGAAATACTTTTTTGCAGCAGGTCTTCATAGAGCCCTGCTACATCTTCACTTGCTGTTACATCCGCAAATACACTGTTGCGCAAGTTTTTATCCTGAATGGTTTGTATAAATTTTTGCATGTCAACCGTCTCCGCAGCCTCGAGTTTTTCTTTCCATTGATTAAGGTCAATGCCTTTATCATCAAATAGCATTTTTTTACTGGTGGCCAATCCTACTAACCTGATATTAATTGAAAGATTTTTTTGCAGGTAGGATTGCTGCTGTGCAATTTGCGCCAGTAATCTTTTGCCTACATTTCCAGCGCCAGCTATAAAGAGGTTCACCTGTTTATATGTCGTTTCAAAAAAATCTTCATGCAGTACGTTGATGGCTTTTTTCACATCCGCACTGCCAATGACTACTGAAATATTTCTTTCAGATGAACCCTGTGAAATGGCACGGATGTTTACGCCATTTCTTCCCAGGGCACTAAACATTTTTCCACTGATGCCGGAATGGTTTTTCATATTGTCTCCCACAATTGCAACGATAGATAAATCTTTTTCAATGATCAGTGGTAACAGTTTCCCTGTTTCAATTTCATACACAAAAGCTTCATCTACTACCCCTTTGGCTTTAGATGCATTTGCTTCATCTATACCCACACATATAGAATGTTCAGAAGAGCTTTGGGTGATGAGAATGACATTGATTTGGGCATTTGCCAGGGCTTCAAACAAGCGTTTGGAAAACCCGGGAATGCCTACCATCCCACTACCTTCAAGGCTAAGCAACACAATTTTATTTATACTGGAAATGCCACAAACTGCATTACCTGTTTTTTGTTCTTCGTTGTGAATGAGAGTGCCTGCATCATTGGGGGCAAACGTATTTTTTATCCATACGGGTATATTTTTATTCATCACTGGTTGTATGGTAGGCGGGTAAATCACCTTAGCGCCAAAATGAGATAGCTCCATAGCTTCCTGGTAAGAAATTCTCGGTATAAGTTTTTTATTATTCACAAGCCTTGGGTCAGCTGTCATCATGCCTGATACATCTGTCCATATTTCAAATAATTCTGCATTGGTTGCTGCTGCTATAATAGCACCTGTATAATCAGAACCGCCCCTTCCTAATGTGGTTGTGTCCCCATCTTTATTTGAAGCTATAAAACCCGGCAACACAAATAACCTGCCTTTCGTTTGCGAAAAATAAGAGGCAATTGTTTTATTTGACACCTGGAAATCTACTGAGGCCTTTCCAAAGCCAGAGTCTGTAGTTATCAATTCCCTGGCATCTTTCCATTCATTTTCAAGCCCCATAATATTGAGCTTTGCAGATAATATTTTTGAGGATAATATTTCTCCATAACTGATCACCCTGTCTTTTATGCGGTCTGATAATTCACCCAGCAGGTAAATGCCTTTGCCAATATCCCCGATATCATTGCAGATTTTTTTTACAAGGCTCAGCAAGGAAGACTGCTGAGCCACGGGAATAATTTCTTTAACAAGACTGATATGCCTGTTTTCAATATCTTTTAGGATTAACTCATATCCTTCATCGCCAGAAGCTGCGAGTGTAGCTGTCTTTAATAATGCATCTGTAATACCACCCAGGGCAGAAACTGCTATAACCGTGCTGTCTTTTGATGCAGCATTTTTTATTATTTCAGTTACCCTGTTTATATTTTCTGCATTTTCTACAGAACTTCCCCCAAATTTTAAAACCTGCATAATTTCTGTTTAAAGTGAACCATTAATGTACCTGTATTTAAACGCTAAAAAGCCCGTATTGATATGATTATATACAACCCCTCAGGGTTATACGGGTTGTTGTAGTTACCATAGTAATATTAACGGCATGCCATTGAAATATCCTAAAGCCTGGTAAAGCTATATGTTGGTTATAAGATTTAAGCATTAGTTTTAAGTGAATTCCAAGATAATGAAATCCATTAAGAAAAATTAAAATAATTAAACTTCATATTCATAATATTGGATTTGTAATGTGTAAAAAATGATTGAAGTAAATAAAATTCGTATCTATGGCTTTAATAAAATTCTTATGCTTTTTCCTGGTTACTGGAACAATAATAAATTCATGCAAGACTAAAAGTAAGAAAGTACTTGCCATACCCATGGAGGCGGCTACTATTCAGGGAAATTTTAGTCCACAAACCCTAAAAGTTTTTGATAGTACGGTATTAGTAAAATTCCTGGATAGTTTCCCCCGGCTTGCTGAAATAAAGAATGAACTGTATAGTTTTTATAATGGCAGGAACTATGCCTATGCATGGTTTGATGAAAATGGTATGATTGAACAGGCTGGAAACCTCTTTAACCGGGTTAAGAATATAAGTGAAGAAGGGTTAGATACTTCATCCCTGGTTTACCAGGAAGATTTCAATGAACTCATGGAAAATCATTCAGAGAGCATTGACGATGCTGAAATAATTTTTACAGAACTCATGTTAAGTTCACAATACTTATTATATGCAAAAAATGTTTGGCACGGATTGAATGAACAAAAATCTCTTGAATTGCAATGGTTGCTTCCCCGAAAAAAAATATCATATGTTGCTACGCTGGATTCTTTATTGTCCGGAAAGGACTTGCTCGAGAATCCACCTGTGTACCGTCAATATTATTTGCTAAAAGAATATTTAAAAAAATATAAATTGGCAGAAGCGGCAGATACTGTTTTAATAATTCCTGTTTCTTCAACCTATAAAAAAGGCGATTCTTCTGAAGTAATATCAAAGGTTCGGGACAAATTATTCCAGTTGGGCGACCTTGATCATAATTCTGGCGTCTATATGTTTGATGAAAGTCTTAAGGTGGCTGTTAAAACGTTTCAGCAGCGGCTTGGTTTAAATCCCACTGGAATAATTAAGAAAGCAGAAATAGAGGAACTTAATGTCCCTTTACATAAAAGAATAGAGCAGATTTTAGTGAATATGGAACGGAGCAGGTGGGTGCCACAAGATGTAAGCAATAATTATATCCTTGTAAATATTCCTGAATTTAAGCTTCATGTTGTGGAAAACGATAGCTTGTTGTGGAGTATTAATGTTGTTGTAGGTAAAAATCAACACAAAACCGTGGTGTTTAATGGAGAAATTAAATATGTCGTTTTCAGTCCCTACTGGAATATTCCTTCAAGTATAATGGGAAATGAGATATTACCAGCCTTGAGACGCAACCCAAATTACCTGAAAACCCATAATATGGAGTGGAACGGGAATACCATCAGGCAAAAACCGGGACCAAATAATGCCCTTGGACTGGTAAAATTCCTATTTCCCAACAGCCATTCTATTTATTTACATGATTCACCAGCAAAATCTTTGTTTGGTGAAACCAGCAGGGCATTTAGCCATGGTTGTATTCGTGTAGAAGAACCTAAAAAGCTGGCAATGTATCTCTTAAGGAATGACGGTGCCTGGACAGAAGAGAAAATTAGTGCTGCAATGAATGCTGAAAAAGAGCGATATGTAACCTTAAATCAGCCATTACCGGTTTTCATAGCCTATTTTACTAGCTGGGTGGACAGGGCAGGTAAATTAAATTTTCGCAAAGACATTTATCAACGTGATGATCGCCTCCTGCAAATGATAATAAACTAAAAAGACGGTTATCCTACAAAAAGAATATTTTTTCAAATAAAAGATTACATTTGTAAGGCTTTAATGGTTTTAGTTTTCACTGTTGGCTGATTTGAATTTGTTTTTAATTTCGTTTTCAGTTCATTGTAGCAACTAAGGCATTAGCGTTTTTTATTTAATTTTTAAAAGTTTTTTACAATGAACATTTATGTAGGAAATCTTAGTTGGTCTATGACTGATGAAGATTTAAGCAGTCTCTTTACACAGTACGGCAGCGTTACAAGTGCTAAAATCCTTAAAGACAAAATGAACGGCCGCAGCAAAGGCTTTGGTTTCGTAGAAATGGAAGATGATGAAGCAGCAAGAACTGCTATTTCTAATCTTAACGAAACAGAAGTACAGGGTCGTAAATTAATCGTAAACGAATCACAACCACGTCAGGAAGGCAGTGAGGGTGGCTACAAAAAACGTAGTGGCGGCGGTGGCGGTTACGGCGGCGGCGGTGGACGCAGCAGCGGTGGCGGTTACGGCGGTGGCGGCGGTCGCAGCAGCGGCGGTGGTTACGGTGGTGGCGGTGGTCGTAGCAGCGGCGGCGGCGGTGGTCGTAGCAGCGGTGGCGGCGGTGGTTATAACAGGGATTATTAATACTTTGGTTATAAAAAAATTCAACCTTTCAGCAGCAATACTGAAAGGTTTTTTTTGTACTTCTTTTTCAAGGCATGAGATTTCAGGGGATTAAATTTTTCTTTTCCCATTAGAATAATACTCTTATCTTCGTCCTCCTTTTTTAAGGATTAAACCCTATTGTTCACAACCAAGAAAATTTCTATTTTTTATGGCTGTTAAAATGAGATTGCAACGTCATGGCTCTAAAAAGAGACCATTTTACTTCATCGTTATTGCGGATGGCCGTAGCCCACGAGATGGTAAGTTTATTCAAAAATTAGGTTCTTACAATCCCCTGACTGTTCCTGCTACCATACAGGTTGACCGTCAGAAAGCATTGGATTGGCTGCAGAAAGGTGCTCAACCCACCGATACCGTGCGCCGTATCCTTTCTTTCAAAGGAGTATTGTACCTAAAGCATTTGCTACGTGGAGTAAGCCTTGGCTTATTTGACGAAGCCACTGCAATGGAAAAATTTACTGCGTGGAGTACCGATCATGATGCAAACATTGCAAAACGCCATGGTGCAAATAAAAAGGCACGTATGGAAAAACGCAATGTACCAGTAGTAAAGAAGGTTGCAGAAAAAACAGAAAGTTCCCCTGTAGCTGCTGAAGCTGAAAATGCCCCTGCGGCAGAAACTGCTCCTGAGGCTAGCACAGAAGAATAAAAACTCTGCTTTTAAAATTTTTAAGTCCTGCATTTTTGCAGGACTTTTTTAGCCACAGAATTGTATGATTATTTTCAAACAAGCATTTATTTTCCTGGTAGCATAGTTGTGTGTCCCGATAGCGATGTGGACCTTGTACTGCATACCTTTGTGCAGCGAAAATGAACGAATATTTTAAAATAGGGAAACTTGCAGCCAGCCATGGTCTTGAGGGCACCCTTGTGCTGCAGCATAGTCTTGGCAAAAAAACTACACTCAAAGGATTGCAGGCGATATTCTTAGAAACATCACCAGGGAATTTTATTCCTTATTTTATTCTATCCACAAGCATAAAAAACGATGATCAAACTTACCTGAAGCTTGAAGGAATTGAAACAAAAGAAGAAGCCAGGAAACTTACGCCCAAAGAGGTATGGCTCGC
>JBDSYV010000047.1:0-5442 GCA_040110925.1 Ferruginibacter sp. | reverse complement strand
TTATAATAAAATTTGCCCATAGCCCAAAAATCCGCTTTGCCTTGGATTCTATAAACATTAAATTATATTTTACTACAACAGCTTTGTTCTCCACCAGTTCTTCCTGCATGTTATCAAAATTTCCATTGCCAAGATGTTTTTCAAGTATGCTGCCAAAAACCCTGCAATTGGAAATATCTTCATCCGCCACGCCGGGTTTTGGAAAGATGTTTAAATAGCGGTCTTTTTTGCCTGTGAACATCCAATAAAGTATGGTAACAAAACTTACCGGGTTTGCATGCTCATCTACCAACACAATGTTTCCCACATGTTTTGCTTCAGCTTGTTTTAATAATTTACTGATTTGTTCCATGGCACTAATCCACATATTTCTTGCACCGGTAATGGTAACTACGGGTGTGTTTTTCAGTACAGCATTTATATAAGGCTGCCTGAGAAATGAATTGGAAGGAATGCTTGCAGAAAGAAACCATGCCTGGTAGCCAACAATGACCAAATCATATTTACTTTCTTTTAATTGAAATGGCGCTAATGTAGTGGGGATACCTAAAACACAATCGGGCATTACTTCAAAAAAACTTTTACCCGTCCATGGAAAAGGATATGGGGTTGCAGGGTTAATAACTATGGTTTCTACAATGTTGCCTGCCTGGATAAGTGGTTCGGTTAAATTGTTTATAATATCGCCTAATTGTCCTGATTGAGAATAATAAATGACCAAAACTTTTTTACTCATGCGGATATAGGATTATGACTTCTGTATCTTTAAAAATTTTGAACTTCTGCTGTAATCTAAAATGATTGCCTGAAGATCTGGCGTAAGATTTTTATACATCGAACTGATCAGCGCCGTGTCTTCATCCAGGTTGTTATGATATTTCACGATTTTAGGTGCATGCTCCTGGATGATGACCCTTAAAAACCTGTATTCAATATTGCCGTTATTTTTAGAAATAGAAGATTCCAGTTTCTCACGCCCTGCTTTAAAGAGCTTTAATTTTTCCCTGGAATTTTTTACAAGACCTGATTTTTTCATGAGCAAAGCGCCTTCATATGAATTTTTTTCTGGCATCACCAGCCCATCTAATTTAGTTAACTGTCCATCTATATCTCCAATATTATCCTTTGATATGACTTTGTAAAAAAGTTGTTTATCAAAACTAAGTGGCTGTGATATTACCAGTAATGTTGAAAAAGAAAAAATTAAAGTAAATACTAATCTTAGGCTCATTTATGGATCGTTATAAGCCTCAAAGATAAAGCATAATAAGCAGGGAGAAATGATTGTACCTAATGGCCACACCGAGGTTCACTCATGTGTTATGTATTTTCACACTACGCTAACAACATAGACAAAGAACATAAAGTAATATATTCCGGATCAAAGTATTTTTTGGATGTTTACTTTGTCTTTTAGCGTAATAGCGAAAGATTTTTAAGTTTTTTTAAATTTATAACCTTATTGAAATACCCATCACCCAGTTTAATGGCGCCATTGGAAAATAATAATTTTCGGTAGTTAAGTTTCCGCCGTATATATAGCTAAAACTGTATCCGTTTGGTTCATATTTTTTGCCGAAAATATTGTTAGCCTGCAGAAAAATTTTCAATTCCTCTGCCTTAGTACTCCTGATATTGTAACTGATGCGGGCATCCTGCACATAATATCCTGCAAGGCTGCGGGAAGCTTGGGCGGTATTATCAAGGTATTGGCGGCTTACAAATTTGCTGTTCAAAGTAAGTTGGGCGTTCTCAATCGGTTCAATGTTTATTGCGAAGGCAGCTACTACATCCGGCGAAAACGCAATAGTTGTATTTCGGTAATCTTTTGTTTGCTGGTTGCCATTGTCATAATCGTCAATGTATTCTGTAAAATTGGTTATCCTGTTTTTACTAATGGCAAGATTGGCATTTGTATTCAGCCATTTGGTAATTTGCACATCACCCTCCAGTTCTATTCCAGCCCTGTAGCTTTTTGGTATATTGGTACGGGTGTAGGCACCTACATCATTTATTTTTCCTGTAAGTACTAATTGGTTTTTATAATCCATAAAGTAAACATTTACACCCCAGCTATACATAGTTCTTATTGTAGATAATCCAAATTCAACATCCTTTAAAACTTCAGGTTTTGGTTGCTGTGTTAGGCCAGCTTCAAAATCATCCCTGTTGGGTTCTTTTTCTGCCCGGCCATAAGAGGCATAAAACTTATTACCACCCTGGGTATAAACCAAACCCACTTTTGGGTTTACAAATACATAATTGTTATTTACAATGAGAGTTGGATTATGTCTGAAACCGTGTAGGTCGTAGACAACCTTACGAACCTGTACATCGGCAAAACTGCTCCAGTGTGCATTTAGCTGCTGTGTCCATTTTGTGTAAAGTGAATAATCTTTTTTGGTAGCAGTTAAATCATACCATCTGAAATTGGTTGGTACTGCAGCTTGAACTTCTGCCCTGGTGATTTCTCCATAGTGTTTTCCGTCATATTTATTCCAACCTCCGCCAATGGTTATATTGGTTCGGGGCTGCTGGTATTGCAGAGAAAATATATTTCCATATAAATTATTATCCAGCCAGAGCCTCCTGATGAGATTAGAGGTTTTAATGATATTGCTGCCATTATTATAATTTGGCAAGCCATAGCTACTGAATTTTTGGTTGGCTTTATATTGCTCATAATAACCTTTTCCCCTTACAAAGAATGCAGCCAAGCCAGCTTTCCAATGGCTGTTAAAGGCATGATTAAAAAATAGCTGGTAATGGGTTTGATTGTAATTGTCTGTTTCGTTGCCATATGGTGGCCCCGCTTGTTCCGTTCCTGCACTGTTGTACCTGCGGTTGGTAACAAGGGTTGCCTCATCCACCCCATACCATGCCTGGTATGTTTTTTCCTGGCCGGTAAATACATTCAGTCTTATGGAATTGTTACTGTCCAGCCAGGCAAGGCTGCCATAAAAGGATTGTAGCCTGCTGCTGGCTCGTTCTACGTAACCATCGCTCCGGATATTGCTAACCCTGCCATCCAGAGTAATATGCTTGGCTAGAAGGCCACTGCTATATCTCAGGCTGTTTTTAAAACTATGGTAAGAGCCAGCAGTATTATCTAACTCCAGGCTTTGTTTAAGATTCATTTCAGTGGTACTGATATTTATGCTGCCGCCAAATGATCCTGCGCCATTTGAAGATGTACCTACACCCCTTTGTATTTGAATGCTACCGGCGGAGGAAGCAATATCGGGCAAATCAACAAAAAATGTACCCTGGCTTTCCGGGTCATTATAGGGTATACCATTAAGGGTAACATTTATCCGGCTGGCATCACTACCCCTTATTCTAATGCCAGTATATCCTATGCCATTGCCTGCATCAGAATTTACTACCACAGCAGGAGTTCCATTTAAAATGAAAGGAAGATCCTGGCCGGTATTTTTTTCGGCAATGTCTTTTTTGGTTAGATTGGTTGCAGCTAAGGGTGTTTTGGCAGTAGCCCTGATAGCAGTAACCTCCACAGGTTGTAAAAAGCTGGTATCATTGAATTTTTTTTCGGTTTGCGCATCGGTTTGATATGCAATAAGACACAGGAGCGTAGCAACAATGATATTTTTCATAATGTTAGTTGATGCCAAAAATCCAGGTGCGCAAAAATATAGACTCCCTTCGCAGGTATTATCCTGTGCAGGTTATACGGGTATAATCTCAGCCTCTATGCGAAGCACCCCGGAAATTGAAGGCGGTTTTAAAAAAGAACTTTGGCAAAGATACTGTAATCAAATTATTTTTTTCCTGGAACTTGTAACAAAACGTTTTGCTATTGCGTATACTTAAAAAGTATAGTCATGAAAATAATTTTGATTGCCATTTTTACCGGACTGGTATTCCAGATCAGCGCCCAAACAACCATTGTAAATGACGCCAATGCAAAACCCCGGACTATTACTGGTAGCTTTTCTGCAGTAAGTGTTGCCAGTGGAATCGAATTATTACTTACACAGGGTGATGACATTTCACTTGCAGTAAGTGCTTCTGAAACTAAGTATGAAGAAAGATTGAAAACCGTCATTGAAAATAATGTGTTGAAAATTTACTATGATAATGCCGGCATTAGCTGGGTGAATGAAAAAAAGAGGAGCCTGAAAGCTTATCTTTCCTTTAGAACCCTGGAAAAAATTATAGCAAGTAGCGGGGCATCTGTTAAAGCAGCTGGTAAATTGAATTTTAATATGCTTGAGTTAAAAATCAATAGCGGGGCACTGGTTAAATTTGACATGTTTGCAAAAGAGATTTCAGTAAGAGGAGATAGTGGTGCAGAAGCAAGTTTATCCGGTAATGCAGAAAAAGTTGAGATAAATGTAAGCAGTGGTGCCAGCTTTAAAGGATTTGATTTAAAGACTTCTTTTTGTACAGCCAAAGCAAGCAGCGGAGGTAGTGTAAGAATAAATATTGAGAAGGAATTATCAGCCAAAGCCAACAGTGGAGGGGATATCCGTTATTCGGGTACAGGGGTAATAAAGGAAATAAATGTAAACAGCGGCGGTAGTGTAAAAAAAACAAATAGCTAAATTATGAACAAGATAATTTTATTAGTGAGTGTAATGTTTACCAATTTAATTGGCAATGCACAAAAGCAATTTGTGGTAGATCCTAATGCAGAAATGCGGAGTATTAATGGCAGCTTTAATAAGATAAAAGTTTCCAATGCTATTGACCTTTACCTGAGCCAGGCCGATAATGAAAGTCTTGCAATAAGTGCCTCGGAAGATAGATACAAAGGCAATATAAAAACTGTGGTAGAAAATAATACATTGAAAATTTATTACGAGGGCGATCGGAGCTGGTTAAGAAAAGGCCATAAGGTTAAAGTGTATGTTTCCTTTAAAGAATTGGATGAACTAGAAGCGTCAGGTGCCAGTGATGTGGTAATTGCAGGGACCCTTAAAGCTGAAATTCTGAAAATTAATTTATCCGGGGCAAGCGACCTGGGTGGCAGAATTGAAGCAGGTTACCTGGATGTGGAATGTAGTGGTGCATCCGATATCAACATCAGCGGGCATGCAACTATTGTAAAAATTCGAAGCAGTGGAGCCAGTGATTTTAAGGACTACGATTTTGTAACCGATAATTGCACCGTGGACTGTAGCGGGGCATCAGATGTAAAAATCACTGTTAATAAGGAATTATCTGGACATGCAAGTGGTGCAAGTAGTGTTTATTATAACGGGTCTGCGGTTTTAAAAGATATTCAAACCAGCGGATCAAGTAAAGTAAATAAGAAAGGATAAAATTTATAGCCATGATCGAAAAAGCGCCCTCCCAATGGGCGTTTTTATTTAAAGGACTTTATTCCAATAAAAAAGCCCCGCCAATTGCGGGGCTTTAAAAAGTTGCGAAGAGAAAGGACTTGTGCGCCGTAGGCGTATCGAACTTCTGACCACTGCG
>JBDSYV010000046.1:0-10451 GCA_040110925.1 Ferruginibacter sp. | reverse complement strand
TATTTCCCTGCAACGTCTCTCCAAAGGTTTGTGAGTGAGCCGAGGACGTTGCGTACTTCTGAGACAAAATCTTTTTCCTAAATATCGGAACGTTCCCCCTGCTGTTGAATATATATAGAGTTCTGCTAAATTTTATTTAGTTCTTTCATAAAAATGTATCTCTTAAGCTATGCATGTGAACTGAGGATGTTATGTACTAAGGACCTGTTGAATATTTACACCGTTCTTTAGGTTTTATTTAAGTGGCGAGCCCGGCATTTATAAGTAAGTTTCATGCAAAGGACGGATGTAGTGTTTGTAAGGCTAAGTTCTTTTCCTAAATAACACAACGTCAATAGCTAGCGCAACAGGCTAGTGGGGAGGCGTTGCTTCGAAGTAGAAATATTGCAGTTTGACCAGCATGTTGTAAAGTATTTAGCGACAACCAAACAATTGGTAAATAATATTGTTTAATCGTTCATATAGAATTATGGAGTCCAGATACCATTAAAAAAAACGGGGCGTAACCGAAAGGCCAGATGAGTAGGAAATAATTAAATTACTATGCTTAATAAGTTTACGATGGCAGACAAATTATTGTTTTTAGCTGCTTTTATTTCGCTACTTTTTTCAGAGGTTTTATGGTTTAATGGAGATAATCAACATGCCATATTCGTTGGCCTTTGGGTTCCCACAATATTATCCTTCGGAATTTACCTTAAACTATTAAAACATAGCAAATGACTGAATTGATGCCTTATATAGCGGGTCTTGTGACTTTATTATTTGGTGCAGGTTTCTACCTAGCTCTCCAGGAACAAAAAAAAAAATAATTAAATGCCTGGTGTAATCTCCTTGCCGATGCGAGATTTCCAACAAAGGTATTAAATATTCAGAGCATGAATAACTAATTGGCTACTGTTGAGGATGATATCACATTATTCAGGAATCATGCCGGGGTTTATGCAACCCATAGGTCATAATACAAACATGAGGGAAACCATAATTAATTAAAACAAAAACTAATGAATACATACTCTATCGTTGCTCAGGTTATTGTTGCTTTGTCGATAGCATATGTGTGGATATTTCGTTTTGATAATATCGAGAAAGAATTTAAACAATATGGCTTGAGTGATTTAACCCGTAATATAGTAGGGGCTTTTAAAATAACTTTATCCACATTGTTGGTTGCCGGTATTTGGCATCCAGATTTGGTGCTTATACCGTCATTACTTATCTCATTTCTTATGTTATCTGCACAATATTTCCATTTTAAAGTGGGCAATCCATGGCAAAAGCATGTGCCGTCTTTATTCCTATTAATATTAAGCCTTTTTATTGCGGCTGTTTCACTTAAATTAATATAGCAGTGAATTTAAATACTGTGCTGATTTTAATTTCAAGTTTCTCGTTTTTAAGCTATGGAATTACTTATTTTTTATCGCCACAAATGAAAAATGAATTTAAACGGTTTGGGCTTGAGAAAGCTGGAGCCCTTACTGCAATTTTAGAATTATTAGGAGCGGTGGGTTTGCTGGTAGGGTTAAAGTTTCATCTCATATTATTGATTTCTACAGGGGGCCTTGCGCTATTAATGTTTATGGGGGTAGCAGTTAGAATAAAAGTAAAAGATAGTTTTTGGATATCATTGCCCGCTTTATTTTTTTTGATATTAAATACAATTATTTTTTTTATGTCCATGCCACATTCTAATCTTAAATAAACACTTTCCAAACCTAAAAATTAAATTTGAACAACAATTATTTATGAGCCAAATACCTGATTTCCTCAGTAAACATATGAATTCTTAACAGCATAAATGTTCAGCTACAATGAAAAATATTTTGATCATCGGGGGGTCTAGCGGTATAGGACTTGAACTTGCTTTACAACTGTCCCAATCAGGCAATCAAGTTTTTGCAACTTTCAACAAAAGTGAACACACCGTTGTAAATGCAAACATCCATTTTCATCAATTGAATGTTTTAGATGAAACCCTTTCTTTAGATTTTTTACCGGATGAATTATCCGGGTTCGTTTACTGCCCGGGAAGTATTAACCTCCGGCCTTTTGAAAGAATAAAACCCGCAGATTTTGAAACAGATTATAAACTCCAGGTAATTGGAGCAATAAAGCTTATTCAATTAGTATTATCAAAATTAAAGAAATCTCAAAATGCTTCCATCATTGTTTTTTCTACGGTTGCTGTGCAAACCGGTTTGCCTTATCATTCACAGGTATCAGTTTCCAAAGGAGCTATTGAAGGATTAACAAGAGCCCTGGCAGCGGAATTTGCTCCGTCCATAAGAGTAAATTGTATTGCACCTTCATTAACAGATACTCCATTAGCTGCTTCGTTGTTGAATACACAGCAAAAAAAAGAAACCAATGCAGTGCGGCATCCCTTAAAACGAATTGGAACTACAGAAGACATTGCAAACATGGCTGCGTTTTTACTTTCCGCCAAAGGGAGCTGGATAACAGGACAAATTTTACATGTGGATGGGGGTATGTCTTGCATTAAAAGTTAAACACTTAATATGCAGTAATAAAATGACAGACACTTTTTTAAAAGCCCGTTGGGAAAATTTAATTATGGCTAATTATGAGGTGAGCGCTGATGTGCTAACAGCTTATTTGCCACATGGTGTTGAACTGGATTATTACAACCACAAAACCTTTGTGAGCCTGGTGGGGTTTATGTTTAAAAAAACAAGCCTCTTCCATATTCCAATTCCCTTTTTAGGAACTTTTGAAGAAATAAATCTGCGCTTTTATGTAAAAAGAATGGATGGGGATACCATCAAGAGAGGCGTGGTCTTTATCAATGAAACTGTTCCCTATAAATCAGTGGCATGGCTTGCAAATAAATTATATAAAGAACATTATATCGCTATTGCAACAAAAAATAAAATAGAAATTACAAGCCTGTCCAAAAACGTAAAGTATCAATGGAAAATAAATAAAGACTGGAATCATATAGCCGTAAGTGCTGCAAAAGAAAGTGAGCAAATGTTACCGGGTAGCGTTGAGGAATTCATCTTTGAACATTACTACGGATATACAAAAATAAATAACCATATTTCCCAGGAATATAAAGTGAATCATCCAAGATGGCAAGTGAATAAGATTATAGATCATTCCATACATTGCGACTTTAAATCAATGTATGGAAATGACTTTGAATTTTTAAGTAACTGTCAACCGCATTCTGTCATTCTCGCAGAAGGCTCATTAGTGACAGTGAAATGGAAAAGAACTTCATTCTAAATAAATCAAGGTACTAAAAGGAGCACAAAGCTTTTATCAAATGAATAAGATTGTTAAGCCAATACTTTGCATTTCCATTCCTATACTGGTTGGCACATTATCAGGCATTGCAACAGCAAGCGGGGTTAAGGGCTGGTTTCAAACAATCAATAAACCAGGTTTTAATCCTCCCAATTATGTGTTCGGGCCGGTGTGGACGATTTTATACATTTTGATGGGCATTTCTTTTTATATGGTGATGCAATCGCCCAATACTAAAACAAAAAAATATGCAGTGGCTATTTTTTTAGTTCAATTGCTTTTGAATTTTTGCTGGAGTTTACTTTTTTTTAAATTCAAATTTATAGGAACAGCTTTTATTGATATTATACTAATTTGGCTAAGCATCATCTTTATGATTTATATTTTTTATAAAATAAATAAAAGAGCAGCCTGGTTGCAAGTCCCTTACCTGCTTTGGGTAAGTTTTGCCAGTATTTTAAACGCTGCAATTTGGTGGTTAAATTAAGTGCGAATTTTGGTCTCGGTTAAGTTTATATAAATTCATTCATATAATGAAAAGAGATTTCACCTCCTCAAAAACCCCAACTCATAAACCATTAGCTGTAGTTTTTTCAGTAAGTATTTTATAAGCTTCCTCAATTAGTTTAAAAGATACCGGTAAAGTTTAACTTCTAAAGCTTAATATTTATTTAGATTCCCACTTAATAATAATATTTCCACCCGTCTGGCGCAGGTTTCCCGACCTGTGCTGCTGAGTTACTGAATGCCAAGGATTCCTAACTTTCTAATATAAGTAAAAAATATAAGTGCTGTTGTAAGGTGGAGCAACTACTCAAAGAAATTTACAGATAATTTGCAAAAAATGCAACCTTCAAAAGTCTAATAATATAGGTTAGAAAAATTCCTCACATTCTTAGCGTTTAGCAGTGTATTTTTAAGCATTCCTTATGCTCTGACTTATCCAATAGAACCAGCAGGCGGCAAGAGCAAACAGGATAGGATATTAATAAAATATATTTTATGGAAGAAAAAATTTATAAAGCCTCAAGGGTCTCGGAAGGGAATATGATGTTTCCGGCAGAAATTCATATTGAAGAAACAGAGATCATGCTAAAGATCCCCGGGTTTTTTAGTGGGAAATCAAGGCATATTATTTATCAACAGATCGAAGCTGTGAATATTGATACGCCCATGATTGGGTATTCGACGATAACGTTTGTGGTTGGTGGTGAGAAAATAGTTGGACATGGATTTACAAAAACTGAGGTGAGGGAAATAAAGGAAATCTGTACTGGGAAAATTGCTGCAAGCAGCCATCAGGGTCAAAGGGAATTTATTACTAATGCAATTTCGTCAACAGCAGGTACGGGTAAAACTGCTAATCAACTTAGTGTTGCAGATGAATTAACAAAATTGAAAGCATTGCAAGATGCCGGCGTGCTAACCCTGGACGAATTCAATGTGCAAAAAGCGAAACTGTTAAACCAATAATGAGATATAGCCGCCCCCCAGCTCTCCAGAGCGTTCGGTATGGGCCCCATAGCACTAAATTATAAATCCAATCGTTTTTTAGAGCCTGCGAAAATTGTTGAACATAGAACGATGTTCAATCGCTCCCGACTTTACGGGACAAGTTGTCCTGAGTTTGCAAATCAGGCAGGTAATAATGTATAAGAATTTTACAAAGTTCCGGATGAATATTATTTTTTAATAACGAAAATTGCCGGATTGCAAATGTTTAAAATGTATATCATCAAATGAGTTTATAAACAAAACATTGTTACTTACAACAATAATAAAGCTGCCAGCGATTTGGCTGGCAGCTTTATTTAAACTATTAAAAGTTTAACCGGGTAATTTTACCAGCTTAATTTCCCTGTGATTTTTTCCTTGTATAAATTTTAGAATATAGGTTCCGGGGCGATAATTGTATCCCAACTCAACATTTTTATCTCCTAATATCTCCCTGGTCTCCACCAGCTTTCCTGTAGCATCTGTTACCTGCATTTTTATTTGTTGCATTTTATCGGGACTTGCAACAAATACAGAAAAACTTGATGTGCTGGGGTTTGGTACAGCCCGCACAGTAAAATCAGAAACTTCGGGCACCACTTGTAAAGGCACAGCATTCTCCTTGGTTATTTCTGTTGTTACCGGTGCTGCTGTTGTGGTGCCTCCACCACGTACCACCAGGTTACCACCATCAAGAACCTGCCTTGCTGTGTTACCACTTACCCATTTGCTGGAGAATATCATTCCACCGCCGTTTACAGATGCCGTAATGCCTATTTCATCACTATGTATGCCCGGCTCACCATTATCAAGCATATCTATCCTTAATATCAGGTATGAGCTTAAGCTAACAGGTACCGGTAACCCGTTCACAATTTCTGATAGATTCGCTTTGGTAATAAAGGTTGCAGTTTTTGTAGAACTATTCACAGATAGGGATTGTACAGCATTACTCTTTATCTGGTAAGTTTTACCGTCTTTGCGGAAAATAACATTCGCATTCCCCTGCAGGTTCTTACCGCTCTTATTGTATTTACAATTGAACCCGAAATTTATGCGGCTTTCGCTTCCATTATTATTATCTGCCGCATACTGTCCGGCTGAATTTACTGCATTCATGAATCCACCGCCGGTAACAAAATCACCATTAGGCATTGCCATGGCAACAGGTACGGTAAGAGTGCCACAATAATAACCATTCACCATTACAAGTACTTCATATGTTGCGCATGGATTGCCGCCCAGGTTTAGCGTAACCTGTGCGGTGGCGGTACCTATGGTAAGGTCACCTGCATCAACAAGCGTTACCGTTGCTGCCGCAGGGCTGCCGCTTACTGAGGCCCCTGCCGTGGTAGGGGTTACTATGAATTGCACCAATGCATTCCTGATATCGCCACTATACCCATCAAGCGCATCGGTAAGGGTAGCAGATACCGTTAGTACACCTGTAGTGGACGTATTGCTGGAAGTTTGCACGTACTGCAGACCTGTATAAAGTATTGACACATCTTCACACTCAACCACCAAAGTAATATCTATATAGCTGCTGCATTGCCCGTCGGTTACTGTTACCCTGATGGTATAGGTGCCTGGCGCTACATTGGCAATACCACTGAGCGTCCATGAGCGGGTGTTGGCGCCCGTACTGGCCAACACCAGGCTAAGGGATGCCGGTAGGCCGGCTGCAAAGGCACCTGCACCTACTTTAAATTGTGTACTCGCAGTTAATGCTGTACCAGGCCCATCATCTGTTACAGTTATGGTTGCCGGTGTTATGGGATCGCTATAATCAACATTTGGTAAACTGGTAGAAACTGGTGCAGTAAATACTGGATTTGCATTAACAGTGGCACTCACTGCTACATTCACTGTAGGTGCCCCGGAGGAAGATAACACAACATTTCCACTAAGCAAACCGGATGGTGCAGACGCAGCTGTACGAACATATATTGTTGTGCTGGCTACATTTCCTCCCGACTGTGTTAAGTTAAGTGCACCACTGTAGCCACTTGCTGTACTAGTAGATACTTCAAAATTTGCAGGAGCAGTAACAGTTATATTCGCTATAAGTCCTGCACCAGATACATCGAACTGTTGTAATGCGGGGCTGGCAGAAGCAGTACCTTGACAGGTGGAAATTGAACCCGTTACTGCACCTGCCGTAATAGTAGCAGGAGGTGGGGCTATAGATATTTCCCACATACCCCTGCCATGTGTGGCTATCCTTAATTTGTTTGCTACCTGCTGTATGCCCATATCAAAAACGGCAACCACCGGCAAACCTACTCCATATGGTACCCATGATGTACCGCCATCAGTGGATGCATACACACCAATATCAGTGCCTGCATAAAGATTGTTTGAATTGGCAGGGTCTACCACAAACGCATTCACCGGAACCTGTGGAATACCTGTAGAAGCCGCAGTCCAGGTAGGTGCAGCATTATTTAAATTCGTTGTCTTCCATACATTCCCCACGGCAAATCCACATAAGGTTACATAAGCGGTATTTATATTGTTTGGATCGATAACGGCACGGCCAACGAAATTATTGGGAACTACATTACCTGCATCAAGATTTACAAGTGTTGATGATCCAGTAACCGTACCAAACAGACCCCCATTGCTTTGGCCTACTATCCTTACATTATCATCCTGCCTGGAAATACCAATGGCGCTTATAGTGGAAGATAATGCCTGGCTTACGGCTGGCATTAGATCTCCCCTGTTAGCAGACCGGTAAAGTTTATTTGTACCAAAGTACACAGTATTTGGGTTGCCGGGGCCTAAAGCCAGCGGTGCGTAAAACAATACAGGATCACCAATAGCAATTCCGTTAAAAGAATCAGTAGAACCATCGCAATACGGAGTAGGATCAACAGCGCCTCCATAACGACCTTTAAAAGCCCATTCCCCTTCTGAAGCACATGTCGTGTTAAGCACACGGCCAAAGCCAATCAGGTTATTGGTCTGGTTGAAATAAGTGTGATACATCACAACATTTGTATTATCTGCAGCATTCTGATCAATGGCTGAATAGCCACCATCGCCGAAGTCAATACGATTCCAGGTTGCATTGGGCCTGTAAAAATTAGTTCCGTTATCCTGTGTTCCACCAATGGTAAAATTAGGATCAAGCGGGTGCATAGCCAGGCCCGTAAACTGCGTAGCCCGGAAAGTAGAGTTGTTTAGTGATGCCCATGTTACGCCGGAGTTGATTGATTTATATATTCCCCCATCAGAACCGAAATATATTACCGTGGGGTTAGATGCAGACACGGCAATAGTATGTGAGTCTACATGCAAACCAACTGCACTGGTAGTAAATGACGCCCCGCTGTTAGTAGAAAAAGCGAAAGGTATAGCGGGTGCGCCGCCAAGGTACACCCTCGCTGAATTCGTAGGGTCAACATCTATGGCTATATCATAAAAACATTGCGGTGTACAAAAATTATTATCTATCTGCTGTGTCCAGGTAGTGCCGCCATCTATACTCATCAGCACCCTGCCACCGCCGTTTCCGGTGGCGGCATAAATAACAGGATTAGGGCCTGCGGTATGCTGTATGGCAAATTCTGCAGTAAGCTCATTAGTACTGGCACTTGAAAACGTAACTCTTCGGATAAAAGTTGGTGAGGCTGCAAGTGCATCAGTGGATACATAAATACCGCCACCATTTGCAATTAAATTACAAACTAGTAAATTCGGATTAAGTGGATCCAGTATCATGTCACGTATACTGAAATTTCCATTACCCTCAAGGCCGGTTAATTTATTAAAAACCGGGTTGGCAGTAGTTGCATTGGTAGAGCGGTAAATACCCCGACTGGGCAATATATTATTAGCCACGCCTCCTATACCACCCACCCCTGAAGTGGTGGCCACAAAAATGGTATTAGGGTCGGTAGGGTGAACAAGTATTTCCCCAATACCCCTTCCGGTAAATATATCTGCATTAGCAGCATCTCTATTTAATGGCCCGGTAATGGTTGGTGTGGCAGAGCTGGCATTATCAATACGGTACACACCTACACCAAAATAACTATCTGCTGAAAAGTTCGGCTCACCTGTGCCGATATACACTGTTTCAGGCTGAGAAGGAGAAATGGCCACAGCACCAATGGCCAGGCTCATTGCATTATCAAGCATTGGCACCCAGGTAGCGCCTCCATTTATTGAGCGGTAAACACCACCCTGTGCAGTACCTACATATAATATATCCGGGTTTGAGGGATGCACTGCAATAGCAGTTGTACGCCCGGATACCGGGAGTTGCGGTGTAGACTGTCCGTTAGGTATGGGATTAGGGCCAATCTCAATCCAGGGGCTTGTAGCTGCATTTACTTGCGGGCCTTTTGAATTAAGTAACTGGCTTCTTTGAGCCATCATCATATTAATTGCAGTCTGCCGCCTTGCGGGGTCAAAAGGCTTATTTTTATCCACCCCCCTCCGCATAGATACTGCCTCCGATCTGAGGGTCATATAAGTTTCCGGATTCATTCTTTTTTTCATAAATGGAGGCATATCAGGATCATCCTGCCCCATTCCTTTGTAAGCGCTTAATATAAATACGCTTAGGATGACAGCGTAGCGCAGCCAACTTTTTTTTACCATTAAAAGAAATTCATTTTTTTTCATAATGCATGTTGTTGAAGGTGAGTGTATGTTTTTAAAAATTAAATACTACGTACATAACCTGTGGGCCACAGAAATCCAGTTGGGACCTATGCATGATTCAGAGATGCAAAATGTGAAAACAAAGTAAATTTTTCAGGAATGGATAATAATTGGTTATTGAGGCAATGTTAATTATAGGAATGGATGGAATTTCAATATGATCAGGGAGGTAATTAAAAGATTTCGGGGCCGGATCGGGTTGATTATTTAAACGCTTTAACGAAAAATAATTTGAAAGATTAAAGCTAATGAAAAATAAACTTGAAGCAAATTAATTTTCAAATATTTTATAAACTAAGTTTTTGATCTCAACCCATTGCTGAATTATTTCTCTGATAAGCTGGCCAGGCAGGCATTTCAATCCAGTACCAGGTGTGTGGGTACATGCAAAAATGTTTTTTGGCTATTATTATTCCCCGGTAGGATTTCCTTTGTAGCCCGTTTCTCTACTAGCCTTGTGCGTAAGCGGTGGCCCGTGTGTTGATTACTTCGTTTCCCAGCAACGTCTCTCCAAAGCTATGAGAGTGAGGTGAGGACGTTGCGTACTAAGGAGCACATAATGTTTCGGTGATTTTTTTTCAAGCAACGTCTCTCCAAAGGAATGTGAGTGTGCCGAGGACGTTGCGTACTACGGAGCTCATAATCTTTCGGTGACTTTTTGATTAATCCTGTAGGAATTATAACTTTAAAGTATGCCTTTTCCCAGCAACGTCTCTCCAAAGGAATGTGAGTGTGCCGAGGACGTTGCGTACTACGAAGCACATAATGTTTCGGTGATTTTTTAATTAGTCCAGTAGAAATTATAGCTTTAATGTATGCCTGTAAAACGCACCATACCTTATTCACACGGCACATTTTTTATAACCTTTACCTGCCATTAATGGTTGCCATTAATTGATAAAGTGAATGGTTATGATATTATTTATAATTGGTTTGATTATTTAAAAAAACATGGTCATTTTATAAATGGATATGTCATAATGCCTAATCATGTTCATGTACTTATT
>JBDSYV010000045.1:0-10989 GCA_040110925.1 Ferruginibacter sp. | reverse complement strand
CGCAAACCAGCATCATGCAGGCTTTTGGCCTTACAGAAAAAAATGTGCAGGTGAATGCAAAATTTGTAGGTGGCGGATTTGGCTCCGCACTCCGCACATGGCCACATGCCATTGCTGCAGTTATGGGTGCAAAAAAAGTTGGGAAGCCATTAAAGCTTGTTCTCACCCGGATGCAGATGTTTACAAGTGTAGGCTACCGGCCCGAAGCCATCCAGAAATTTTCTATTGGTGCAGCAGCAGATGGAAAGCTGCTGGGCATAAATCATGAAGCCAATGCCATCACATCAACCTACGAAAGTTTTAATGAGGGCCTTGTGGCCATGACAAGGCAATTATACGCCTGTGCAAATGTGAGCACCCGTTACAACATATACCCGCTTGATGTGAGTACACCAACGTGGATGCGTGGCCCAGGAGAAGCTACGGGCTCCTTTCCTCTGGAATGTGCACTTGACGAATTGTCTTACAAATTAAATCTTGACCCTATAGAATTGAGGCTTCGCAATTACGCTGAAACAGACCCTGAAAGTGGCAAACCCTACAGCAGTAAATTTTTGAAAGAAGCTTATACAATTGGTGCAGAAAAAATGGGATGGGTTAAAAGAAATCCCCGTCCACAATCTATGAAGGAAGGCGACTGGCAAGTGGGCTATGGCATGAGTACGGGATTATTCGGAGCTTTCCGGGGCGAAGCGAAAGTATCGGCAAAACTTTCTGCTGATGGAACACTGCTGTTGCAAAGTGCTGTAAGCGACAGTGGGCCCGGAACGGCAACATCTATGGTAAAAATTGCAAGCGATGCTTTGGGTTTACCTTCCAATAAAGTGCTCTTTGAACTGGGAGATTCTTCTTATCCTCCCGGTCCTACGCAAGGCGGAAGCAGCACCACGGCAACACTTGGTGCAGCTGTTAGTGGAGCTTGTGTTTCGCTAAAGAAAAAACTGGCCGAGGCTGCAAAAAAAATGCTCATGTTTGGAGATGCCATAACGTATGATCAACTAGGTTTTGAAAATGGGAATGTGATATTAAAAAGCGATACAACTAAAAAACAATCTTATGCTGATGTTATGAAAGCAGCGGGGCTGGAAAATATTGAAATACTCGAAGCGTCTGGCCGCAATCCTGAAATGCAAAAGTATTCTGCATTTTCTTATTCTGTGCATTTTGTAAAAGTATTGGTACACCCACTAACCGGCGTGGTGAAAATAGACCGGGTTGTCGTAGCTGGTGATGCCGGAACCATTGTGAGCCAGAAAACCGCAGAGAGCCAGATGAAAGGCGGAGTTGTTGGCGGCATTGGCGGCGCATTGATGGAAGAAGGGGTGATAGACCATCGTTATGGCAGATGGATAAACAACAATTTTGCAGACTACCATGTGCCTGTGCAGGCAGATGTACCAGCCATTGAAGCATACTTTGTAAACAAACCCGACCCGGTTTTAAACCCTGTAGGCAGTAAAGGTATGGGGGAAATTGCACTGATAGGTTTTGCTGCTGCAGTGGCCAATGCTGTGTTTCATGCAACGGGGAAGAGGGTAAGGGATTTACCTATTACGCCTGATAAGTTGCTGTGAATCTTAAAAATAAATCAGTCCTGATTTTTTTCATATAATCTTTTTCATAATCTTTGCGACCTGCAATTTTTTCGTCTATGAAGTTTTAATTAGTTCCGCTTAAAAAAAGGAACGACAACAGCCCTGTTAATCTTTCAACTGCAATACGCAGAACTTTGTCATTGTCTTAATTAATCACTTCATGTCGCAACAACAACATTCAACTTTTAGTTTTTCAAATATTCTTTCGCTTATTAAACAATCGCTCAATGGAGAGTTACAGGATTATACCACGGGCAGCATTCGTCGTGCAGTAATTCTGCTGGCAATTCCTATGATGCTGGAGATGTGTATGGAATCCGTGTTTTCAGTAGTAGATATTTATTTTGTGAGCCACCTCGGCAGCCACGCCACTTCCACTGTAGGCCTTACCGAATCTGTCATTACCATCATTTATTCGCTCGCCATTGGCATGAGCATGGCTGCAACCGCCATGGTAGCAAGACGTGTTGGAGAAAAAAATCCTGGGGCTGCAACGCTTGCCGGAATGCAGGCTTTGATAGTTGCTGTTGTGGTAACAGTTGCTATAAGCATTCCCGGTTTTATTTATGCCGGCGATATTTTACGGTTAATGGGTGCAGAACAGGAAGCTATTGTTACGGGTATAAATTATACAAGAATCATGATGGCGGGCAGCCTTGTGATCATGTTATTGTTTTTACTAAATGGTATTTTCCGCGGCGCTGGTGATGCCATGATGGCTATGAAAAGCCTGTGGCTGGCTAATATCTGTAATATTATTTTGTGCCCGATTTTTATTCGTGGCCTGGGGCCAATACCGGCTTTTGGTGTGCAGGGCGCAGCTATGGCTACCACTATTGGAAGAGGAATTGGTGTGATTTACCAATTGTATCATTTGTTCAATGGAAAGCGGTTGGTGAAGTTCACAATTAAACTTCTTAAACCTCATTGGGACATTATCAAAACACTTGTAGAAATTGCATGGCCAGCTACGCTACAATTCATTATTGGTTCCGGTAGCTGGATAGTGTTGGCCAGCCTTGTTGTGAAAACAGGCGGTAGCGAAGCATCTGCAGGCTACCAGGTGGCCATAAGAATTGTGCTGTTTTTTATTTTACCCGCCTGGGGTATGAGCAATGCCGCTGCAACATTGGTGGGGCAAAATCTTGGTGCAGGGCAGCCGGGCAGGGCAGAACTTTCCGTAATGCGTACAGCAAAATACAATGCAATATTTATGGGAGCCATGTCGCTGATCTTTTTATTTTTTGCCCCTTTCATTATTTCTTTCTTTACAAAAGAAGCGGGGGTGGCCAGGTATGCCATTGATGCTGTAAGGATTGTAAGCATCGGTTTTATTTTTTACGGCGTTGGGATGGTGATGGCCAATGCTTTTAATGGTGCCGGTGATACGAAAACACCAACAATTATCAACTTATTTGGATTCTGGTTTTTCCAGGTGCCACTGGCCTATTTATTAGCAGTCATTTTCAAATGGGGGCCGCTGGGTGTATTTATAGCAATCCCTGTAGCTGAAACCGCCATTACAATTATGGCATTTATCTTGTTTAAAAAAGGAAAATGGAAGTTAAAAAAAGTGTAACGCCTTCCTGCTAAAGCCAGAAGGGGTGCAATGCTGCAAGGCATTACTTATATTTGTCCTCCAGACAATTTTTTCTATGGCATTATTTGATATAAAACTCCCGGCATCTTTCGCAAAGGCATTAAACCTGCCTGTGAGTGATGCAAGAAGCCAACAAATAAAGGTGCTGAAAAAATTATTGCGCAAAGCCCGCTTTACCCAGTTCGGGCAGTTATATAAATTTGACGAAATACTACTAAGCCGCCATCCAGGAAAACGATTTCAACAAATAGTACCCACATACAATTACAGTAAAATATATAGCGAGTGGTGGTATAAAACCCTTGAGGGTATCCCTGATGTTTGCTGGCCAGGGGTTATAAAATACTTTGCACTCAGCAGTGGTACCAGCGAATCTTCCAGCAAACACATTCCCATTACCAAAGAATTGATACGCAGCAATACTATCACCAGTTTGCGGCAGTTGTTTAGCCTTACACGCTATGACCATGTGCCCAAGAGCGCCATCGGGAAAGGTTGGCTGATGCTTGGAGGAAGCACACAACTACAAAAAGGCCCCAGCTACTATGCCGGCGACCTTAGCGGCATTCAGCAAAAAAATCTTCCGTTCTGGTTCATGGGCCTGGGCATATATAAACCCGGTAAAAAAATTGCAAAAGAAAAAGACTGGTCAAAAAAACTGGAAGAAGTTGTTGAAAATGCCCCCGACTGGGATATTGGTTTTATCATGGGTGTACCTGCCTGGTTGCAACTGTGCATGGAGAAAATTATTGAGCGTTATAAGTTGAAAAATATCCACGAAATATGGCCCAACCTTGCTTTTTATGTTCATGGTGGTGTGGCTATGGAGCCCTATAAAAAAGGATTCGAAAAACTACTAGGCAAGCCCATCACCTATATTGAAACTTACCTGGCCAGCGAAGGGTTCCTGGCTTATCAAAGCAGGCAGGACACAAGAGGTATGCAACTGGTGCTGAACAATAATATTTTTTTTGAATTTGTTCCTTTTGATGACAATAATTTTGATAGTGATGGCAATATGAATGATGAACCAGAAGCCTATATGATTCATGAAATTGAAGAACATAGGGACTATGCAATTCTTATCAGTACAAATGCCGGTGCATGGAGGTATGCCATCGGCGACACTGTAAGGTTTGTTGATAAAGAAAAAGCAGAGATTATTATTACCGGCAGAACCAAACATTTTCTGAACCTGGTGGGTGAGCACCTGAGTGTAGACAATATGAACCGTGCTATTGAAATGGCCTCCGAAGAACTGAATATTGATATCCCCGAATTTACTGTTGCCGGTGTACCTCACGGCAATTTATTTGCACATGAATGGTATGTGGCCTGCGATGATAAAGTGGATGCAGAAATGCTTGCATCATTAATTGATGAAAAACTCAAAATATTAAATGATGATTATGACGTAGAAAGAAGGCATGCCTTGCAAGCGGTAACAGCGCATGTGCTGCCAGAAAAAATCTTCATGGGGTTTATGAAATCAAAAGGTAAAGTTGGGGGACAACATAAATTCCCCCGTGTACTTAAAGGTAAAATGCTTGAAGAATGGACCAGGTATCTAAAACTACATCAACCCGTTTCACAATATTAAATTACGATCGAAAAAATTAGCGGATGACTGAAGCCATTATTTCAGGAATACTACTGGGGTTGGCGTTAATGTTTTCAGTAGGCCCTATAATTTTTAAAATTATCAGGGTCCGCATTGGATATGGTTATATCAGTGCATTTTATTTTATTGCCGGGGTTTGGGTTAGCGACATTTTATGGATCCTTACTGCCAATCTTTTCAGCGGCCTGCTGGGCCAATTGATTTTGCATAAAAAAATTATTGGTATTTTCGGCGGCGGCTTTCTTATAGCACTGGGAATTTATTACCTGTTTTTAAAAAAATACAAAACAAAGGCAGAGATGGATGAAGGCCTCAAAATCGGGAATGCCACTCATGTTAAGTTACTGGTTACTGGTTTCCTGATAAACACTTTAAACCCGGGAGTAATTGCCTTATGGTTTGCCGCTGCCACAAAAAGCATTTCAAATACTATTGAAGAAAGAATTGCCACATTTTCTATTTGTCTTGCCATAAATATATCAGCTGATATTTTTAAAATAAAACTTGCCGGCAAGCTGAGAAAAAAACTTACAGATAAAAACATCAGCATCATTAATAAAATATCAGGATTTTTATTTTTTGCTTTTGGTGTAGCATTGTTAATTGCCAGTTTTATTACAAAAGACCCAACCTCATGAGACATAATCAATATCTCATACTGGCAATTGGATTTTTTATTAATCAAAATATTATTGCGCAAACTTCAGATGTTCTTGTGTTAAAGAAAGGAAGCAAATCTATTGCCCGCTACTATTCCGGTACACATATTAGCTTCACTACAAACAATGGTGCATACCGCGATGCAGAAATAACACAAATAAAAAATGACAGTATTTATCTGCAGGAGTTTTTAGTACGGCGTTTGCCAACCACACTTGGCTTTTATATTCTTGATACAGCAGGCAGTTTCAGGTTTGTATATCATTACAATCAAATAAAAAATATGGGCCCGGCAGGTAATAAAAATTTTAATGTATCGGGCAGTGGAGCTGCGTTGCTTGGTGGGGGTTTGCTGCTTACTTTAGCAAGTGGCGTGGTATATGTTGCTGACAGGGAAAAATTCAGCCCGGCTTTATTGGGTGCGGCTTTAGGATTGGGCACCGTGGGATACCTTATGAGTAAAGCAGGAAGCAAGGGAATAATTATTGGCAAGCGGGGATACCAGTTCCAATATATAAACATGCAAAAATAATGGCCGTAAATAAACAGGAAAAGAAATTTGGATGGAGAAAAATTCTAAAAATTTTTGGATGGTTATTCCTTCTTCAATTGGCTTATATTATTCTTGGCCTATTGTTTAATCCTCCTATAACAATAACACAAACGGTAAATGTTTTTAAAGGTTACGGTCTTAAGCGTGATTATATTTCTTATGATAAAATGGGGACCAATATTAAGCTTGCCGTAATGGCCGGTGAGGACCAGTTGTTTCCAGACCATAATGGCTTTGACATGAAATCTATTGAAAAAGCAATGGCTTATAATAAAAAGCATCCTAATAAAGTAAGAGGTGCAAGTACCATCAGCCAGCAAACAGCAAAAAATGTTTTTCTTTGGCAAGGTGGTGGTTTTTTTCGCAAAGGGCTGGAGGTATATTTTACTTTTATGATTGAAAAAATATGGGGCAAAAGAAGAATACTGGAAAGGTATTTAAACGTTGCAGAAATGGGACCCGGAATTTTTGGTGTGCAGGCTGCGGCAAAAAAGTACTTTAATAAAAATGCCAGTGATCTTAGCCGCCAGGAAGCTGCAATGATTGCCGCCTGTCTTCCAAATCCAAAAAGATTTACAGTAAAACCTTTAAGCCGTTATGTACAAATCAGGTCTTCTATAATACTTAGGTATATGAATAACATCGAGAGTGATGTGGATATAGTAAAGCTCTTAAAATAAGATTTCTTAAAAATGGACATGGAATTTTAAAGTATAGCTGATACAGATGCAATGGCGTCTGAAATTCTTTCCTTATAATCCCCGCTAATAATTTGCCATGGTACATTCTGTTGTACCAGGCAATCTTTATAATAATGAAATAATTTTTCCCGGGTTTCCAGGTCTGGATATTCTCTCAATTCATCCGCAACCCAGGGCAGATCAATATTGCAGAGAAGATACATATCATAATGCCTTGCAGCAATCATTTTCAAAATACGGTTGTCGCATTTATTAAAAACAAATTCGCTCCAAACTTTTATAACATACAAATCAGTATCTATAAATAATGGAATATCTACTTCATTGTTTTGGCAAGCAGACTTTAGTTGCTGAAGGGCATTGTCTTCTTTGTTGATTTGCCCGATGGCCATATTATATAGATCCTCGTAAGCATAATGGGTGCCATGCGTGAGTAAATATTCTCTTGCATACTCAGGTGCCCAATTAGATTTATAATGTGTGGCCAACTGTTCGCATAAGAAACTCTTTCCTGTACTTTCAGGACCAATAACAGCTATTTTTTTTATCATTTTAGTTTACTTTCCAGGCTGGTTTTGCCTTTATCACTTTTTTGAAAATGGTACAATTTTCATCATGCGCTCCCGGCAGGTATCCGGTACTCACTAAAAATTCGTTTACAATCTCACCACCCGTAAAGCGAAAGGTTTTTTTAAAAATCTTTGTCCACTCTTCTTTTGTTTTTGGATGATGATGCAAAAGCCATTTTTTAAATGAACCCATTTCTTTTTGAATGGCCATTATGGTTTTTGCATTTTCAATGGCCGCATTTATTTTTAACCTGTTGCGAATAATGCCGGCGTCATTAAGTAAGCGCTGCACATCCTTGTCCTTATATGCGGCTACTTTTTTTATACTAAAATCCTGGTAGGCCTTGCGGAAATTATCCTGCTTTTTTAAAATGGTAGTCCAGCTCAGGCCCGCCTGGTTTATTTCCAGCACCAGGCGGCAAAACAATTCATCATCATCATCAATGGGGAAACCATAATATTCATCATGATATGCTTTGTGTAAAGCCATATCAGTTTCTTTCATGTTTATTATGGCCTTGCAATAACTCATCTTTCTTTATTTCCAAGTTTATATTTCTTTTTCCACTCTGTGTATCCCCACCAGGCCATTAGTAAAAATAATACATACATCAGGGTGAATAACATAAGGCCCTTATAAAAATTTAATGGAATAGCAATCAGGTTTGAAAAGATCCAGGCAATCCAGTTTTCAATTTTCCGCCTTGCCATCCACCACATGGCTGTAAGTGCGGATGAGGAAACAAGAGAATCCAGGATAGGCGTATTGCTGTCGGTAAGCCTGGTGAGAATTAAGTAAATAATAATATAAGAAACAGCGAAAAATCCAAAACCCCAAGCCAGTTCTTTTTTGCTGCACCAGCTTATAGGAAAATCATAATGCTCTCCATCTTTTTTCTGCACCCAGTTATACCAGCCATATACACTCATTATAAAATAATAAACATTCAATAATGAATCAGCATATAATGGGGGATTGGTTTGAAACAAATATACATACGCAGCCAGCAGCACGCCAATTATTCCCGTGGGATAAACCAGTACATTATTTTTACGGGCATACCATACACTTGCAATTTGCGTAACAGTGCTTGCCCACTCCTGCCAGTGAGTTTGTTTTATGTTCTCAATAAACTGCTGGTAGATTTCGCTTGCGTTCATGAATAAAATTACAAGCCAAATTAAAACATTAAAAGCATGTGGATATACTTTAGAAAAAATTATTCATTAGCTTCCGGCAATGAAAAAGAAAATCAGCCTGTACGTTATGATTATATTTTACTTGCTGGCAGGTGTAAATCATTTTCGCTCCCCTGCAAATTACAAGGCCATCATACCAGCGTACCTCGGCAATGCTTCATGGATAAATATAGCAGCAGGCATTTCAGAAATATTGCTTGCTATTCTTTTGTTGTTTAAACTCACACGCAGATTAGCCGCTTTTGGAATAATACTTATGCTCCTGGCTTTTATACCTGCTCATGTATATATGTTGCAAGACCATATTTGCATAGGTAAAATCTGTCCTCCGGATTGGGTACTTTGGTTTCGACTTTTTGTTTTACAACCTATACTTATTATGTGGGCATGGAGTGTAAGAAATAAGTAAATATAAAAGCATCTCCTTTGAAGATGCTTTTATAACAAATCTTAAATTTTTTATTATTCTGCTTCGGCCACAACTTCCTTTACTTCTGGTATCATCCTTTTCATCATACCTTCTATACCCGCTTTTAATGTTATCATACTAGATGGACAACCACTACAACTTCCCTGTAGCATCAGGTTTACTTTTCCATCTTCGTAACTTTTAAATTGAATTGCTCCGCCATCCATTTCAACGGCGGGCTTCACATAATTTTCAAGTAGTTCCTTTATGCGTTTTACCACATCATCATCATCTGCATGTACTTCATTGCTGCTTTCCGATTTTACAGATAACACCGCCTCATCATTAACCACTTCTTTTCCTTCTTCCAGGTAATCTTTTAAAAATTGTTTGATAGTAGGAATTACATCCTGCCAGTCTTCTGTATCTGTAGTTTTAGTAAGCGTTACAAAATTGCTTGCTATAAAAACAGATTTAATAAACGGGAAACTAAATAACTGTTGTGCCAATGGTGATGGTGTAGCACTAAGTTCATCAGGAAAGTCAATGCTCTTACCGGGGTACAATAATTTGTTAGCCACAAACTTCATGGTTTCCGGGTTAGGCGTCATTTCAGTGTAGATACTTATTACCGGGTTGCCAGTCTTAATCATTTTCAATTTTTTTAATCACAGCAAAATTAACCTTTATAGCACGAAATGCTTTTTATAAACTCTTAATAAATGGTTAGAGATTGCTAAAATTTCTGATTTCGAAAGTTTAAAGCTTAATAAAACCCCCTGAAACTGCTGTTCCATCCTTTTTATATATTCGTATATAATAACTGCCTGCCTGTAGCTGGCTGGTCAGCAAAATACTGCTTCCGGTCAGCTTGCCTGCAAGCACAGGTTTTCCTGTAATATCATAAACCTGGTATTGCTGGCCGGTAAATAACGCTGTTTTTAGATTTATACTTTCTCTCACAGGGTTAGGGCTGATAAGCAAAACAAGAGGAGATTTAGAATTTGTTATAGCTATTATAGGCGAATAAGTTACCCTGCCATTAAAATCAATTTGGGAAAGACGGTAAAAATTTTTGCCAACTTCATAATCATTATGTGTAAAACGGTAATCATTGGTGATAGCAGAATTACCTTTTCCCATTATAGTTCCCGACTTCTTAAACTGTATTCCATCGGCACTGTGTTCTATATTGAAGAAGGCATTGTTTATTTCCTGTGCCGTCTGCCAACGAAGGAGGTTTCCCATTTTGGTTTCCTGCGCACTAAAAAAAGAAAGGGAAACGGGCAGAATAAAGTTATAGGTAATGGATAACGATGGTCTTTGAGATAGGGTACCATTTTCTTTAGAACCAAATCTTTTAACTGTAGTGGATTGTGTTTCGTCACCACGCAGTATCCATCCAAAGTTTGCCGAAGGGTTTGCAATCCAGTTTTGAACATCTGATGCTAATTGGCTGCCGGACCATGAATAATTGCCAAGGCCACCTACTGCAGTAGTAGCGCTTGGGGAGGCATTAAATGTTCCCCCGGCGACGCTCCAGGTAGAATTACAACCCCCTGCTCCATCAGAAAATGCACAAGGCCATGTGGCATCATTAACCATGGCTACGGCCCCTGCACCATCAGCGTTTGTGCCGGCATTGGAGCTTCCTTCTCCCCAGTTTTCGTTTAATACATGAAGCGACATATTAAAGTTTGCAGAACTTGGTGCTTTATTACAATTTAGTGTTAGGGTTACACTTGTTATAGTAACATTGGTGGGTATAGAAGAAAAATTAAAGCGCAATAATGCCCTTCGTGGAGAATTAGCTAAAGTATTCCCTGCAAAAATATTAACACCTGCACCATTACTATTTCCCGGGAAATCCTGGTAGATGCTGTTATCAGTCGAAGGATTTAAGATTACCGTAGTTTGAGCTGAGATTTGATTTGTAAATAGCAGGCAAAAAATACTTATGTATAATTTTCTCATATTATGTGTTTAAGGAATAAAAAAATCAAGGCTTGCTTAGTGGCATTATTAATGCATACGTATAAATCTAATAAACGTTTACATGAAAACAATAATTTTTTTGCTGG
>JBDSYV010000044.1:0-2748 GCA_040110925.1 Ferruginibacter sp. | reverse complement strand
GGCCACTGTAAATTATATTGAACCCATTTACAGGGATAGAAATAAAACTCAAACGGTACGGGTCTATTTTGATAATTCACTTCTAAAAATACCAATTGGAAGCCAGGTGAGGGCTACAGTCTTTGCTGGTGAGCGATCTGCTAATTGGTTGCCGGAAGAAGCAGTACTTTCTTTGGGATTAGATAATATAGTTTTTGTAAGAAATGGAGAATCTTTTTCTGCACGTAAAATTGAAACGGGTATCATCAATAAACATTTAATACAAGTGCTCAATGGACTGGATAAATCAGAAGCCGTTGCCGCAAATGCACAGTACCTGGTAGATAGTGAAAGTTTTATAAAGTCAAATTAAAATACTGATGAAAAAATATTTAATCATAATGTTGTTGGGGGTATTTGTTTTTAATTCTTGTAAAAGCAAAAAAGCAGTATTACTTAATAAAGACGAATATTATACCTGCAGCATGCATCCACAGATTATGGAAGATAAACCCGGCTTATGCCCCATCTGTCATATGGATCTGATTGTGGTAAAGCGAACCAATTCTGGTGCCGATGAAATTTCATTAAACGATGAACAGATAAGGCTGGGCAATATTCAATCGGACACAATTCGTAGCGGAGCGATTGGCAATAAAACCATATTAACAGCAACACTTAATGCAGACGAAACAAATGTAAACGTAGTAAGTGCACGCATTATGGGGCGCATTGATTGGTTGTATTTTAAAGCCATTGGCGATTACGTTTCAAAAGGCGCTCATTTATATGACCTGTATAGTGAAGAATTAAATAATGCAAAACAGGAATATATTGTGTTCATTGAAAAACAACAAACCCTGGATAATTCTATCATTGATTTTAGCCGGATGGTTAAAAGTGCTAAAACAAAATTGTTGCTATGGGGTATGAGTGAAGGACAGGTCAATGAATTGGCAAGAACTAAAAAGGCTTCTTCACTAACGGCGTTTTACAGTACGGCATCTGGTTATATAACGGAGCTTCCTGTAATGGAAGGACAGTTTGTATCCGAGGGTTCGCCGGTTGTAAAACTTGCGGGCCTCTCTTCTCTATGGGCAGAGGCACAGGTATATACAACAGAGCTTTCCAATATTGATTTAGCAGGTATTGCGGTTGTTGAAATTCCTGACCTTCCGGGAAAACAATGGACAGGAACTGTTTCCTTTGCCAATCCTGAAATTGCTGCCGACAGCAGGTTAAACCTCATCAGGGTTAAAGTGCCAAATGAAAACGGGCAGTTAAAACCGGGAATGCCAGCCTATGTAACCATAAAAAATAAGGTGGTGAAAGCACTCACACTTCCTTCCGATGCAGTGCTGCGTGATGGAAAAATGAATATCATCTGGCTACAGAAGGGAAAAAATATTTTCCAGATGAGAATGGTGGAAATAGGTATGGAAAGTGGAGACCGCATTGAAATAAAAACAGGATTAAAGTATGAAGATGTTGTGGTGATGAAGGGCGCATACCTTTTGCAAAGCGAATATATATTCAAGAAGGGAGGAAATGCTATGGGAGGAATGAAAATGTGATTAGCACAATAAAATAATATTTATGAACGCTAAAGTTTGGTAGAACATGCATCACTAATCGTTATAGTAAAGAATTTTTCTGTAGTTTTTAATTAAACCAAAATAAATTGAAACTCTATATAAAAAATATGGTTTGCCCCCGCTGTATTACGTCGGTAGTGCAAATTTTGAAAAGGAACAATTTACAAGTGAAATATGTAAGATTAGGGGAAGTGGAACTGGTAAAAAAACTAACCGAAAGGCAATTGAAAATTTTTACTCAAGAGCTCTGGGAAACTGGGTTTGAATTGTTGGATGATCAGAAAACACAATTAATTGAGCATGTTAAAAACTTGCTGATACAAAAAGTACAAAGCGGCGATGTCGAAGAACATTTCAGTCTTACAAAATTTATTGGCGAAAAAATATTCAAAGATTACTCTTCCGTAAGCAAACTGTTCTCCCAATTAGAGGGCATCACTTTAGAACAGTTTTTCAACCTTCAAAAAATAGAAAAAGTAAAAGAATGGCTCATATACAATGAACAGTCATTATCACAAATTGCAATCAACCTTGGATATAGCAGCACACAGCACCTTTCCAGCCAGTTCAAAAATCTCACCGGTATGACACCATCAAAATTCAAACAGCTTGGAGCATTGCACCGAAAGTCTATTGACGATGTAAAAGACTAACGGAGCTTTTGCATGGGTACAATTATCTGCACATCTTTTCCAAAATGCTGTAACAATAAAAAAAAGAAAATAAGGAAATTTGTTTAAATGAATGTACAACTACAATCAGTAATTATCTGCCCGGTTTGCGGAATGCAAAAAGAAGAAACCATGCCGGTGGATGCCTGCCAATTCTTTTACAAATGCACTGGATGTAAAACGGTGCTAAAGCCGAAGTCGGGTGATTGCTGCGTGTTTTGCAGCTATGGTACCGTAGTTTGTCCGCCAAAGCAAACTTCCGGCAATGATTGTTGTACCTAGTATCATATTAAAAATTTAAAACGAAACAATATGAAACACCAATTCAAAACAAACATCAACTGCGGAGGATGTTTAGCATCCGTTACGCCGCATTTAAATGCTAATAAAGAAATTAAAAGTTGGGAAGTAGATACCGCAAATCCGCAAAAAATTTTAACGGTAGAAACGGATACGCTTTCTGATGAAACGGTCCGGGAAATAATCATTAAAGCGGGATATAA
>JBDSYV010000043.1:0-48899 GCA_040110925.1 Ferruginibacter sp. | reverse complement strand
ATGCATCATCCCTGGCGATGGAGTGATTTTAATCCCAATTTTGAATTCCCTGATAAAAGAATATGTGCAACAACAAATGCATATTGTTACGGGTTAAGATGGATGAATGATTGTAACGGTAGAACCTATATTTTCCATAGCGGCGGCCTGCCCGGTTTTGGAAGCCAGTGGCGCATAATGCCGGATTATGGCATTGGCGTTGTGGCATTTGGCAATCGCACTTATGCGCCTATGAGTTTTGTAAATCTTAAAGTGCTGGATACTTTAATCAAGATGGCTGGTTTACAACCACGGCAAATTGCTACATCTACAATTCTTCAGCAGCGGAAAACTGAATTGCTTAAAATTTTACCTGGATGGAACAATGCAGAACAAAGTGGCATTTTTGCTGAAAATTTTTTCCCGGATTATCCTATTGAAATTTTGAAACAACAGGCAGGAGATTTATTTGCTAAGGCAGGAAAAATAATTTCTATAAAAGAAATAAAACCGGAGAATCAATTGCGGGGCAGTTTTATTATTGAAGGAGAAAAAACAAATATAGAAATATATTTTACCCTCTCTCCAGAAAATCCCCCGTTGATACAGGAGTATCGAATCAGGGAATCTGCAAAACAAAAACCTTAATTGGCTAGTAGTAAATCATGCGAAAAAAAAAGGTTCTAATCCTCATCGTTCTTATTCTATCTATGGCCATTACGGTGATCCTTCTAGTGAAGCATAATTACGAATTATCACCCAATTATAATTTTATCAGCGCCAAACTTAATATCAGGGATGGCGACATTAATATTGTAAATGTCGGCGATTCAATTTCTACGGGCAGGTTAGAACAGGTAAACCTGGTGGCTGCAAAATTTGGGTTTAAAAATATTTACCTCAGAAGCGATTCGGCAAAAAATGAAATGAAAGGCATTAGGAATTATAACGAATTGATGGAAGCTTTCCTGGCAATAAAAAATGGGCCTGGCTGGAGAGAACGATATCAAAAAGAGCTGGACAGTATAGGGAATGATCATTAGTTAAGTCAACACGGATCGTCGCAAAGAGATTTGAGCAAAACAATAATCATTGAGTTATGCGCTTCGCATTTGCACAAAAAGAAAAGCCAATGGGGCCGGACTAATAAACATAAAAAAAGGGCTGGCAGCGGTTCTGCTCTCATGGTGGATATAAATTTACTGATTCTGCAATTTATCTCATACTCCTGCAGAAAAAAACCGGCTACAATTTGTAACCGGCCTTTTTGCATTCTATTTTTAAATAATTAGTCCACTACTTTTTTAGCAGCTTCTCCTACTTTTTGACCAGCTTTTTTTACAGCATCAGCTGCTTTGCCAACACCTTTCTTGGTAGCATCCCAACCATCTTCAATGCCTTCGCCTACTTTGTTGAAAAATTTACCCGTTTTGCTTACTGTTTCGCCTTCTTCGAGCCTGACAACTTTATCTTCTCTTTTAACATCTCCATTCCTGTAAACGACAATACCATCGTCAAGGGATACGTCCTTATCTGCCAATACCCAGTCATTAGTTCTATATACCATTACTTTTCCATTTCTATAGGTTACGTCACCTTCTGCAGGCATGTATGTTGTTCTAACAGTTGATTCATCTGCCATAACAGTTGCGGTTGTATCAACGTTTGTTACAGTTGTTTCATCTGATTTTTTAGTGTCGCAGGCGGCAAATGAAGCCGCTATTACTGCCATTGCAATGATTCTTTTCATGTTTGATGTTTTTAAGATTTAGGCCAGCATATGATGGCAAACATAGCTATACAAAGGTTGTTCCTTTTTAATAATGTGGAATAATCTGTGCGTAAATACTTATGATTAATAATTTTCATGGAATAGCAGGTAACTAATAGTTCAGGGCTGGTTCGTAATTTGTTTTAACTTGGGATACAAATAAAACCTTTGCCCCCGAAATTAAAATACATCTTAAAAAGTTTGGCCCTGCTGTTTATCATCATTATTGTTGCAGCAATTTCCCTAGTCATTTATGTTTCTGCAAACAAGCGAAAAATAATCGGGCAGGTTACACAAATGCTTTCCTCAAAAATTGCGGGTAATGTAAAACTTGGCGATGTAGAATTGAGTTTTATCCGGGATTTTCCACACATATCTGTTCTACTCCATGATGTTTCCATTACTGATAGTTTATATCAGAGTCACCACATTCCTTTTCTTGTTGCAGGCGAAGCTTTTGCAAGTCTTTCAATATCCAAACTCATATCAAGACAAGCTGCAATTAAAAGGATTAAAATAAAAGATGCTTCTTTTAATTTATTTACGGATTCTACCGGCTATACGAATACCTACCTCCTACATCCCACAAAAGATACCGCAGCTATACTTAATAAAAAATCTGATGATTTCAGCATCAGGGAAATAGTTTTGGATAATGTGATGCTGCACATGAGCGATGCCATTAAGAAGAAAAACCACCAGGTATTGGTGAAGCATCTTAAAACACAGGTAGATAAAGAAGATGACAACATTGAGTTTGACACCGATGCAAAACTGCAGGTGGAAAGCCTAAGCTTTAATACAAACCGGGGCAGTTACCTTGAACATAAAAGCTTTGAAGGCGATTTTAAATTTAGTTATCAATCCTTAAAACATAAACTCGTTTTTGATAATATTCTTGTTAAACTGCAAGGGCAGCCTTTCCGGATAAGTGCTTCGTTTGATACTGAACCTGTAGAGCCGCAATTTACCTTAGGTATAAAAACAGAAAAGGCTGATTATGCATTGGTAAAATCTTTGCTTCCTCAAAATATTCAGCACTCACTTTCCCTGGTTAGCCTTGAAAGAAATATTTCTGCCAATGCCAGTATTGGCGGGCCTCTTAAAGGAGGAGAGCCATTAATAAATATTAACTGGCAGGTAAAAGATGTGAATCTTCAAACTCCCTTTCTTGATTTTACGGATGCATCTTTTTCAGGAACTTTTAATAACGAAATGCAGGCGGGGGTACCAAGAGGTGATCCCAATTCAAAAATTGTCTTGCATAAATTTTCAGGCTTATGGCGTGGTATTCCTGTAAGGATGGAGGAGTTGAGTATTACAAATCTTTACCAACCTATACTGGCATGCGACCTGCATGCAACACCCGAAATGAGTATGCTGAACAACTTAATGGGCAGCAATGTACTGCAATTCAGGGATGGAAAACTGCAAATGCATTTGACTTACAAGGGCCCTGTGGAAAGAAATGACAATACCAATTCCTTTATCAATGGATATGCAGAGGTTACCAATGCTGTTTTACTTTACACACCCCGAAATGTGGAAATGAAAAGCGTAAATGCTTTGGTCAATTTTAAGAATTCAGATGTGTTTGTGCAAAACCTGAAGTGTAATGTACTTGGCCATACAGTTAGCATGAATGGAGAAGCAAAAAATTTATTATCACTGTTGAAAACCGATCCAAAAAAGGCAAATATTTCATGGAATATTTCCCTTCCCTTTCTAAAATTGGAATCCTTCATGTATCTATTAAAACCCAGGTCGGTAAATACATCTTCTACACAGAAAAAAAGCAACAGCTTTTCATCAGGGCTTGATGATGCATTGCAGGAAGCGTCCCTGCATGTCAGTTTAAAATCAGCCAAACTTATTTACAGGAAATTTGAAGCGGAAAATTTTTCGGGAAAGATAAGCCTGGTGCAGGATAATTACCTGCTTGATAATCTAAGTATGACACATGCGGGTGGAAGTATGAGTATAAACGGATCGCTATTGAAAGTACCCCAAAATTTTTACCAGGCAAGGATAAATACTAAAATTGAAAATGCTGATGTAAAAAAATTATTTAATGCATTCCAAAATTTTGGGCAGGATGCTATCCTTGCTTCAAACCTTGAGGGTAAGTTATCAGCAGATATAAATGCATCAATGTTTATAAAAGATGATGATAAAATGACGGCCTCTGGAGTGGTAAGTACTGTAAATTTTTCCCTGCGTAATGGCGCACTGGTAAACTACGAACCGGTTAAAAAAATGCAGAAGTTTATTTTTAAAAACCGCGATTTTGATAATATCCGTTTTGCAGAACTGAAAGACAAACTTGAGATCAGCAATCAGGAAATAAAGATTAACCGCATGGAAATTCAGAGTACAGTAATGGGTTTGTTTGTAGAAGGGCTATATAGCCAGAAGGGAAACACAGATATTAGCATTCAGGTACCACTTAGCAACCTCAAAAAAAAAGATGCAGATCTTAACCCTGTAAATATTGGAATAGATAAAAAAGTGGGTAGTAGTATTTTTCTCCGGGGTAGACCTGGTGCTGACGGGAATGTACAGTTTAAACTTGATTTGTTTAAAAAATATGGTAAGGATCAGGATAATAAATAATAGACATATGGGCAGATTATACCCCATAAAAAGTTTTCAAACTTTTTTCTACATATACAGCTAATAAATATCCATTAAGATTATCAGGCTCAATACGCCTTGAAAAAGTGTTATTACTAATCGAGGCTTCATTATTGACTATGGTATAGTACTGCAGCACTTAATGTGCAATAAACCAATTGCAGTACTAAATTCTAATATATGAAAAAACTAACTGGATTTTTTGCCCTTGTGGTCATTATTTTATTATCTGCTTGTAATGACAAGGAAGCAGAAGTTAAAAAAGAAGTTATTGTGGTTCCAGCGCCTTCAAAGCCTGTTATTGTTGTAAACCCCGGCCCTGCAAAATCTACAAACGTTGTACTAGACAAAAATGGCGTAAGTGTAGAAACTAAGAAAGTAGGCGTAGTCATAAAACACTAATTCCATTATTTAAGATCTCAAATTATTTATTTAGCAGGTCATCATTTTCTTGATGACCTTTAATATAGCTAACAGAGAATCAGCTTTTAATTTTAATCAATTTTAATTATAGTATCAATAGCCTGGGAAACTAAAAGATTGAAAAATCATTTTCCAGTATTTTAAATAACACAAAAAAAACAAGTATGAAATTTTATGTAACTGCAGCAGTGGCTGCAATGATGATGACTAGTGCGGTAAGTGCCCAGCATGTAAACATTGGTATTAAAGGTGGATTGAACCTGTATAATATCCATAATGACAATGGGGCTGAATATGATATGAAGCCTGGTTTTAATGCAGGTTTAATTGGGCATATTCATCTGGCACCGCAATTGGCTTTACAGCCGGAAGTTGTGTACTCAGCCCAAGGCGCAAAATATTCAGTATTAAATGTAGAAAATAAAATAAACCTGGGATATATAAATGTACCCGTGTTGTTTCAATATATGTTTAATAATGGATTCAGGTTGCAGGCAGGTCCCCAGGTTGGTTTCCTTGTAGGAGCTAAGCATGAGGTAGGATCAGTGAAAACGGATATAAAAGATAATCTTAAAACTGTTGATTTCGGACTTGGTGCAGGTATAGGTTATGTGCACGTACCATCAGGATTTGGTGTGGATGCCCGCTATAATGTAGGTCTGAGCAATATAAATGAAAGCGGAACAGTAAATTCAAAAAACCGGGGATTTCAACTGGGTGTGTTTTACCTTTTCAAACACAAATAAATTTTAAAAAAAATAAATGGGCCGGCAATTTGCCGGCCCATTTATTTTTATCTATAATTAGAAAATCAAGTTTGGATAATCAATTTAATTAAGTTTCCACATTATATTTTAAATCAATTGCAAACCATAATAACCCAGTAACGAAAAACTTATGCAACGGCAGATTACGCCTACGCAACACCAGGTAATGAGTTTTCTCAGGTTTGCATTTAAACCAACGCCTACAGCTATACTTACGGGAGCACCCACGGTAAAAGTTCCTAAGAATCCAAGGCCAATAAGGCCATATTTATTCCAGATGCGGTGCACCATGGGGTGTGCCTCCTTCTTTTCTTTTGTGGGTTTATTTTTATGAAAAAATGCCCTTATTTTATCTCCTAGAAATGCTGAAACAAATACACCAACAAGACCACCGGTGATACTTGCAATTAAAATGGATGATAGAGATAGGCCAAAAGCAAAACCCGCAGGAATAGCTGCATAAATTTCAAAAGTGGCCAGGCCAGCAACTGTGAGAATTTTTAAAAACATAAAGCGATTGACTATTTTTTTTCCTGATTGCGTGAAAGTAACTGAATACGTTCAATGCTTCAGTTATGGAATGTTAATTATTTCCCACACCAGAGGTAAGTTCTTCCAAATGCAAACTGGCGAAAATTATTTCCAGCCCAGTTTATTGAGATGATTGCGGGTTGTGTCATAATTTATATGCTCCAGGCCTTGTATGCCAAGACCTTCTGCTACCTGCACAAACATGGCCCTGTCTTCAATGTACAAAACCTGTTCGGGCTTCACCTGTGCTGTATCCAGGGCAATACGAAAAATATCTGCATCAGGCTTACGAAAATGAACAAAGCTGGATACTATGAAAAAATCTACAAAATCATGTAGCTTAAATTTTTTGATGCGGTATTCAGCAAGTTCCCGCCCCTCATTACTTAACACAGCAATATTTATCCCGTATTTGTTTTTTATATGCTGAAGCAATGAAAGCATATCAGTGTGGGGCCGTGATTGCGACATCATAAATTGTTTGAATTCTTTACGGCTGAATGGTTGTTTTTTGTAAAATACAATCCTGTCAAGATATTCATCCAGGGTAATCTTTCCTACTTCGTATGTATCAAAAGTAAGATGATGTCTTTCTTCTGTTTCTTCCGGGTCAAGTTTAAAGAAGTCAATAGCCTTTCTGCGGCTTCCCCTGTCCCAGCCATTAGTAAGCAATACGCCACCCAGGTCTGTAAATATGGTAGTAATAGCACTTTTTTTCATTGCTGATTTTTGCTAAACCAACATGGGAAGAATAGATTCAAAATGAATTTTATTTTCTTCCAGTGGCTTTAATGTAATATCCTGCAAAACTGTGCCGAGTTTTCTCAAGTCAAATCTTTCTTTAAACTCGTTATAAGTATTCCTAATCATAGAAAGCAATTCCTTTTTGTCAATCACATCGTCTAAATCTATTACATAAGAATTATCAGCCACGTAAGTAAGTATATCCTTATTGTTTAGCGAAAAATAAGTGCTGAACCTGCAGGCTATCCCTTTTTTTGTGGGCGCTCTTTTTTTCATCACATCCAGTAATGTATTTTCGGATATAGCAGCATCATCAGGGAAATCATCAGGTCCATAATATTTCCATTCGGTTACTACCAGTGCTGTTTGCTCAATCATATTTATCTTTTATTTTGTTGAAAGTATTTTAAAATTGTTTAAATCTTTCCATGCATGATTTTTCCAACATTTCCCGATCATCAGGATGTGCAATATTAATCAAAGCTTTTGCACGCTGTCGCAGGTTTTTTCCAAACAGGTAAGCAACACCATATTCTGTTACCACGTAATGCATATGTGCACGGGTAGTAACTACGCCGGCTCCCGGTTTTAGCGTTGGCACAATGCGGGGAATACCTTTGGCGGTGCGTGAGGGAAGGGCAATGATGGGTTTACCGCCAATGCTTAATGCGGCTCCCCTCATAAAATCCATCTGGCCACCTACACCGGAAAACTGGTAGGTGCCTATTGAATCTGCACATGCCTGGCCGGTAATATCTATCTCAATAGCACTGTTGATAGAAATCATTTTATCATTGCGGCGAATAACATGGGGGTCATTTACATAATCCACATCAAGAAAAGCAAAAGAGGGATTATCATTTACATAATCATATAATTTTTTTGAGCCCAGTGCAAATGAAGAAACCGATTTATTAGGATGAATATTTTTAAACTTGTTATTGATGACGTCTTTTTCAATCAGGTCTATAATGCCATCGCTGCACATTTCTGTATGTACGCCCAGGTTTTTATGGCTGTACAGGCAGCGAAGCACAGCGTCGGGAATGGCGCCAATACCCATCTGCAGTGTACTTTTATCTTCAATCATTTCAGCGATATATTCACCAATCTTTAGTTCATTGGCACCTGTTTTCTCACCAAAATTTGCTTCATGCAATAGATCCTCGCAATATACCATAGCATGAAAACGACTGCTATGTATCATGCCATCTCCATGCGTCCTGGGTAAGTTAGGGTTTACCTGGGCTATTAGTATTTTGGCGGTGTTTACTGCACTGCGGGCCACATCTACCGAAACACCAAGCGAGCAATAGCCATGATTGTCCGGTGTGGATACATGCACGATAGCTACATCAAGCGGCAATATATTCTGACGGAACAATTCTGGTATTTCACTTAAAAAAACAGGAACATAATCGGCATAACCTTCTTGAACAGCGTTACGTGCACTTGCAGAAACAAATAGGGAATTCAGGTGGAAATTATCTTTAAATTCAGGCTTATCAATATGCAACTCTCCATATACACTAATAGAAATAATTTCTACATTTTGTAAACGGTGAGCTTCAAGCGTAAGGTGCTTAAGTAATAAGGTAGGTGTGTGAGCACTGCCATGTATATACACCCGTTGATTAGACTGTATAACAGAAAGTGCTTCTTTAGGACTTACATAATTAACCGGAATTTTCATGTAGTTATTTTTAGTGTCAAACTTTTTTTTTACAGGCAGGTTTATTTTTTTTAGCCCGGCAAAATTATCCGAATACTCTCTAGCAAATTATGACATAAATCATCAGTTGGGCTGCTAGTTATTTGGGAATAAATTGCCCTTGAAATATAAAAGCATCATAGGTTAATATATATTGATTTATTATCCTCCTTCGAAGAGTAAATCAATAAAGCTTTGCTGGCTAATTTTTTTTATAAATTATACCATTATTTACTATAAAATATACTAAATTTTTTATACCTTTTATCCCCGCTTCTGAACAACAAATAAATTTTTTATTCATCTATAAAAAATGTCAATTATGTCAGAGACAATTCTTGAAAGAGATTTACTTAGCATCTCCCAGCAAAACATGGAAGCCTATATGAAAACGCACGATGTGCAATATGTTACTGAAGATGCTGTTTTTAAAAATATGAGTTCAGGAGAAGAAACAGTGGGTAGGGAAGCCATTGCTAACCTATTACATTTTTTCTATCATGTTGCATTTGATGCAAAGGCCGAATTAATCAGTTCAATCATTACAGAAGATAAGGCCTTGCTTGAAGCAAACTTTACCGGAAAGCATATTGGTGCACTAGGTGAATTACCTGCTACCCAAAAAGAAGTAAATGTTCCGTTGATTGTAAGCTACGACCTGGAAAATGGGCTGATAAAAAAGGCAAGGATTTATATGCTGGATAGTGTAATGATGCAGCAGCTGGGCGTTAATAATTGAAATGATTAGCTTTCAAAGTAGGCCTGGGGTATTGCAGATACTAAATTAAAATAATTAGAGTCTTTCTCCATGCTGAGAAAAATCCAGGCCTGCTTTTTCTGCTGCTTCACCCACCCGCAGAGGACTAATTAAATCTGTTAACTTCAGTAAAAGTAGTGTGCCTCCAAACACAAATACTGAAACCCCAGCCATACTTATTAATTGCACAAAAAATAAATGGGTTTCGCCAAATAATAATCCATTACTGCTAACTGCTTCATTAATGGCTTTATGAGCAAATACGCCGGTGAGCAGCATGCCCACAATGCCTCCCACTCCGTGGCAGGGAAAAACATCCAGTGTATCATCAATCGAAGTGCGGCTGCGGAAATCTACAATCATATTGCTAATGATACTGCTTATCATGCCTATTAAAATAGAGTGGGGGATAGACACAAAACCTGCAGCAGGGGTTATAGCCACAAGTCCTACAACAATACCGATACAAGTGCCCATAGCGGTGGGCTTCTTGCCCCGTAAAATATCAAAACATATCCATGCAAAAGCAGCTGCTGCAGAAGCCGTGGTAGTGGTGGCAAGGGCAGTAGCCGCTAAATGATTGGCACCAAAGGCAGAGCCCGAATTAAAACCAAACCAGCCAAACCAAAGCAGGCCTGTGCCTAATAGCACATAAGTAATACGGGCGGGATTATGTGAAGGCTCAAAACGGCGCTTCATGTATAAAGCGCTTGCCAGTGCAGCCCAGCCGGCACTCATGTGCACAACGGTTCCTCCCGCAAAATCCAGTACACCAAGTTTATATAATATCCCTTCCGGATGCCAGGTGGCATGGGCAAGCGGGCTATATATAAAAATGGAAAACAGGCAAATGAATATAAGATAAGAACGAAAACGAATCCTTTCTGCAAATGCTCCAGTAATAAGTGCTGGAGTTATTATGGCAAACTTTAACTGGAAAAATGCAAACAAAACCAACGGGACGGTAGGTGCCAGCTTCCAGGGGGCTCCGTCAAGTACATTACGCATCATAAAAAAAGTAGCAGGGTTGCCAAATAAGCCCCCAACAGAACTTCCGAAAGAAAGGCTAAATCCTACAATGACCCACAACAATGTAATTATCACCATGCAGATAAAACTTTGGAGCATAGTAGAGAGTACATTTTTTTTATTTACCATTCCGCCATAAAAAAAAGCCAGGCCGGGTGTCATAATCAACACAAGGGCGGTGGCAGTGAGCATCCAGGCAGTATCAGCAAAACTTATGGGAAAAGTACTGATATGAGCCGGAATTACAGGAAAGGCGAAACAGAGAATTGCGATGATAGCCAGGCCAAATAATGGAACCAATACTATTTTCCTTTTTCCTGGTAAGCCTGAAGCAGAAAGTGGAGTTGACATATCTTATTTGTGAATGAAGAAGCTGTTTTTATTATTTATTTATTAAAGCTAATATTTATGCGTAAAAACAATAACTAAAATTATACGGCTTATCCCATCTGTAAATATTATAAGAATGCTGTGTTATTGATATTCTGTTGAATTGCACAGCTTAGATTATATGATGTCCAAAAGGAATGAAATACTGTTTTATTTTGAATAAGAGGGTAAACGGATACTCTTATAACAAAAATGAAAAGGTCTTTTAATTATCTGGCACTATATATGGCTTGTTATTAATGCGCTATGTGATTTGTATGAAAGTAGCCAATGCAAATGAGATTCTTGCTTAAACAATCCTGGATTCAGGCATTTAAAATGTTTATCGGGAATAATAAATATTTTATTAACCAGAAAACTATTATCCACATCTAAATTATTAACTAATGAAAAAATTAATTTTACCCTTTATCCTGCTTGTTGCATTATTAAGTGCAACTAGTACTTATGCACAGAAGTATAAAAACGCATCCGATACATTAAAGTTAAACGCTGAAATATTGGATGTGACCAAGGACATAGCCAACTTAACTGTTAAGCTTTCGGAAGCACAAAACGATTTGCCCGGGATTAGGGCAAAAGCCAGTTCTGCTGAAGCCACTGCCCAGAGCTCTGCTGAACACAGCAGCGACCGTGCAGACCAAATGACCAATGATGGTTCAGTTAAGGATGCAAAAAAAGCTAAAAGAAGCGCCAGAACTGCTGTGAGAAAAGCAAAAAAATCAAGGTCAGCAGATAATGATGTGGTAAAGCAAGAAAAAAAGATAAACAGCCTAAGTAAAGATTTATCGAAGAAACAAGATCGCCTGCAAGCATTGTACAGCATGCGCACAACTATTTATAATAATTTAGGTACCCAGCCTGGTAATTAAAGCATTTGTTTATACTAAATTTCTAAGCTCTTTTTTGAGCTTTTTTTATGCAAGGTGTTTTGCAAAAAAATCCAGGCTTCGTTGCCATGCAAGTTTTGCAGCAGCCTCATTATAACGTGCAGCAGAAGTATCATTATGAAAAGCGTGGTTTACGCCTTCGTATATGTAAAGCTCGTAGGCAACATTATTTTTCTTTAAGGCTTCCTCGTATGCGGGTATGCCTGCATTCACACCTGTGTCAAGGCTGGCATAATGCAGTTGTACGGCCGCTTTTATTTTGCTTACATCTTCGTCCTTTGGCTGGCGGCCATAAAAAGCAACTGCAGCTTTTAGAGTGGGCACATTTACTGCGAGGCTATTGGCCATTGCACCCCCCCAGCAGAAACCAACACAACCAACATTGCCGTTAAAATCTTTCCGTGTTTTGAGATAGTCAAAAACGTTTATGAAATTCTGTAAATTATTTTCTGGCTTTAACTCCTGGAATTTTGTTCTTGCTTCATCTTCGTTTACTGCTGTCACGCCCAAGGCAGACAGCGCATTTGGAGCAATAGACAGATAACCTGCATTTGCAGCACGCCTTGTTACATCTTCTATATGTGCATTCAATCCGCGGTTTTCGTGAATAACTATTATGGCAGGGTAGGATTTGTGTTTTTTTGGCCTTGCCACATAAGCCTGCATGCTATCGGGAACACCGGAATAACTGATTGTTTCCGTAAATAATTCATCGGCGGAAATGGTTGAGGCCCTGGCATTATTTGATTCAATCATGGGTAAAATTGCCATTGCAGCCATGGTGCTTCCGGTGAGTAACACAAGTCTTTTAATAAATTCATTCCGACTTAAGGGCTTGTGTGTGTATTCATCGTAAAGGTTTATAATGTCCTGGTTCATAAAGTTGTTTTTATTTCTTCAGTAAGTTAATTATAAAATAAAAACAATTTGGCGCTAACTACTGTTTTTATTGCATTATAAGAATCATAAAAGTTCATTAAAACGCAAAATGGCATCCTTTACAGAATGCCAATCCAGAATTTTAAAAAGTATTCTTATTTAATAATCTTCACATTAACAGCGTTTGCACCTTTTGGTCCCATTTCTACCTCAAAACTTACTTTGTTGTTTTCTTTTATTTCTTCTGTAAGGGAATTGATATGTACAAAAACACTTTCCTGTGTTTCCAGGTCTTTTATAAAACCGTATCCTTTTGAATCATTAAAATGGGTAACAATTCCTTTGCGAATCAGCTCTTCAGCACTAAGGGGCACATGCCTAGGCACACCTATCTCAATATCTTCAAGTTTTACGTTCACTTTCTTTTTAGGATCGGGAGGTGTGGAAGAAAGATTTCCATTTTCATCAAGGTAAGCAAGCATATCATCAAAGCTTTTGCTTTCAGGATTGTCCTTACGTTCCTGTTTGCGTTCGGCCTTTTCTTTTTTAATAGCTTTCTTTTTCTTTTCCCTTTCTTTTTTGTTCCAGGTTTCTGCCATAGACTTTTTAATTGTTTATGTAAAATTAGTGTATTGATTTAAATATGTGGTACAAGGCATTCCCGGTAAATACCGGCTTCCACAGAAGTGTGTTTTTTTAAGGCTTGTAAAAGTTCATCTGCATCCCTTTCAGAAACGGAAAACTCCAGGACATAACCATAAGAACAGCTTTCGTAATAGGCCTGGTGAACCTCCACGTGGTTTTTACCTGCCAACTGCTGATAATATTCCAAATCATTTTCATCATGGCTTAAAAAAGCTACGAGTTTGCAATCAGTCTCTTCCTTTTGTCTTTTTTTTGATTGCAAGGGAAAATAACCACCAGTCTGCACAATTTTAACGCTATGCTCCGGGAAAAAGCGTGATGGTTTTTCATATACCATGCTGTGATTAAAATCTGCTTCGGGCCAGATATGCTTTGAGATATACCTGAATTTATTTTTAGATTCATCAGTTTGCTCCAATAAAAACAAGTCTGTTTTTTTATTAGCAAGGGTTTGCGAATATTGCTCCCAATCTGGCTCAAACACTTCCTGGTTAAGCTGGGTGATATACCCTACAAATTGAACAATGGAATCTTTTGCCATAATTTATTTTATTTTAAATATTGAAGAATGCTTTAGGTGCCATCAAGAACTAACCACCTAAACCTCTAGACCTGTCTTCGGCACCCAGGCCTCTAAATCTAAACTATATTACCATCTCCGGCTATCGTTGCGTCTTTCTTTCTCTTTAGCCAAAGAAACTGACATAGGACGACCTTCAATATCTTTATTATTAAGCGCTTTCATAGCTGCGTTGGCTTCATCATCAGAATCCATTTCTACAAAACCAAAGCCACGGCTCTGACCTGTTTCCCTGTCTGTAATAATTTTGGCTGAAGAAACTGTTCCAAATGCTGCAAATAAATTTTTCAGTACTTCATCTGTTGAATGAAAACTGAGGTTTGATACGTACATGTTCATAAAAAAATATTTTTAAATAATAGAAATAAAATTCCGGTGATAAAGGATCGCAGCAAAAAGTTTTATTGAGTATTATAAGGACGAGAGTAAGTATAGATACTTATCAGTACTAATGTTGGAAGAACTTTTAATCACAACGCAAAGGTACGCTAATAAGGCCAGAATAGCTGTTAAACTTTAAACCTCTGCCTGTGCAGTAATGCATACATGAATTAGAAGCATGCATCCCTTAACCGCTTCATCTGTGCCAGACCGGCTTTATTTGCCCTGGCAATATTATTTGCAGGTATTTTTTCTGTACCAGGGTAATTATCTATGGCTAAAGTAAGGGAGGCTTCTCTCAACACATGTAGCATTGGATAAGGACTGCGGTTAGTGTAATTAGATGCATCATTTTCGGTACTGCCCGCAAATAAATAAAGGGGATGAAAACTTGCCAATTGGTACTCTCCATCATAGTTTTCCTTGTATAACAGACTTTGCGCCAGGTCAACCATTTGCAGGTATGCTTTAAAATCTGGAAAAGATCCGGGCATAATGAGTAAGCTTGTTTCAATAAATGCGTCATCATCCAGGCCGGTAAAAATTTTTGACAAGGCCTCTAAGGCAGATTTATTGCTGGCATAATTAATTACTTCAAAATGAATGCTTCCACGTTTCAGTTCCCTGCCGGCAAAGGGACAAAAGTTGCAGCCTATAACTACATTTTCAATCCATTTGGTCGTTTGGGCTATAATGGTTTCATTTGTCAAGATTGATGTTGGTTTGCGATGCTTTGTAAATAAAGTTCTTCCACCTTTTTGCGGGCCCATTCCGTTTTTCTCAAAAAAGTTAAGCTCGATTTTATAGAAGGATTGCTTTTAAAACAATTGATGTTTATAAATGATGCGAGTTCTTCCCATCCAAAATGGTGTACAAGTTCATTCAAAATGGATTCGAGTGTTTTTCCGTGCAGGGGGTCATTGCTGTTCATAGGTATTGTTTATAAGCACAAAGCTAAAGGTAAATTCACCAGTCTTTGATATCATTCCATAAATCCCGCCATTCAGGATTCATTTTGTCGATAAGCATTTCTTTTTGTTTCCGGTTTCCAGCTTTGATCCTTTTCTCTTCAGAAATAGCTTCTTCTATGGTCGGAAAGCTATTAAAATACACAAGTTTTTGGCAATTGTATTTTGCAGTAAAGCAATTCATGTTTTTCTTTTCTTTATGTTCTAATACTCTCCAAAATAAATTACTTGTTACCCCGGTGTAAATAACACGGTTATTAATACTACACATCATATATACCGTACCACCCCATTGCATATGCTAATGTAAAAATTTGTTTCGTCATTGTTAAGGATTTTATTCTTAATTGCGAGGAACTACTAAACGTCTTTGCGAGGAGCATTACTGAATGATTATTGGTTTACTCAAATCTCTTTGAGACAAAGCAATCTGTAGTAACAAAATTAACAAACAAGCTAATGAATTTTATAACCCTTGGCTCCTAATAAAAAACGCCGTGGCTTTACAATAGTAGCCCAGATTGCTTCTTCGCCAATAACATTGTGCCCGCCGAATGATTATTTATGGCTCATCGCAATGACGATACAAAAAAAACGCCGTGGCTTTACAATAGTAGCTCAGATTGCTTCTTCGCTAATAGCATTGTGTCCGCCGAATGATTATTTATGGCTCCTCGCAATGACGCAACGGAGATGTGTGGGCAAGACGCTTCTTCACTAAAAACCTTGCATTCATTGAATAATTATTTAAGGCTCCTCTCAATGGCGATACGAGGTTGTCCAATAGGGAATTTCCAAAAAAATAAAATTTCGGTATCAGCCACAGAAAATACTGACCTTTAATCCAAAACTTATATTAACATGAAACAATTACTTTTCATTATTGCCAGCCTCATTTACATTTCATCAACTGCTCAAAACTTAATGACGCCGGAATTGCTCTGGCAACTGGGCAGGGTTACTTCAAAAGGTATCAGCAAAGACGGGCAATATGTTATTTATAATGTATCCACACCCAATGCAGCAGAAAATAAATTATCAAAAAAGAGTTATGCCGTGCCTGTTGGCGGCGGGGCAGCAATAATTATAAATAATATGGATAGCATGCTGAACAATGAAAAAATTTCTCCTAATGGAAAATATATCATCTATAGTGATGAAGTGAAAATTAAAAACGTCACGGGCAAGGACTATTACCCGGAATTGTCAAAATCCAATGTTTATATTTTTGATAATCTTACATACCGGCATTGGGATGAATATGAAGATGGAAAATTCGGACATGTAATTTTATCACCTTATGCAGAAGGAAAACGCACAGGAACTGCAGTTGATCTCATGAAAGATGAGCCTTATGATTGCCCACAAAAGCCTTTTGGCGGAGATGAGGATTATGTGTGGAACCCCAACAGTAAAGATGTTGTTTACTGTGCCAAGAAAAAATACGGCACGGCTTATACACTTAGTACTAATACAGATTTATATGCTTATAATTTAGAAACTGGCAAAACTACTAACCTTACGGCAGGTATGCCCGGCTACGATATAAACCCATCTTACAACAAAGCCGGTGAACTTGCATGGCTCAGCATGAAGCGGGCGGGCTATGAGGCGGACAAGCAGGATATCATTGTATATAATGGTAACACAAAAATGAACCTTACTGCTCATCGTGATGATATTCATGTAGAAGGTTTTCGTTGGAGCAATGATGGTAGAAAAATTTATTTTACTGCTCCCATTAATGGAACACTTCAATTATTTGAAGTAAGCTACCCGGGGCTTACCAAAATGGCCCTGGTTATAAGACAAATAACCAAAGGAGATTTTGATATCACCGGTATTGTGGGCCAGTCTGGAAATAATATTATTGTTTCCAGGACGGATATGAACCATGCGGCCGAGCTATACAATACAGATGTAAATAGCGGCGCCATGCAACAACTCACGCATGTTAATGATGCTGTATATGCAACGTTAAGCATGAGCAAAACTGAAAGACGTTTTATTAAAACTACTGATGGCAAAGACATGCTGGTGTGGGTAATTTACCCGCCTGGTTTTGACGCTTCAAAAAAATATCCCACACTGCTTTATTGCCAGGGAGGACCGCAGAGTCCGCTCACACAATTCTATTCATTCCGTTGGAACTTCCAGTTGATGGCAGCAAACGGTTACATCATTGTAGCGCCTAACCGCAGGGGAATGCCCGGCCACGGCACCAAATGGAATGAGCAGATAAGCAAAGACTGGGGCGGCCAGGTGATGAAAGATTACCTTAGCGCAATTGATGCATTGAGCAAAGAAAAATATGTGGATAAGGCCCGCCTGGGTTGTGTAGGCGCCAGTTATGGAGGCTATTCTGCTTTCTATCTTGCCGGTATTCATAACAACAGGTTTAAATCATTTATTTCCCATGATGGCGTTTTTGATTTGCGGAGCATGTATGGAACCACGGATGAAATGTGGTTTGAAAACTGGGATAAGGGTGGTGCTTACTGGGAAAAAAATAATGCAGCGGCACAAAAAAGTTTTGCCCGGTTTAATCCAAGTGATTTAGTAGCTAAATGGAACAGGCCCATACTTATTTTCCAGGGCGGCAAAGATTATCGTGTGCCGATAGAGCAAGGCCAACAAGCGTTCCAGGCGGCGCAACTGCGTGGCATAAAAAGTAAATTTATTTTATTACCGGATCAGAATCATTGGGTGCTTACCCCACAGGACGCACTTGTATGGCAGCATGAATTTTATAAATGGCTGGATGAAACGCTGAAATAAGATTTACTTCTTTCTAGTTTTAGATTGCCGTGGCTTAGGGATTACGCCAATACGAGTATCATAATGTTTAACCAGGTTACAGGCTTGTATTACTGATGTTTCAAAATCTTCTGAATCAGCCGGTAGCACCTGCCAGCTTGTTTCCTTAATGCCTTTTGAAAAAATAGAAATTGAACACATAGAAGGAAATTCTTTTTTCAGACTCTCATGGTGTTCTGATTTTGTCGCAATCCAAACACCGTTTGTTTCAGGGTGATCATCTCGCTGTCTTAGAGCAAATATTATTTTATCATTCATATAAACAGCCCATAAGCCAAACATTGGTTTCACTGTAACCTCAAGCGGAAATAGATAATCTAAGACAAAGTCGAAAGGGATATTTTTTTTCTTCATTAATTTTTCTGTAATGGATAAAGACCTTTGGTCATCCTCGCCATTTGTAATCAAATTTATTTAATTCATTAACGATTTCAAAAAGCTATTTGAAGAAGTCATAACCTCCTGTTTTTTCCAATGCCCTTTTTTATTTCTATGTATAAAAAAAGGTGCGTTATTGGCGCACCAGTTTAGCCTTAAAAGTTATTAGAGAAAAGAATTATTCTTATTCAGCCGTAGCAGGACTAATGACAGTTGCAACTTCGTTAACCGCATTGGCAGGAAAGCCGCCTTTTTTAGCATGCTCTTTAACCAATTCAATATTCTGGGCTTTGTAGATACAATAAATTTTGTCGCCAGTGACATAACTGTGTATCCACTGGATCTGTGGGCCCATTTCTTTTAATACAGTACATGAAGTTTGAGATATGGATTTCAATTGTGCTGCCGTTAATTTACCTGCACCAGGTATTTCTCTTTCAATTACATAAGTTTTCATTTCTGATAAATTTGTTGTTTTTAAATTGTTTGGAGTGATTGTGTTTTGGGCTTTACCAACCATTGATGAAAAAAATAATACTGCAATGAATGCTGTTTTGCGGACAAATAACATTTTCATGATGTTTATTTTAAAATGATTTAATACATTAAAAGTACAACCCTGTTAAGCCGGTGGTATGTAACAAATCATTCAATTGATAGCAATTTAAATGGTACAAATCGGTCTTTTAATAGTAAAATTAAACCTTAAAAAATTTAACGAAGAAGATCAAGGTAAGCCATAGGCAGAAGGCCATATTTCTTTTTAAAGCATTTGGTAAAATAGGAAGGGCTTGTAAATCCTGATTCAAAAGTTATCTGTGAAATTGTATAATCCTGCTTGTTCATAAGTTCTTTTGCTTTCTCAAGCCTGAATTCTTTTAAAAGAATATTTGGTGATAAGCCAGTAAGTGCAATGGTTTTGCGATACAATTGTGATTGACTCATGGCCATCGCTTGGCAATAATCCGGAATGTCAAATTCACTGTCCTGCCAGTTTTCTACCAGTTTGCTGAATAATAATTCCAGCGCTGCTTCATCAGTTTTTGCTAAGCTTAAAAAATTATTTTTTCCATTTTGAAACATGTCTTTTGATACCAATTCTTTTACAGAAGAAGAAATGGCAACCTGGTGCGTTTTTGCAATTGCACAGAGGTATCCTGCAAATTGCGTTGTGTCACCAAATAATTTATTTGTCTTTCCCACGGGTTCCCCGGCATTTATGGCTATTCTCAATCCGGTTACATCTGCATGTGTGGGAGGTATATTTTTTTGTATTGCCAAAGCACAAGCGACTGCGTCCGCAGCTGAAGCAAATGAAATTACGAAACCTGTGCCCACTTGTTCAACCTCCCTGCCTCCATATTCCATAAGGCACTTTCTAATAATGCCATTTTGCTGTTTCAGTAGTTCATTGGATTGCTCTACGCCAAATTTATTTTTTAATAGAACAGGGTCGGTTATTTTGGTAATTAATAAAATGCGAAAGGACGGATCGCTGAAAACTTTTAAGCCGTCGTCCGAAATTTTTGCTTCGGTTGGATCAAAAATGCGGCCTAGAAATGATTCCACCAGGTTTGTACTTACTTCTATTATTTTATTGGGGATTAAACCATGAGACTTGCTATGCATGTCCTCCACGGCTTTTTTATCCGGCGCATCAACCAGGCAAAATATACTTTCCCTGCCCTCATCAATCCAGTATGTCATGCATTTGCATCCAAATTCTTTCTGGTGAAGCATGTCTTTCATATGTGCCTCGGCAACATCCCTCGCTTTTACTCCAGGAACAATATGTACATCCATGTATATAGGCATATTCCTATTTATTTAAAGCAGACGAAATCCTACGTAAATATAATTTAAGAAAAGGAACCGGGTAGATTTTTTTAATGAACACCTGTATGGCTTATGATTTGGAACATGCAGGCCCGTGGAACCATTACCCGATTCTACCTGTATATTTAAGTAACATCAGTTACAAATCTGCCTGAGTATTCCTGGCTCTTAATATTTGTAGCGGCTGAGAGAATGCATTAAAAAAAATAATTTGTGTAACATGGCCGTAGGTTATAAAAACAAGGTAGACTCTAAAAAAAAGCTATCTACTTAAATTTGATAAAGGGTTATGAGATAATCGTACTTTTATCGCCCAAATTATTATTTATGAAGTACATATTAAAGTTATTTACCCCATTATTGTTATTATCAATTTTTACATGGTCATGTAATGATAGTAAAACCGATACGAGCGGCGAAGTTAAAAAAGATAGTACTGCCTCTGTAGTTGCGGATGCCTATGATACCAGTTTTGCAGTAAATGCAGAATCCTTTGGCGACCTGCAATTGTTACGCTACCAGGTACCCGGCTTTAATGGCCTCAGCCTTCAGCAAAAGCAATTGGCTTATTATCTTTATGAAGCTGCTATGTGTGGCAGGGATATTATTTATGATCAGCATAGTAAATATGGCCTTATGCTACGTAAAACACTGGAAACAGGTTATGGTTCTTTTAAAGGAGATACCTCAAGTGCAGACTGGAAAAAGTTTGTAACATATTGTGGCCGGGTATGGTTTAGTAACGGTAATCATCATCATTATGGCAATGAAAAATTTATTCCTGAATGTTCCTTTGAATATTTTTCATCTATCATAAACAATAGTGATACTGCATCTCTTCCACGTGAGGCCGGCGAAACTGTAACGGCTTTTCTTTCCCGTATTAAACCAATTTTCTATGATCTAAAGGTAGAGCCTAAACTTGTAGATCAGCGGGCTAATATTGATAATGTTGTGGCTTCTTCTGTAAATTTTTATGAAGGCGTTACACAAAAAGAAGTAGAAGAATTTTATAAAAAATTATCTGCTACCAATGATAAGCCTTCATGGGGGCTTAACAGTAAGAATGTAAAAGAGAATGGGGTAGTGGTGGAAAAGGTTTGGAAAGTAGGTGGTATGTATTCGGCTGCTATTGAAAAAATTGCGGGCTGGCTGGAGAAAGCTGCAGGCGTAGCTGAAAATGCGGAACAGAAAAAGGCCTTGACACTCCTGGTTGAATATTACAGAACTGGTGACCTTACAAAATATGATGAGTATGCTATTGCCTGGGTTAATGATATTAATAGTCGCATAGATGTGGTGAATGGTTTTACAGAAGTATATCTTGATCCTATTGGTAAAAAAGGAAGCTTTGAAAGCGTGGTTTCCTTGAAAGATTTGGAAGCGACCAAACGCATTAAAGCTATTGCAGACCAGGCACAATGGTTTGAAGATAATTCGCCCTTAATGCCCGAACATAAAAAGAAGAATGTGAAGGGGATTACTGCAAAAGCAATTACTGTAATTGTAGAAGCTGGTGATGCTGCGCCTTCCACCCCAATTGGTATTAACCTGCCCAATGCAGACTGGATAAGAAAAGATCATGGATCAAAATCAGTATCGCTGAGTAATATAATTTATTCATACAATGTGGCCAGTGCTAAAAGTGGCATGCTGGATGAGTTTGTATTAAATGATACTGTGAAGCAAAGAATGAAAAGGTGGGGTAATCTTTCTGCAGACCTGCATACAGATATGCATGAGTGTATTGGTCATGCATCAGGGCAGATAAATCCCGGTGTGGAAACAACAGATAAAACACTGAAAAATTATGCCTCATGTTTAGAAGAGGCAAGAGCGGACCTTGTAGCCTTATACTATATTATGGATCCAAAAATTATTGAAATTGGTGTTGCGCCATCCCTGGAAGTAGGCATGGCAGAATTTGATAGTTATATGATGAATGGCCTTATGACTCAGCTTACCCGGCTGAAGCTTGGTGACCAGGTAGAAGAGGCTCATATGCGCAACAGGCAGTTGAATGCAAAATGGGTTTTTGAGAAAGGTAAAAAGGATAATGTTGTGGAAATGGTGAAGCAGAATGGAAAGACCTACGTTAAGATTAATGATTATAATAAGCTAAAAGATTTGTTTGGGCAGTTGCTACGGGAAATTCAACGCATAAAATCTGAAGGTGATTTTAATGCCGGCAAAAACCTGGTAGAGAACTATGGTGTAAAGGTTGATGCCGCCTTGCATAAGGAAGTGTTAGAGCGTTACACCAAATTGAATTTAAAACCCTACAAAGGATTTATACAACCAAAGTTAGTGGCTGTAATGAATGGAGAAAATGTTACTGATGTGAAGATTGAATATCCGCAAAGTTTTTTTGCGCAGATGATGGAGTATGGTAAAAACTATGCGTTGCTTCCGGTAAAAAATTAAGAGAATTGATCATTAAGTTTTAAAAAAGTTGCCAGCAATGGCAACTTTTTTAATGCTCTTAAATATTTAGCAGGTAAGTTTTTGGCAAAAAAATTGTGTAAATTTATTACTGGTTTTCCAATTAATGTATTAATAATTACCATTGAAAAAAGCACGGATTGCTATCAGTATTGTTATATTATACTTATTGATATATACTTCAACACCGCAAATTGGTATTGCACCGGGAATTATTTTTACAATGTTCTTTCTTTCCCCTTTCCTTGTCATCGGCATGCTTTACATTGTTTTAAAAAATGGCGAACCATCGAAATATACTTTTGACGAACGATTCTATGACGACCTGGATTATAAAAGAAATGGAAAAGAAGAAATGGAGGAATAGAGTATTGGCATAAACAATAATAAGATCAGTGTTTAGAAATGGCTTTCCACATTTCATCAGCTACTAACTGGTTGCCTTTATTATTCAGGTGTACGCCGTCGGTTGTAAGTATCCCTTTGATATAATTTCCCGGATTGTTTTTAAGATTGTATTCAATAAAAATATTTCTTAGGTCTATCAGTGGAAGATTATTTTTTGCTGCAATGCTGCGAACAATATCACAATACTTATTTAATTCAGCATCCAGATCGTTGCTGTTATCTGTTTTTTCTCCAATGGAAGCGGGTGTACAAAGTATTGCTTTGATGTTTTTATCAGAAAGCTTTTTCAGGATTGCATTATAAAATCGTTCAAATTTATCGGCGTCAGTGCCTGTCCCCATTAATCTTTTATGCCATACATCATTTACACCAATAAAAATTACAACAACATCTGGGTTTTTATTCAGCACATCATCTTCAAGCCGCAAATACAAATCATACACCTTGTTGCTGCTTACACCTGCACCTATTAACTCATAATTATTCTGCAGGTTATTTTTCTGCAACATCGAATCCATCTTTACAATAAACCCTCCTGGCATTACTGCCAACTCAGTTATAGAATCGCCAAAAAATACAATCTTTTTCTTTTTCTGTAATGAACAAGACATAATTATAATTAAAGAAGCTATCTGCAAAAGTTTTTTCATGCACCTAAGATAAAATTATTTTCAGAGGAATTGGTCTCCTTTAATTTTCTACCGGATAGTTGCATTGCTTTAGTATAAGTCAGCAATTTAAAATAAAGGAAAAAATTGAAAGATAATTTTTGATATGCGCTGATTTTAGAAACAGGATATAAGATGGAATTAAAAGTAAAGTAGTTTAGTTGGGTTGAAAAAAAGAGATGATTTGATATCCAGCCTTTATGAATGGTTATTACCATTTATAAATTATTAATAAAAAAAAGAGACAGCACTTCTGTACTGCCTCTTTTTATATTTCCATTGGTTTTATTTAAGCTTTACCAATTGCATTTTAGTTCTTTGATTACCCTGTTGTACTTCTACCCAGTAAACGCCTGGTTGCAGCGTGGAACCAACATTTAATTGCTGGTTACCTGTAACATTGTTTTTAGATTCAACTATTCTACCATAACTATTCATTAATCGTACATTAATTCTATCTGGTTTATTTGTCTGAATCATCAGTGTAAAATAACTTCTGCCAGGGTTATTAAGTACTTTTAATGATAAACTTTCTGCAACATCTTCTTCTAATGAAATATGGATTGGAGCATTAGAAGCATTCAGCGGAACTGTCACCGTAGTGGAGCTGCTACTCGAATTTCCCACCAGGTCAGTGCAGGTAGTTGTAATAGTATAAATCCTTCCGGTACCGTTCCCTGATCTTTCAGCTCTTAATTTTATATGATGATTGTCTGTAATCAACCAATCCGGTGCCATGTCTCCATCACCTAAACCATTCACAGGTTCATTGCTGCTTACAGTTACAATACAATTTACTGCCCCGGGACAATTGTCAGTAGAAGTATAATTTACTTCCACATCTTTCATTTTATGATTAGGAGGCCACAGGCTGGAAGGATTAGCGGCTAGGTTATTTATAGCTGGTCCTTCAGTGTCATTGACCGTTACGGTGAAGCTGCAAGTTGCCGTACCTGCAGAATTTGTTGCGGTTGCTGTTACCATTGTAGTGCCTACCGGGAAAACATGAGGCGATGTAATTGCTGTGGCGCCAATGCTATAAGCAACTGTGGGTGTAGGAATACCAGCTGCAACAGCACTAAAGTTTACAGATGCAAAACAAAGGCCGGCATCATTACTCACTGTAATGTTTGCGGGGCAGGTTATACTTGCAGGTAGTAACGGAATTATTTGTGCTCTTATTTCTCCACCAGGGAATGTTGCAGTATGAATATTTGCATACCATAAATTGGACAGAAAATGAGTTTTATTCAGGTCAGAGACTATGGCAGTGCCAGAGTACGTACCGGCAGTCGTTGCTGGAAAATTGGAGAAAGAAACAATTACGGGTGCATTGGCGGTGGGAAGTGCTGGTGCATGAAAATGAGCCCCGGTGGCATTGGCAGATAAACCACTATAATTAACCGTATAAATTACCCTGTTAGTGCTGCTGTTAAATGTGCCTGAAACTGTACCAGTGGCGGTGGAAGCATTTGGGGGTACTTCACTTAAGCCACTATAAGTTTGACTGAAAGTATAGATGGAATTGCTGGCCGCACCTAGAATTACCTGAACTCTTAATTCTCCACCCGGGTAAGTGCTGGAATGAATATTAGCATACCACAGGCCAGCAAAAAGTTGTGTCTCCTGCAGGTCGCTAATTGTGGCAGAACCTGAGTATGTACCCGAAGTAGCAGCCGGAAAATTGGTAAATGGAACAATGACAGGCCCGTTAGCCGTTGTAGTGGCCGGTGCATGAAAATGTGCACCTGTGGCAGCTGTAGTTAGCCCGGTAAAACTAACAGTATAAAAGATCTTGTTGGTAAGATCATCATAAGTGCCAATAACAGTTCCCGTTGCCGTGGATGAATTTGGGGGATTCTCATTTGCACCGGAATAGGTGAGTGAAAAAGGATAAATTCCGGCTTTTACATTATTAGTAAAAGCGATGAGGAAAAAGAATAAAAACGACGAAAGCCAGGCTCGCTTGTAATTTTTTGTCATAACAATAAGTTTAAAAATGAAAGTTTAAAATGAAAATGAGTGGCTTTTCAGTTGGATGAACTTTCCGGTGTGTTTAGAAGGTAGGAAAGAGTGCTTTTAAAAAAGTATATTTTTCATATATTTTTTCAAATAGAAAGAACTTCCCTTTTATAATAACGAAAAATTGATGTAAAGGTTGCAAAAATTATTTCAAATTCACAACATGGCGGTGGCCAGAGGATAAAAACTTATTTACTAAAGCTAAAGGTGCTCAATAATATCCCTGTAGCCCCTGCCAACAGGTAGGGCTATGCCGTTAACTTCCACCATTTCGGCAGTGTAAGAATCTATCTTGTTTATGGAAATGATATAAGAGCGGTGAATGCGCTTGAAAAGACTGGCGGGCAAAAGGGCCTCAATAAATTGCGTACTCATTTTTGAAATGAATTCTTTTTTTGTGGTTACAATCTTAATATACTCCCGCTGGCTTTCGATATAAATGATTTCTGAAAATAATATTTTCACCTTCTTTTTCTGCACGTTTAGAAAGAGGTGATCTTTTATTTCAGGTGGGGCCTCATTTGTTTTCTGTTTTTCACTGCCTTCTGTTTTTACTTTTGTTACCGCAACCAGGAAGCGTTCAAATTCAAAAGGTTTTAAAAGATAATCAGTAACATTCAGTTCAAAGCCCTCTATCGCATATTGATGGTATGCGGTGGTAATAATTATGGCCGGTGGTCGCTTTAGCGTTTTCAGAAAAGCCATACCTTTTAATTTTGGTAGATGAATGTCCAGGAAAATGAGCTCAGTTTTATGATCCCGCAGGAAGTCAGTGGCAAGAATGGCATCTTTAAAAGTTCCCTGTAATTCAAGGAAAGGCACCTGTTGAATGTAATCCACTAACACCTTTGTTGCTAATGGTTCATCTTCAATTACTATGCATGTTATTTTAGACATGGCTGGAGAGATTAATTTTTAAAGTAGCTGTAAATTCAGATTGGCCAGGTTGAACTGATAAATTGAAATCAGTAAATAGTAATTCCAGTTGCCGCCGCAGATTTGTTAAACCAATATTATCTTTTGTAGAAGGCTCACCAGGAGATACCTCTGCAGAATTTTTTACAATAAATACCAAATGCCTGTTTTTAATAGAAAGGTGAACATCTACATAAGGCTGGTTCCTGGTTTCAGAAACGCCATGTTTAAAAGCATTTTCCACTAACGGAATCATCAATAGCGGTGGCAATGCCTGTTTCATTTCTTCAATATCATAATTGAAATTAACCCGTAAAGATTCATCGTAACGCAATTTCTCCAGGGCAATGTAATCATTGATGATTTTTAATTCCTGTTCAACTGCAATGTATGCACCGCTGGTTTCATACAGCATGAAGCGCAATATTTTCGACAGCCTTAAAATAGATTCCGGTGCAAGGTCGCTCTTATCCCTGGCCAGGGAATAAATATTGTTTAAGGTATTGAATAAAAAATGGGGGTTGGTTTGCGATCTTAAATAATTCAGTTCTGCTGCCTGCTTTTCTATGCGTAGTTGCTGCGTAGCTTGTTTGAGTTTTATGTAAAGATAAATGTGCCGGCATATACCAAAGAAAAATACAGAGCCCACACTATAACCCATCTGTGAAGAAAGCGCTTTGGCTTTTGAAGCAAAGGTTACAAGGCCGGCATAAACATGTAACTCAATACCAAGTTGTCTCCAGGCGTACATGCCATAGGCCCAAGCAATGCAATGACCCCATAACATTACAAAACCCAAGAGTATATTGTAAATGAGATATCTTCTTTTTCGGATTACAAAAGGTATACTATATTCGAAAAAAATAAAATTTACAACTACCAGGTATGCTACCCGCCACAGGTTATTTCCCACTGATTGCAGAAATGTGCCAGGAAAATTGGACTGGTTTCCTATCATCCACAATGTTGCATAAGCCAGCCCTATCCAAACATAAAACTTAACCTTCTTTATATCCAAAGCATTTGTCATTATCCTGTTTATAAAGATAAATATCGGTAAATCTTTTCCGCTATATAGCGGAATCTATACAGGTGCCTTTTAAGTATATCAACAACATCTCAAAGTCAATGAAGGAAATTATTAACGGGTAGAAAAAAAATGATGTTGTTGGTTTACTATAACCTGTTGTCCGTTGACAATGTGATCTCCCGCTTTTCTTATCTGGCTATTCTTGTAAAAGCATCAGCAAATTTTATCACTTAAAAATAAAACTATTATGAAACAGATCATTCTTTTAACAAGCATTGTGATGACAATACTTTTTATATGCCATTGCTAAAATATGACTTTACATATTCTGACCTAAAATCTAAAAATGAAAAAATTAAGCAGCAATTTCCAATTTGGAGAAAATGTGGAAGGATATAATATTCCCGTTTTAAATGAAAGGGAAATAAGGGCATCGGCAGGTATATTATTTTTAGCAACGTTCATTTCTTTAATACAAATAATTTATAAGAATAATTTTCTACCCATAAAGTATGTGATAACGTTATTTCTCACTGATTTCATTATACGGGTATTTATCAGTCCCAGGTTTTCTCCCACTTTAATAATTGGACGTATGATTGTTAGAAACCAGGTGCCTGAATATGTTGGGGCGCAACCAAAAAAGTTTGCATGGATAATTGGGGTAATCCTTTCTGCGACTATGTTCATTTTTATGGTGGTGGTTAATTCATATAGCCCGGTAACTGGCATCATTTGTCTTATCTGCCTGGTATTCCTGTTTTTTGAATCGGCATTTGGTATTTGCCTGGGCTGTAAGTTTTATTCACTGTATTATAAAGAAAAGGCACAGTACTGCCCAGGTGAGATTTGTGACGTAAAATCAAAACATGATATACAAAAAACATCCTGGGCGCAGGTGTTTATTGTTTTTGGATTTATCGCCTACATCGCTCTCGCATTTTTTTTATTTAACGACCAGTTAAGTAAGCACCCATATGATCTGTTTGGAATTTTTAGTCCTGCAAAATAGAAAACACTTTTAAGGTAGTTAAATATATTACTTTAGGCAGGCATTCATTTTACGACAGACAACCAAACCTGGTTAAAAATGGAATAGGGAGTGGAAAATATATTGTAGAAACCTGGATGCAGAAATAATTTTTTCTGATTAAGGCATGACAGCTGTTGCGCCTTCAGTTAAAAGAAACCATGACCACCGTCATTGCGGTTATGCTTTTTTATACTGATCTTGAATTATCAATTTTTAAAATGATGAAAGGCATTAAACTTAGTAAAAATTTAGCCATATTTCTGCTTTTTTTTGGCGTAGCTGCACTGGAAGCATTTGAAACAAGCAACTGGCTTATGGCTTTTTTCTGGGTGGTCATTGGAATTTTTTTTCTTGTTTCTGATAACCTGAAGAAGGCATAAGGATTTAAGAGCATATTTTCTCCCCGGTCAGAATTCTATCACTGCATCGCCACCAACAGGGTAGCTTTGGCATATTAATGCCCTGCCTGCTTCCACTTCATCATCGGTGAGTACTTCGTTGTATGCCATCCATACTTTTCCCTTTGAGCAAGTGGCTGCACAACTACCGCAGCGGCCGGCTTCACAACTATATGGCAGTTGAATGTTTTTTGCCTTGGCTGCTGCAAGAATCGTCATAGGATACTGCACCGCAATATTATATTCCTGTTGGTTGATACGGATCGTAACACTGTGTTCATGCGTATCCGGGGGCCTGGGTATAAACAATCTTGGCAGGTTACTGAAATTTTCTTTGTGAATATTTTCTTCGGGCACCAGGCCTGCAAGTCCAAGGCTCACCATGTGCATATAATCAAAGGGGCCGCAAACATAAAATTTTGCCTGGATGGAATCTTCCAGGTATTTATCTAAAAGCTGCTTTAGCAGCCAGTTCCCTAACCGGCTGCGGTAAACATCATTAAGATTACTAAAAAGGAAATGAATGATAAATCGTTCAGGAAATAGTTCCTGCATTTCTATTAGCTTGCTGTAAAAAATGGTATCCGCTTCAGTCCTGTTGCTATAAATTAAAACCACATTGCTTTCAGCTTTGGCAAGTACAGTTTTAATCATACCAAAACAAGGCGTAATGCCACTGCCTGCGGCTAAAAAAAAATATTGCTGAAGGCTATTTATATTTCCTGGCAAAAGAAAAAAGCCACTGATACCACTGCACAACAAAATATCGCCAACTTCAGATTTATAAATGAGAAGTCTTGAAAATTCTCCGTTATCAATTTTCTTGATCGTAATTGATAAAGGTTCGTTTAATAGCGGTGAAGATGAAATGGAGTAGGATCGCCTTTTTTCTCCATGCTTTGTATTAAAAACAATGGTAACAAATTGCCCCGCCTGGTAAGCTGGATGCCATCCATCAAGTGGTTCCAATACAAATGTCCTGGCGTCATGCGTTTCGTAAATGATATTTTTTATCCTTAACCGTTTGATGATATTATTTACTTGCACAGGGTAAAAATAAATGAATTAGAAACACGGGCTTTATCATTACTTTCATAACACCTGCTAATAAGCTGATCATACATGCAATACCGTTGATATTCCTTTGTTTTCATCGCTGAAAGTCCGGTAAAATAGCCTACTTTTGCCCACTTTAAAACTGAGTAACAAGTACATGAAGAATATCCGGAATTTTTGCATCATTGCCCATATTGACCACGGAAAATCCACCCTTGCCGACCGCCTGCTGGAACATACACATACTATCAGCGACCGGGACATGCAGGCGCAGGTGCTGGATGATATGGACCTGGAGAGAGAAAAAGGTATCACTATCAAGAGTCATGCAATCCAGATAAACTATCCATACAAAGGCGAAGAATATATATTTAATCTTATTGACACACCCGGTCATGTAGATTTCAGTTATGAAGTAAGCCGTGCCCTTGCAGCTTGCGAAGGCGCTTTGCTATTGGTAGATGCATCGCAGGGCATTCAGGCACAAACCATCAGCAACCTATACCTCGCTATGGATAATGATCTTGAAATTATTCCTGTCATCAATAAAATAGACATGGAAGGCGCAATGATTCCTGAAGTAAAGGACCAGATCATTGAATTGATTGGTTGCAAAGAAGAAGATATTTTATTGGCAAGCGGCAAGAGTGGAATTGGTATAGAAGAAATCCTGCACGCTATCATTCACCGTATTCCTGCGCCAACCGGCGATCCTGATGCACCGTTGCAAGCATTGATTTTTGATAGTGTTTATAATAGCTTCCGTGGTATTATAGTTTACTACCGCATTTTTAATGGCACGCTACGCAAGAATGAAAAGATAAAATTCAGTAATACAGGTTTGGAATATGGAGCAGATGAAGTAGGCATTCTCAAACTTGGGATGATGGCGAAAAATGAAGTGAAAGCAGGAGATGTGGGTTACATTATTACAGGAATAAAAAATGCAAAAGAAATAAAAGTGGGAGATACCATCACCACTACAGCAAACCCCTGTAAAGAATCCATCAAAGGTTTTGAAGACGTAAAGCCCATGGTTTTTGCCGGCATTTTTCCGGTGGAGACTGATGCATTTGAAGAGTTGAGAGATTGTATGGATAAGCTGCAATTAAATGATGCCTCTTTAACCTTTGAGCTGGAAACTTCGCAGGCACTAGGTTTCGGTTTCCGTTGCGGGTTCCTTGGCATGCTGCACATGGAGATTATACAGGAAAGACTGGAACGTGAATTTAATCAAACGGTGATTACCACAGTTCCCAACGTAAGCTTCAAAGCCACCACCAGCAAGGGCGAACTGGTTACGATAAACAATCCTACCGAAATGCCCGACCCCACAAGGATTGAAAAAATTGAAGAACCGTTTATCAGGGCACAAATGATAACCAAGCCGGAATATATCGGCAATATCATGACGCTTTGTATCAACAAACGAGGCATACTTATCAACCAGGGTTACCTTACACCTACAAGAGTAGAACTTACTTTTGACCTGCCGCTTACAGAAATCGTTTTTGATTTTTATGATAAATTAAAAAGTATAACACGTGGTTATGCCTCCTTCGATTATCATCCAATTGAATATCGTGTAAGTGATATTGTGAAAATGGACATTCTGCTCAATGGTGAAAAAGTGGATGCCTTAAGCGCACTCATTCACCGTGCCCGTGCACATGAATTTGGCCGCAAGCTTTGCGAAAAATTAAAAGACCTGTTGCCACGCCAGCAATTCCAGATTGCCATACAGGCTGCAATCGGCGCCAAAGTGGTTGCCCGTGAAAACATCAGCGCTATGCGTAAAGATGTAACCGCAAAATGTTATGGTGGTGACATCAGTAGAAAGCGCAAGCTTCTTGAAAAACAAAAAGAAGGAAAGAAAAGAATGAAGCAGATAGGAAATGTAGAAGTGCCGCAGGAGGCGTTTTTGGCGGTACTGAAACTGGATTAAAGTCCCTTACGTCCCCCCAGGGAGGGATTGGAATTGCAGTTTGAAAAGCTGAAAACGAATTAAAAAATGAAACCAGTGATTACTTTTTTTGATTACTGGCTTTTGTATTTTATAGCAACATCCTTGCGTCGCACTCTTGTACAGCATACCATTTATTTGGCAAATGCAATACAAAATTGACCTTCATAAATTACAGTTCATTAATAAACCAAAGTTGAATTGGAAGTTGAAAAAGTTTAATCATATTCTAAAGTACCGCTCTCTCTCTTTGGGAGAGGGAGTAGGAGGGAGAGGCCGTTGAAATTCTTCCCTCCATCCACCCTGCAACAACTGGAGTTTGACAAAATAAAAGAACTCCTGGCTGCGCATTGCCGCACGGAATATGCCCGGCATAAAGCATTGCAAATTCGCATACATACCCGAAAAGATTTTATTGAAAAGGCGCTGCAGCAGGCCAATGAATTTAAGATACTGCTGCAGAGCGGCGATTATTTCCCCAATGATTTTGTAGCCGATATCCAGAAAGAATTAAAATTGCTCGCAATACCAGGAGCATCACTAAGCGGCGACCAGTTTATGCTGATAAGAAGGCTGGCAGATAATACGGAACAAATATTTCGTTGGTTTAATGCAGAAAGAAGGGAGGGCAATTCTGCACTGAGCAGCGTTATCGAAAATAATTACCACGAAAAAAATATTAAGATTTTAATTGATGATGTGCTTGATGAATCGGGCAGGGTGAAGGATAATGCAAGTGAAGAACTGGCAAGTATTCGTATGAGCCTTTACCGCAAAAGAAATGAACTGCGTCGTGTCTTTGACCGTATGGTGAGCAAGCTAAATAAACAAGGCTACCTCGCAGATATTGAAGAAAGTTTTATCAACGGCAGGAGAGTGTTGGCCGTATTTGCCGAGCAAAAACGCATGATAAAAGGTGTGTTGCATGGCGAAAGCGATAGCCGCCGTACAAGTTTTATTGAGCCGGAAGAAACAACAGGGCTTAACAACGAAATATTTTCGCTGGAGCATGATGAGACAAAAGAACTATATCGCATATTGAGAGAACTAACATCAAGGCTAAGTATTTATGCAGAGTTACTTAAATCGTATTTTGATATTTCTGGTGAATATGATTTTATTAGAGCTAAAGCAAAGCTTGCGATAGACATAAATGGTAATTATCCTTTACTAAAAGACAAGGCGCATATTCATTTGATCCAGGCTTACCATCCTTTGCTCCTGCTGCATAATCAAAAACAACATAAGCCAACTATACCCGTAAATCTTACGCTGAATGAGATTAATAGCATACTTGTAATCAGTGGTCCTAATGCCGGGGGAAAGACCGTTACCATGAAAACAGTTGGCTTGTTGCAGGTGATGCTACAGGCCGGGCTGTTGGTTTCCGTTAGCCCCGATAGCGAGATGGGCATCTTTAAACAATTGCTGATTCATATTGGTGATACCCAAAGCATTGAGTTTGAACTAAGCACCTACAGTAGTCATCTTAAAAACATGAAGCATTTTATTGAAAATGCAAATGGCAAAACCTTATTCTTCATAGATGAATTGGGCAGCGGCAGTGATCCAAACCTTGGCGGTGCTTTTGCCGAAGTGATAATGGAGGAATTGGCTTTTAAACATGCCTTTGGTATAGTGACTACGCATTACCTCAACCTGAAGGTAATGGCCAATAAAGTAAAAGGTATTATCAATGGCGCTATGCAGTTTGACGAAGTGAACCTCTTACCATTGTATAAATTACAAATTGGCCAGCCGGGGAGTTCCTATACCTTTTCCATTGCAGAGCGGATAGGACTGGACAAGCGGCTGATAAACAAAGCAAGAAAACTGGTAGATGAAGATCATTTTAACCTGGATAAATTACTGAACAGCACTGAACAGGACCTGCAGAAAATTGATAAAGAAAAAGCAAACCTGCAGCAATTGTTAAAGGAAAATGAGCGGCTTAAAAAAGACATGCAGGAAGCATTGAATAAAGAAAAACACCAACAGGAAATAGAACGACTGAAGGAACAAAATAAAATTTCAGAAGAACGTATCCAGTATTTAAAAGATATGGAACGAAAGCTTAAAGCCATAGTAATTGAGTGGCGCAAGGCAGAAGATAAAAATGAAGTGGTGAAAACCATACATGCTTTGTTATTTCAGCAAAAAGAAAAACTGGCTCCATCTAAAAAACAAAAGAAACTAGATGAAAAGTTTGTAGAAATAAATGGAGATATCCGCATTGGCGATAAAGTAAAAATGAAGCAGAACCGTCAATTGGGTACAGTAAAAGAGATACGTGGCAAAAAAGCCATTCTGCAGGTGGGCATCATGCCAATTACTGTGTCTTTGCAGGATTTGGTATTGGTGAAAGAAAAAGGACCCGAATAAGATTTAAAACAGCTTCTCATCAGCATTTGGCGGGAACAGTAATTTGCAGGAACGGAAGTTAAACCTCCAAGAAAAAAAGACTTCTACCTAATTTTTACCTTCACATATTAGGCTTTTGGCTACTTCAGATTATCTTCAGAATTGATTCCGTATTTTAAAGTAAATTATAAAGTTTGAAAATTCTTATCATAGAAGATGAAAAGGCACTAAGTGAAGGCATTGCTATATATCTTAAAAGCGAGGATTATCTCTGTGAAACAGCAGCGAATTTCAACGAAGCCATGGAAAAAATTGAATTGTATGATTATGACTGCATACTGCTGGATATCAGTTTGCCGGGTGGCAGTGGATTGCAAATATTAAAAGAACTGAAAGCTAATAATAAAACAGATGGCGTATTGATCATCTCTGCAAAAAATTCACTGGATGATAAAGTGGAGGGATTAAGGCTAGGTGCAGATGATTATTTACCCAAACCCTTTCATCTTTCAGAGCTGAGTGCCAGGATAGCTGCTATTATCAGGCGCAAATATTTCGGTGGAAGCAACCTGGTAAAATTTAATGAGATAGAAATTGACACAGTCGCAAAAACAGTAAGCATCCATAAAGAACCATTCGTACTTACCAGGAAAGAATATGACCTGCTCCTGTATTTTGTAAGTAATAAAGGCCGGGTTATTTCAAAGAATGCTATTGCAGAACATTTATGGGGCGATCATATGGAAGGCAATAATGATTTTATTTATACGCATATAAAAAACCTCCGAAAAAAAATGATCGAATTTGCTGCCATTGACTATATCAAGTCAGTATATGGTATGGGTTATAAATTTACAGACCAATGAAGTTACTGGCAAAGTATAACCGCATCAATATAATGGCGACGATTTCGGTGTTGCTCATCAGCAGTATATGTTTTTATATCATGATACGGCATGTGTTGATCAACCAATTGGATGAGGATCTGAAGCTGGAGGAACAGGAAGTTCTTGACTTTGTAAAAGCAAACAATAAATTACCCTACCCCGCAGAATATAAGGACCAGCAGGTAGAATTTATTGAAACGAACGGCAAACCTGTTTACAAAAAATTCCGCTCACTTATGGTATTTGATAAAACCGAAAGCGAGGAGCTGTTGTCAAGACAGTACCAGTTTTCCATACATATCAATGATAAAATGTACACTGTGCTCATCCGCAAATCGCAGGAAGAAACTGAAGACCTGATAAAAATGATAGCATGGGTCACATTGGGCATCGTTATTTTATTATTACTTATTCTTTTCCTGATCAACAGGTTTTTATTATCCCGGCTTTGGAAACCATTTGATAATACATTGGCGCAGCTTAAACAATTCAACCTCTCCTCCAAAAATAATATAACACCGAAACATACTGACATTAACGAGTTTACTGAATTGAATAAATCTGTACTGCAAATGACAGAACGGGTTAAGCAGGATTATGAGTCATTAAAAAATTTTACTGATAATGCCTCACATGAAATGCAAACACCGCTTGCTATTATCAATTCAAAACTGGATGTGTTGATACAAGATGAAACCCTTAGTGAATTCCAGATGCTACAACTGCAAGGTGTATATAATGCGATGGACAGGCTATCCAACCTCAATCAATCCCTTTTATTACTCACAAAAATTGAGAACAGCCAGTTTAAGGAGCAGGAAAATATTTCACTGGACGCATTATTAAAAGAAAGACTTTCGGAATTTGAAGAATTGTTTGATGCTAAAAAACTGGTTGTTAATTTGGATTTAGCTCCTGTACATATTTCTGCCAACAAACAATTGCTGGATATTTTGATCAGCAACCTTTTAAATAATTCCATTCGCTATAATATCCGGGATGGCGATATTTTTATACATCTAAAGGAGAATAGACTGAGCATTTCCAACAGTTCGTTCCTTCCTGCACTGGATAAACAAAAAATATTTCAGCGCTTTTACCGGCATGCTGATACAAAACAGGATGGCAATGGATTGGGGCTATCTATAGTAAAGCAAATTTGTACCATTGCGGGTTATGATGTGAAATATAGTTTTCAAAATAACCGGCACTGTTTTGAAATTGATTTTATAAAAAGCTGATTTTAGCCGGCTGTATCTTCAATTTTTCTTCAGAATGTTAAAATATATTGCAAGGCAAAACCAACTGATCTGATGTCATTTAAAAAAACGGGTTTCCTCTTTATTATAATTTTCTTTGGATTTCAGCTTCATGCACAGCAGGTTGGTACAATCATCACTGGGAATGTAATAGACAGTGCTTTAGCACAAACAGTAGAGTTTGCAACTGTACAATTATTGATATTGCCTGACAGTACAGTGAGCAGGTTAACTGTAACAGATAAAAAAGGAAAATTTATTTTGGAAAATATTGAACCTGGTAATTACTTGCTCCGTTTCAGCTTTATAGGTTTTGCAAATACACAAATACCTATAACTATTAATAAACAGGCAAGATTAAACCTTGGTAAAATTGAAATTGTTTCAATCACTGCCAGTATGAAAGAAGTAACGGTAACGGGGAAAAAGTCTGTGCTCAATACTTCTATTGACAGGAAGGTATATAATGTAACGCAGGACATCATGGCCCAAAGCGGTACCGCCAGCGACGTATTGAAGAATATCCCTTCTGTGGAAGTGGACATTGAGGGGAATGTAAGCTTAAGGGGTTCAGAAGCAGTACTCATTCTCATAAATGGCAGGCCTTCTCCTTTAATGGGAAAAACAAGGGCAGAAGTATTACAGCAGTTTCCTGCAAACTCCATTGAACGTATTGAAGTAATCACTAACCCCTCTTCAAAATATAAGCCTGATGGCACTTCAGGCATTATTAATATAGTGCTTAAGAAAAATGTAAAGACCGGATGGAATGGAAATGTAATTGCCAATGCAGGAAACCGGAACCGCTATAATACCAGTGTCGGGTTAAATTATAAGCCCGGCAAGTTGAATGTTTTTGCGAATTATAGTTTTCGCCAGGACAGCCGCCTGCGGCTGAATAATACAAACCGGCAATACCTTGATTCTGCAGGCAATACACAAAGTTTTTATACAGAAGATAACCAATCCCCAAACCGGCCATACTCTCACCTGCTAACCCTTGGTGCAGACTACCAGGTAAACAGTCACAATAGTTTTGGCATATATGGCAATTATCATTACCGTAAAATGGTAAAAAATGATATAACTAAATATGATTTTTTTGATAAATACAATGTACTCACTGGTAACTACAACCGGTTAAGATATGATCCGGAGCTGGAGAAAGAATCGGATGGCAGCATTTACTGGCAACACAATTTTCCCAAAGAAGATCACGAACTGCGCATGGAGCTGAATGTATCGGGTTCAAATGAAGTGGAAGATAATCACTATACCAATGTTTATTTTTTGCCGGCAGGCGCTTCCACTTTTGACAATACGGTTATCAATCCAAAAAACCACCAGCAGCAGTTTACTATAGAATATTCTAACCCACTGTCAGAAAGTTCAAAACTGGAGGCAGGTTATTCGGGTTCTTTCACTCAACTGGATATGAATTTTTTTGGTGAGTATTTTGATACTACCCAACACAAGTTTGTAAAAGATATCGTAAAGAGTAACCAGTTTTTGTATAAAGAATTCATCCATGCTTTTTATGCCACCTACCAGCATAGCTATGAAAAATTTGGATATGAACTTGGCTTAAGGGCCGAGCCGGTAAATATAGAAGGCAACCTGGTTACTAAGGATTCGCTGATCAGCAATAATTATTTTAAGTTGTACCCCACCATTCATCTGTCTTATAAAATAAACAAGAGTGAACTGCAATTGAATTACAGCAAAAGGGTTCACCGTGCTGAAGGCGATGACCTGAATCCTTTTCCGGAATACAGGGATCCGAGGAACCTAAAAGCTGGCAATCCTAAACTCCTGCCCGAAATTATTCACTCAGTTGAATTTGGATATAAGTGGCAAAATAAAAATTATTCCTTTGTACCCAGCTTATACTACAGGTATAAATTAAATGGATTTACAACTGTTACTATACCTGTTAATGACAGTGTGCTGCTTACAACGCAACAGAATCTTTCCAACGATCAGTCGGCAGGATTGGAACTGATCTTTTCAGCCAAAGCAGGAAAATTTTTCTCCGCCAACCTCAGCTCAAATTTCTTTTATGAAAAGATCGATGCAACCGCCCTCGGATATAAGGACAAAAAATCCATTGTATCTATGAGTTTGAATTACAACAGCACGTTCGTTTTTACCCCTACTACTTTTTTACAAATTAGTTCTAACTATCGCTCAGCAAGGCTTACGCCACAGGGAAAAAGATACGGAACCTTTGTAATGAATGCAGGCATGCGGCAGGATCTGTTTAAGAAAAAAATGTCTGTCCTGCTTACTGTGTCAGATTTGTTTAAAACCCTAAAATATAGAACGCAGTTGAACTCAAACTATTTTAATGAGCTTTCTGTGGGAAAACGTGATGCACAGATCATTTACCTTGGCATCAGTTACCGCTTTGGGAAATCAATCAAAAAAGCAAACGAAGTAAAACTACAGTTTGATAATAACCTGTAAAGAATATGAATAACAAGGACTGTTGCATCAAAATGACTTTAACTAAACTTTGCTAACCACTTCAATTTGTCCACAGATTGCATTAATAGTTTTGGTTTATTATAATAACAATCACCTAAAAATAATTTTATGAAAAAGTATTTGGCAACAATGATGTTATCAGGCTTATTTATGCTTGGTGCATGCGCTCAGGATTTAAAAACAGCTGATGTTCCTGCAAACATAAAATCGGCATGTTTGCAAAAATTTCCAGAAACAGCTAAAGCTAAAGTTTCATGGGAAAAAGAAAAAGGAAATTTCGAAGCCAATTGGGGAGGTAAATCGGGTGAAGACAATTCCGCAATGTTTACCCCGGCTGGAAACTTTATTGAAATTGTAAAAGCTATTTCAGTAAGTCAACTGCCTGCTTCAATTTTGGCTTATGTGAAAGAACATGAGCATGGTGCAAGAATAAAAGAAGCCGGAATGGTTACTGATGCAAAAGGGACCATTACTTACGAAGCTGAAATAAAAGGAAAAGAATTAATTTTTGACAAGGCTGGTAAATTTTTAAAAGCTGAATAATTCGCTCCTGAAATACCAACAAAATTCGTCTCCTTATTTAGAGGCGAATTTTGATTGGATTTATCGTGTAATTATATGCTTAGCAAGTAAAATATTTCGTATAAAAAGTCGAATTTTTATAAACCAAATAATTAATTAATGGGTACAAAAAATATACAGCAAACTGATACAAACAAAACAGCAAGAAAAATCCTGAACAAAGTACCGGAGATCACGCTGTATTTTTGGGTAGTAAAAATTTTATGTACTACTGTTGGCGAAACTGCAGCAGACCTTTTAAATGAAAGTCTAAACCTGGGACTCACTGGTACTTCTGCTGTAATGGCTGTCTTGCTAATAATTACTCTCTTTTTCCAATTCAAAGCAAATAAATATATTCCTGCAGTTTATTGGCTTGCAGTTGTTTTGATCAGTGTAGTTGGCACTTTAATTACCGATAACCTAACCGATAATTTTGGAGTCTCTCTTCAATTAACGACAGTTGTTTTTGCCACAGCTTTGGCGATAACTTTTATTATTTGGTACTCGGTTGAGAAAACCCTGTCAGTGCATAAAATAAACACCGTTAGCCGGGAAGGATTTTATTGGCTTGCCATACTTTTTACTTTTGCATTGGGAACTGCCGCCGGCGATCTTGTGGCTGAGAGCCTTCAGCTGGGATATTTATTGTCGGCCGGAATATTTGCAGGGTTAATCTTAATGTCGTGGCTTGCATACAAATATTTTAAATTAAATGCAGTACTTACATTCTGGATAGCATACATTTTAACCCGCCCTTTAGGAGCGTCCATAGGAGATTATCTTTCCCAATCACCTGCTGATGGTGGATTAGGATTTGGAACTGTTGTAACCAGTATTATTTTCCTTCTGCTCATTCTGGCGACAGTAATTTACCTGACTAAAACAAAGAAGGATGTGATTAAAAGTCCTGCATGACCCAAAACATAATTTAGTATTATCAATTAAGCTGATTTTAGTTATTTACCCTAAATAAAAAGTTATGAAAAAAATATTTGTGTCAATAAGTTTAATTTTTAGCTTCTATTTCAGCAATGCACAACGATCAGATAGTAGTTCTGTTAAAACAACAATACATCCCATTAAGTTACATATTTCAGAAGGGGTTAAGGAAACCAAACACTCAATAACATCATTGATCCTTCCCTCCGCAGCTATAACCTACGGCTTCATTTCTTTAGAGAACGATGGGTTACAAAAACTGAATGAAAATACAAAAATTGAAATTACTGAAGATCATCCCCACCCTGTTACTAAACTGGATAATTATCTTCAATATTCACCAGCCGTTGCTGTATATACATTAAATGCACTAGGCATTAAAGGAAAAAATAATTTCCGCGACAGGACAATTATTTATGCTTTATCAACAGTTATCTCTACAGCTATCGTTACACCATTAAAGAGTATTACAAAAGAACAACGGCCAGATGGATCGGATTTCAGATCTTTTCCTTCAGGACATACAACTACTGCTTTTGCCAATGCCGAATTTATGAGACAGGAATATAAAGATGTTTCTCAATGGTATGCTGTGGCAGGATATGCAGCCGCAACAGCAACCGGCATATTGAGGCTATACAATAATAAGCATTGGGTTGGTGATGTGGTTGCAGGCGCAGGTGTTGGCATATTATCAACAAATCTTGCTTACTGGATTTATCCTGCTATTAAAAAAAGGTTTTTTAAGGATAAACCAATTCATGCCATGGCTATACCATTCTACCAAAATAAAACTGCCGGAATATCTATGGTTTATCATTTTAATTAATAACAACTAAATCAGTCCTTATCTCAAGTTTTTCTTCAGAATCAGTATTTAAGTTTAACCTTCATTTAAAATATATAAACATGAAAAAAATAATAACGATGTCTGGACTTGCCGCAATTATAGCACTATCAGGCAGCGCACAGGGACTGGATGCTGCTAAAGTACCCTCCGCAGTAAGAACTGCATTTGCCAAAAAATTTCCGTCAGTGAAGGCTACCTGGGGAAAAGAAAATTCAAAGGAGTTTGAAGCTGAGTTTAAAATGAATGGGAAATCTGCCTCGGCAAATTTTTTAACGGATGGTAGTTGGGTGGAAACAGAGATAGAAATAAATAATGCTGAACTTCCCCAACCCGCAGCAGATGCTTTGAAAACAAAATATCCGGGCGCTACAGTTCTAAAGGTTTACAAGATTGACAATGCCAGGGGAGAAACTACTTACGAAGCAGAAATCAAAACAGGTAACAAAAAGAAGGAATTGATTTTAAAGGCAGACGGCACAATTATAAAATAATATTTACCTATAAAGTTTATACCGGGAAAGCTATTTTCCTGTATAACTTTATTAAAAAAAATAAAATGAAAAAAACAACGCTGCTATTAATAACCTTGCTGCCATGGCTCATTACAGCAAATGCACAAAAGGCCACAGGTTTGCATGTTATCAATACGTTTCATATAGCCAGCCCTGGCGGATGGGATTATATTGCAGTTGGCCCGGTGAACAACTGGCTGTACATAACTCATGGTTCACAAGTAAATATTATAAATAAAAATACAGGCGATTCTGTAGGCGTAATTGAAAACACAAATGGGGTGCATGGAATTGCCTTTGATGTGGAGCATAAAAAAGGATTCACCAGCAACGGCAGGCTGAATAATGTAACAGTGTTTGATATAAATACAAATGAAATATTGGGTCAGATTCCAACTGGAATTAATCCCGATGCTATCATGTACGAACCCTATTCTAAAAAAATAATTACGTGTAACGGCCGCAGTAAAAACCTCAGTATCATTGACCCTGTACAAAATAAACAAATTGATAGTATTGATGTTGGTGGCAAGCCGGAAACAGCGGTTACAGATGGCGCCGGAAAAATATATGTAAATGTGGAAGACAAGAATGAGATCGTGGAGATTGATGCTAATAGCTTTAAAGTGCTTAATCACTGGAGCCTTTCACCGGCCGAAGGACCAACCGGCCTTGCTTATGATACAAAAACAAAAAGATTATTTGCAGGGTGCGATAAATTTTTGGTTGTAATGGATGCTACAAACGGGAAGATCATTGACAAACTTACTATAGGTGATGGTTGTGATGGTGTGGCTTTTGATGTGGATTCAAAAAATATTTATACCTCCAACGGAGAAGGAACCATCACAGTGATACATGAAGACGATGCTAATAAGTTTACGATAGTGGAAAATGTAATCACAAAAAAAAGTGCAAGAACTATAACGTTTGACAGGCTGTCTCATTTAATATATTTGCCTGCTGCAGACTTTGAAACTCCAGAGGCCGGCCAGAAGGGAAGGCCGAAAATGAAGCCAGGCAGTTTCCAGGTATTGGTGGTGGGAAAATAAACAGTTTATATTACCCACATAAATTTTTTTTTGATGAAAATTTTTTCTGCAATAGTTTTTTTTATTTTACTTGCGATAACAGGCTTTTGCCAGAAAAATAAACTGGATTTTTATGTTAACCAGGCATTGGCAAACAGCCCCTTGCTGAAAGATTACAAGAACCAGGTGCAGTCAAGCTATTTCGACAGCCTGCTGATAATGGCAACTTATAAGCCACAGGTAACCGGCAACAGTTTTAACTCATATGCTCCCATAATTAAAGGCTGGGGATACGATAATGCCATTACAAACGGGGCAAATGTTTCTGCATTGGTTGGCGTGAATAAACAATTGATGAATAAGAAAACAGTTACGGCACAGTATCAAAATATTCAACTGCAGAATGAGGCTATACATAATGGTGGTAAAATAGCTGAACAGGAACTCAAACGTGCCATTATTGCACAATACATCACCTCATATGGCGACCTGCAACAACTTAATTTTAATAAAGAAATCAATACATTGTTAATCAAACAGGAGACCCTCCTTAAAAAACTTACCCAGAGCAATGTATCCAGGCAAGTAGATTATCTTGCTTTTTTGGTTACACTACAGCAGCAGGCATTCATCATCCGGCAACAGGAAATGCAGTATAAAAATGATTTTGCCCAGTTGAATTATTTATGTGGCATTAACGATACAGCTACGGTTGATTTAGCTGATCCTGAAATAAGATCAAGCCTGCAAACCGGTTTATCAAATTCGGTTTTTTTTAAACAATTTGAAATTGACAGTCTTAAGTTACTTAACAGCAAAACACTACTCGACATAAACTATCGTCCTAAGATAAATGTATTTGCAGATGCAGGATATAACAGTAGCCTGGCGTTTAAACCGTACAAAAACTTTGGTACCAGTTACGGTATCAGCGCCAGCATTCCTATTTATGATGGAAAACAAAAAAAGATGCAGATCAGCAAAATAAATATTGCAGAAAGGAGCAGGAATAATTACCAAGAATTCTTTACTAAACAATATTCTCAACAAATAGCACAGCTTACACAGCAATTACATGAAACAGAGAATATGATTACAACCATTAATGCACAGCTAAAATATGCGGAAAGCCTCATTGAGGTAAATGGTAAATTGTTGAATGCAGGTGAAGTGCGGATAGCTGACTATATCCTGGCGCTGAATAATTATATGAATGCGAAAAATTTAATTACACAAAACATGATCAACCGGATGCAGATCATTAACCAGATAAATTACTGGAACAGATAAATTAATTGCAATGAATAAATTATTTACTTATTTCTTATTGATGCTGGCTATTGTTTCCTGTAAGAGTAAAACTACTACGGTAATTGAAGAAACACAGGAAGTAAGCACGCCGGTAACAGTAACAAACATTAGCTATCTATCCATGGAAGAGTCTGTTGAGTTAAACGCAACATCTACTTTTTTACAAAAATGGACGGTGAAGGCAAATGCAACCGGGTATTTAAAAACCACCAATGTACAGTTAAATAAAATGGTGAGCCGTGGCCAAACTTTGTACGCCATAAAAACCAAAGAAGCTGAAAGCATTGGCAACAGCATCAATATACTGGATTCCAGTTTCAGGTTTACCGGTGTAAATACCATTCGTGCAAATGGAAGTGGATTTATTTCGCAGATAGACAAACAGGCAGGTGATTATGTAATGGATGGTGATCAACTGGCGGTGATAACAGATACCCGGAGTTTTGTTTTCTTATTGAATATGCCTTACGAGTTAAGACCTTTTATCATCAATAAAAAATCACTGGTACTTCTTTTGCCCGATGGGGAACAGCTTATTGGAACCATCAGCGGTACACTGCCTACGATGGATCCTGGCTCACAGACCCAAAGTATTATTTTGAGGGTCAACAGCAGTCATGCCATTCCTGAAAATTTAATTGCAACAGTTAAGGTGGTAAAGTCTGGTAAAACAAATACAAACTCACTTCCAAAATCTGCGGTACTTGCAGATGAAACCCAAACTGCATTCTGGGTGATGAAATTACTGAACGATTCCATTGCTGTAAAAACACCGGTTAAAAGAGGCATTGAAACCAATGACCTGATTGAAATTCTTTCCCCGGTATTTTCTGCTTCTGATAGAATACTTGTTAGCGGGAATTATGGATTGGGAGACACGGCTAAAGTAAACATAGTACCTGCTGCATCAACAATAAAATAATTAATTTAAAAAAATACTGCGTTGCAAAAATTCTTCATCTCCTATAAAAATCCGCTGACTGTTGTTTTAGTCATGATTATCCTTGGGGGATTTTTTGCTTACAGCAAAATGCAGTCATCATTATTCCCGGAGATTACTTTCCCTAAAATAAAAATTATTGCAGATGGCAACCTGCAGCCGGTAGATAAGATGATGATCAGTGTTACCCGTCCGCTGGAAAATGCTATTAAACAGATACCTGATCTCAAATCAATTCGCAGCACTACAAGCAGGGGTAGTTGTGAAATATCAGCTTATATAGACTGGAAAGCAGATGTGGACCTGAGCCAGCAAAGAATAGAAGCCCGGATTGCAGAGATAAGAAATATACTCCCGGCCGATCTTTCTATTTCTGTTGAAAAAATGAACCCTTCTATTTTGCCGGTGATGGGTTATACATTAGAAAGCCATACTAAATCGGCAATCGAATTAAAACAACTGGCCGTATATACCATCAAACCTTTTTTAAGCCAGGTAGATGGGGTGTCTTCGGTTCGTATCATCGGTGGCAAAACAAAAGAATACTGGTTGCTGATGGACGCAGCAAAGATGAGTACATTAGGAATTACACCAGATGTTATCAGCAATGCATTGGCATCTACCAATTTTATCAAAAGCAATGGATTTTTATCAGACTACAGGTACCTGTATTTAACTGTGACAGATGCTACGGTACATTCCATTGATGATCTGAGAAATATTGTAGTAAGAAATGACGGCAAACGTATTGTTTTTTTAAAAGAGATAGTGGATGTACAGATTCGTGAAGGTGTTGAATACACAAAAATAAATGCAAACGGGCATGATGGCATTTTGGTGGCCATTGTAAAACAACCCAATTCTAATTTGGTTACCATATCTGCTGACATGGAAAAGAAGATTGCAGAATTACAAAATATTTTACCCAACGGCGTGACTATAAAGCCATATTATGTACAAGCCGATTTTGTAAAAGAATCAATTAAAAGTGTGAGCGATAGTTTGTGGATAGGACTGCTGCTGGCCATTGTTGTGGCTATAATTTTTCTGCGTTCATTCAAAGCTAGTGCCACCATACTTATTACTATACCCATTACTTTGGGATTGACACTTATCGTATTGTTTGCTATTGGCTATACTTTCAATATCATGACACTTGGCGCCATTGCTGCAGCTATCGGGCTAATTATTGATGATGCCATTGTAGTTGTAGAACAGATACACCGCACGCAGGAAGAGCACCCTGGAGAAGATACAAATAATGTAGTGCAAAAAGCGATTAAGTATTTGTTCCCTGCAATGGTGGGTTCATCCATAAGTACCATTGTTATTTTTATTCCCTTTATACTCATGAGTGGTGTAGCCGGAGCTTATTTTAAAGTAATGACCGACACGATGATCATTACTTTAGTTTGCTCTTTTTTTGTAACCTGGATTGGACTGCCGGTTGTGTTTTTACTTTTAAGCAAAACAAGAAAAAACGGGGTAAGAAAATTAATTGCTACACAAAAAAATACAGGTGTAAAAAATCAGCGCTGGGTTTCTTTCTTTATAAAAAAGCCCTGGATCAGTTTTGTTTTTATAGGGTTGTTGGCTGTTTCGGTTTACTTTATTTTGCCGAGGTTGCAAACGGGATTTTTACCGGAGATGGATGAAGGCAGTATTGTACTGGATTATAATTCCCCTCCCGGAACTTCACTGGAAGAAACGGATCACATGCTGAGGGAAGCCGAAAAAATTATTGCCGCCATACCTGAAGTGGAAACTTACAGCAGGCGCACCGGAACACAAATGGGTTTCTTTATTACTGAACCCAACCGGGGTGATTACCTGATACAGTTAAAAAAGAAACGCAACAAATCAACGGACGAAGTAATTAATGATATCCGTGTAAAAATTGAAGCTACACAACCAGCACTCCGGATTGATTTCGGCCAGGTGATTGGCGATATGCTGGGCGACCTGATGAGTTCGGTACAACCCATTGAAATAAAAATTTATGGCGACAATGCAAAAAAACTTCAGGAACTTTCTAAACAGGTAAGTGAAATTGTTACAAATGTAAATGGTACAGCAGATATTTTTGATGGCATTGTTATCGCTGGTCCATCTGTAACCATAGAACCGGATTACACAAAACTGGCACAATTTGGAATTACTCCCGCCAACCTGCAGAGCCAGTTGCAGCATTCCTCTGAAGGAAATATTGTAGGTAATATTTTTGAGAATGAACAGGTGAATACCATCAGGCTATTATATCCCGGCAGCAGAAAAATAAGTTTAAATGACTTAAACAGTTTGCAGATTTTTTTACCCACCGGGAAACTTATACCAATCAATCAATTGGCAACTATAAAAATAAATGCCGGTGATGCTGAGATAGAAAGGCAAAACCTGCAATCAATGGGAGTAATTACAGCAAGGCTCGACAACCGGGATTTGGGAAGTGTGATTAATGAAATACAAAAAAATATTAGTTCTAAAATTTCCTTGCCGCAAGGATATCATATTGAATATGGCGGAGCCTATGCTGAACAGCAACAATCCTTTAAGGAATTACTGATGATATTGATTGCCGCCAGTCTCCTGGTGTTTGGTGTTATACTTTTTTTGTTTAAGGAATTTAAAGTGGCGTTACTTATCTTAATAATCTCTGTGCTGGGCATTGCCGGAAGTTATCTTGCATTATTTCTCACAAACACTGCACTTAATGTAGGTAGTTATACAGGCCTAATCATGATTGTTGGGATAATTGGTGAAAATGCCATCTTCACATTTTTACAATTCAAGGAATCATTATTGGAAAAGTCTGTTGACGAATCTATTGTTTATTCCATTTCCACCCGTTTGCGGCCCAAACTCATGACGGCATTGGGTGCCATCATTGCCTTATCGCCGCTGGCATTGGGTATTGGCACCGGCGCACAATTACACCAGCCATTGGCAATTGCAGTAATTGGTGGGTTTATTATAGCCTTACCATTGTTGTTAATGGTGTTACCGAGTATGCTGCGGTTGTTGTATGAGAAACAAAATTAAATACACTAGATAATAAAAAAAATAGCAGTTAAGTTCCAGCTTTACGCTGAGATTGCAGTTGTCATCGTAACTGAAATGAAGGTCATTTATATTTAATTTGTCCGCCAGACTTTCAAATTAACGAATGTGTAGGATCGGTTGTAATAAATATATTATTGAGCATATGTTTTAGGTGTTGTATTTTTTTTCTTACGCCATTCCCAGGGTGCAACAGGCATAGCATCTGCCCAAAGGCCTATTTTTTTTTGCTTTGCTATTTTCTCTGCTTCGGCCAGTTTCATATCTTTGGAGTATCGCTTAAAGTGCCAGGCCATTCCCGCTTCCACCATTAAAAATCCCGCCTCACGGCCATCAGGAAGTATCGTTTTTGCAATTAACCTACCGTTGCGGTCGGTGTTGGTTTGCACAATTTTCAGGCGTTGCCCCAAGCAGATTTTTGCCAGGTAATCTTTAGACACTTTATAATAGGGCATTTTTCTTTCAGGAGCATCAATACCTTCAATGCGTATTCTTTTTACAACTCCGTCATTTAACAATACATCGAATGTATCTCCATCAATAATTTTAACCACCACTCCAGTTAAAACATTTTCGCCGGGCAAATCATTATTTGCAAAGCAGCTCCAAAACAAAAAAGATATACATACTAAAATTTTCATCCTATCAATTGTTCA
>JBDSYV010000042.1:0-2665 GCA_040110925.1 Ferruginibacter sp. | reverse complement strand
GCATTGCTCATAAATATGGCAAAATATTGAAGCTTGTAATGGATAGCAGTGATGTTTATGAAAGCAATGCAGAAGATTTTCCTGCAGAATTAAACCAGGTAGAGGATGAATTGCAGCAATCTCTTTACGGGAAACAGGATAACGAAAGCTTGTTTTGGGAAGCCGTAGGTAAATTAAAAGATGATATCAAAGATCTTGCGGAGATGATAAATGAGCAGGAGGGATTTGAGTAAGAGAAATTCTCTTTTAAATAAACAGAACAACTATGGGTTCGACTATAAGGCGTATTATGTTACTCAGGTTAGCCTGTGATAGTGCGCTTTTTTGTATATTTTTTACAACAAAAAAGCATGAAGGAAGGGAGGTTGCGCTGGCGGTTCTTGTTTTTATTTTTAGCTGCGGAGCATGTATTTCCTTTGCCTTTAAAATCTCACTTACTTGCTACTATCAGTAATGCGATGTTTATATATCAATGTGTCTTTGCTGCTATATGTATTGGCATCTGGTATTTTATTGGGTATATTGTTGGTAGGAGTAGGAATTGATTTTTCTGATTTAATGATTTCATAAAGGATTCTCATTGAAACCATGCCCGAAATAAATATTGCTATCGCTCCTAAAACTATTTGTGCATTTGAATAATCAGAAAATATATTTTTTTGTTCTGATTTGTTTTTAAACACTCCTTTTAATTTTATAGTTTCTATGGCTGCAATTAAATGATTTTTTATGTCTTTAATTTTCTCAATAGTATTGTCTGGCGATGCAATCCCGTCAATGCTATAATGAGCATATTGTTTTTTTGAAAACCACTTATATTCATCTGATTCGTGCCCTAAATATTCTTTAATTAATGACTTGCATTGAATTTCCCAAGCACTATAACTTAATCTAATAATCACAGATTCTTTTTCAACTTGAGATTTAAGAGATTGAATTGCCTCTTTATCTCTTTTCGTTAATTTTCTCATTGTGTTAATCTACAACGCAATCTAATACTGAGGGGTGGCGATGGAAAAATAAAAACAGGAACGCTGTGTGCCTGTTTAACATAATGTTAATTATAGGCTAATACATGAAACGGTAAAGCTTAATATGAGCTTTTTATAAAGCTTACCTTCGCAGCATGAATACTACAGAAATTCTCAACCGGCTGAATATTGCCAACCTGAACGAAATGCAGGAAAAAACAATTTCTTCCATGGCTGGAAATAAAGAACTGATTTTACTGGCGCCAACGGGTTCTGGTAAAACCATCGCATTTTTAATTCCATTGATAGAATCCCTGGATACTGATATAAAAACTTTGCAGGCACTAATCCTGGTGCCAAGCCGGGAACTTGCCCTGCAGATTGAAACCGTTCTGAAGAAAATTCAGCCGGGCTTTAAGATTGTTAGCTGCTATGGCGGTCATAAAAGAGAAATTGAGGAAAATAACCTTACGCAAACGCCTGCCATCATCATTGGTACGGCTGGTCGTATGGCCGACCATATTCGCCGCCTTAACGTCGATGTTTCTAAAGCTAAATTCCTGGTGCTGGATGAATTTGATAAGAGTCTTGAGTTGGGATTTGTAGAAGAGATGAAATTCATCATTGGAAACATGTCTTCAGTTGAATATCGAATGCTCACATCCGCTACAAATGCACTTGAGATCCCAGACTTTGTGAGCATGAAAAGCCCGGCTACGCTTAGTTTTACAAACCCTGACAGTACCAAAGATGATCTCCGAATTTACACTGTGCTGAGCGATGACAAGGATAAATTAGAAACTTTATTCAGGCTTCTTTGCTACACTGGAAACACGTCAAGCATTGTATTCTGCAATCACCGGGATGCCGTGGAAAGAACCAGCAATTATTTAAACGAGCAAGGCATCAATAATGTGTTTTACCATGGCGGTATGGAACAAATTGACAGGGAAACTGCCCTCGTAAAATTCAGGAATACTACAGCCGATGTATTGGTAACAACTGACCTTGCCAGCCGTGGACTTGATATTGCTGACATCCGGAACATCATTCACTATCACCTGCCCAATGATGAAGCGGCTTTTACGCATCGTAACGGCCGTACCGCCCGTATGCAAACCACGGGGAATGTCTACGTGGTTTATTCTGAAGATGAAAAACTGCCTTTCTACGTTACAGAACATGCCTCAGCATTTGATATTCCTGCACAGGTAGAGTTACCGGCAAAACCAAAATGGTCAACCCTATTTATTGCTGCTGGCAAAAAAGATAAGATCAACAAGATGGATATTGTAGGCTTTCTTACACAAAGAGGCCGCTTGAAATCTGATGAGATCGGCCTGATTGAAGTAAAGGATTTTACGGCTTTTGTAGCTGTACGAAAATCTAAGCTAGGCCCTGCTATCGAATTGATTAAGAACGAAAAGATTAAAAATAAGAAAGTGAAAATTGCTGTGGCGAGATAGATTGGCGTCATTGCGATGAGCCTTCTCAAAGCAATCGGTGTTAAACCTTGTATTGGCGAAGAAGCATTCTGAATTGCGGAATAAAAAGAGGTTCAATTATTTATTGGAAATCAAAAAATAACCTTGAAACTGTACATATTTTTGCCTCAGATTGCTTTGTCGCAAAGAAATTCAGATATAACAATGAGCTTTAAAGTAATGCTCCTCGCAAAGACGAACACGGAATCT
>JBDSYV010000041.1:0-7690 GCA_040110925.1 Ferruginibacter sp. | reverse complement strand
TACATAGGATTTGCGACTTGCGTTGCGCATGTGTGTGTGGATTGATTTACAATGTTTTGAATGGCGCAAATATAATATTTTATTTGAGGGAACCGTTTATGATATTGTTATAGTCCTCCCATAACTCCTGTATAATACCAGCCGCAGGTTTTATTGAATGGATCAATGCACTTACTTGCCCTATCTCAAGTTCACCTTCATCCATATCTCCTTCAAACATTCCTTGTTTTGCCCTACCCCTGCCAAGCAATACCTGTAATTCGTCTTTCCCTGCACAGTTCTCTTCAGCTGCCTTTATGGCCTCATAAAATTTATTTTTAAGCAGGCGCACCGGCGTAAGTTGTTTGATAGATAACATTGTATCTCCTTCCTTAGCTGATATTACTGCAGACTTAAAACGGGCATGGCTCGATGCTTCTGGTGTGGCAACAAAGCGGCTCCCAACCTGCACAGCTTCAGCACCCAGAATCATTGCTGCAGCCATTTGCCTGCCTGTAGCAATGCCACCTGCAGCTATTACCGGAATCTGCACCGCTTCACAAACTGAGGGTATCAATACAAAACTGGTGGTTTCTTCCCTCCCATTATGCCCGCCAGCTTCAAAGCCTTCCGCTACCACTGCATCACAGCCTGCCTGCTGTGCTTTTAATGCAAACTTACTGCTGCTTACTACATGAACCACGGTAATGCCCGCAGCTTTAAGTGAAGAAGTATATGTAGCAGGATTGCCCGCACTGGTAAAAACTATGGGCACTTTTTCATCTATGATCAACTGTATATGCTTATCAATATCCGGGTATAGAAGTGGCACATTCACCCCAAAGGGTTTTGAAGTATTTTTTTTGCATTGCTGTATATGATGCTTTAAAACATCGGGATACATGCTTCCACTACCAATCATACCCAACCCGCCTGCATTACTTACCGCACTTGCAAGTTTCCAACCACTTGCCCAAATCATTCCGGCCTGAATTATTGGAATCTCAATTTTGAATAAATCTTTAATGCGTTTATATGGTAATGGCATAACGAGTGGCTCAAATTAAAAATTATAAAAGGAAAAAGGCTGCCGAATTATACACTTATACACATTAACTGCTAACGCCACCACCAAGGTCAATGGCTGTATTATCGCCTATATTAAGGTTACGGCTTACGCCTCTCACTTCCGCATCACTGCCAATGAGAGAATTATTAAGTACAATTTCAATTAAATGAGAATAAGCACCAATAATAGAATCTTTTAAAATAGAATGATTAATAGTAGAATTTTCGCCTATGGCAACATTAGGTCCAATTACAGAGTTTTGAATTTTACAACCCTCTCCTATGCTAACGGGAGGAATTATTATCGTGTTTTGAAAAGAGTGTTCAGTTGGAATGTTCCCACCAAATTTCTTTAGGAGGATAGCATTTGATTCAAGCAGTGATTCCTTTCTTCCACAATCAAACCAGTTATTTACTTTAAACGACTGGAACATTGCACCTTTTTGTATCATGCATTCCAGCGCCTCCGTAAGGCTAAATGATTCGTAACTGCCTTGTTTACTTTCATATAATTTATCCAGGCAGGAAAATAATAATTCCGTTTCTTTTATTTTATAAACACCTACAAGCGCCATATTACTTTTAGGTATGGAAGGTTTTTCTACTACGCGGCTTACCGAGCCATCTATTTCTATTTCTGCCACACCAAAATTGCGGGGATCATCTACTTTTTTTACACCAAGCATAGAAAGTGGACCATCTATAATTTCCTTTACATCATATTCTGCAATAGTATCACCAAGTACAATCAGTAGTTCGTCATTTCCTGCCATTTCCTTTGCAAGTTCAATAGCATGTCCAACACCAAATCTTTCATTCTGCGTGATAAAGCTGCAATTCAATTCAGGATACTGATCATTAATATAATCTTGTATTTTATCGCCAAGATAACCTATGATAAAAATAAAATCTTTGATGCCGGCATCTCTTAACTGATCCACAATAATGCTCAGGATGGTTTTACCCGCTAATGGAATAAGTGCCTTGGGTTGTGTGTAAGTGTGCGGACGAAGTTTGGTACCTGCGCCTGCTACTGGGATAATAGCCTTCATTGTTAAACTTTGCTGATCTCCGCAGAGAAATTTCGTTTACAATATTATTTACTCATGCTTTTTTCGGGCAATGAAAGTAGTACTTTTTATATAAAGGGGGAGGTTAAATAAAGCAGGTTCATTAAAGCGTGCCCTTCTTATATTTGCTATTTAAAAAAAAGAATGGTATGCAAAGAGACGCAGTAATATTTAACCTTATAGATAATGAGCTGGAAAGGCAACGGAATGGAATTGAACTAATAGCGAGTGAAAACTTTACCAGCATCCAGGTGATGCAGGCCATGGGGACTTGTCTTACAAATAAATATGCAGAAGGTTACCCAGGTAAAAGATATTATGGAGGTTGCGAAATTGTGGACCAGGTAGAACAATTGGCTATTGACAGAATTAAAAAGGTTTTTAACTGTGATTATGCCAACGTGCAACCTCATAGCGGTGCACAGGCAAATGCTGCTTTAATGCTGGCTATACTTCAACCCGGCGATGCAATTCTCGGTCTTGACCTGAGTATGGGTGGCCATCTTACACATGGTTCACCGGTAAATTTTTCTGGTAAGTTGTATAAACCAATTTTTTATGGTGTAAAAAAAGAAACAGGTTTGATTGATTATGAAATGCTGGAAGAAAAGGCCCGCACAGAAAAACCAAAATTAATTATTTGTGGCGCATCAGCTTACAGCCGTGATATTGATTATGCCCGCATAAGAAAAGTAGCTGATGAAATAAATGCCCTGGTTATGTGCGATATGGCACATCCTGCAGGAATGATTGCAAAAGGATTACTCAGCTCACCATTTGAACATTGCCATTTTGTAACAAGCACTACACATAAAACTTTGCGTGGGCCTAGGGGTGGTATTATTCTGATGAAGAAAGATTTTGAAAACCCTCTTGGATTAAAAGATTTAAAAGGTAACCTGCGGATGATGAGTAATGTGATTGATATGGGTGTTTTTCCCGGAACACAGGGCGGACCACTAGAGCATGTGATTGCAGCTAAGGCTGTTGCCTTTGGCGAATTGCTCACCGATGAATTTACAGAATATATTAAACAGGTTCAATTAAATGCACAGGCAATGGCCTCTGCATTTACTGCAAGGGATTATAAAATTATCAGCGGCGGTACAGATAATCATCTAATGCTGATTGACTTGAGGAATAAAAATATCACCGGCAAAAAAGCACAGGAAACTTTAGACAAAGCACATATTACCCTTAATAAAAATGCTGTGCCTTATGATGACAAGAGTCCCTTTGTAACAAGTGGTATCCGTGTAGGGGTGCCGGCAGTTACAACCCGTGGTATGAAGGAATCCGATATGGAAACCATTGTTTCTTTTATAGATAAAATACTGATGGATATTGATAATGAACAACTGATTGAAGAAGTAAAAACTGAAGTAAAAACTTTAATGCAACGATTTCCACTTTATCCCGAATTAGGTTAATCATCTAAAAAAAAATTATATGTTACAACGTATTCAATCTTTCTGGTTATTGCTTGCAGCAGCATGCGCCTTTGCGAGCCTTAAGATGCCTTATTACAGTGGTACCACAAGTGATGGAATTCCTTCACACGAACTCATGGGCACAGAGAACTTTGGTATTATGCTACTTACTATTGCAATAGGCGTTTTGGCATTAATTACTATTTTCTTATACAGCAACCGTAAGCTCCAGCTTAAGTTATGCTTCCTTGGAATTTTTTTAGAGGCAGTGTTGATATTTTTATACTTCCGTCAAACGCAAACTTATTTGCAAGGCACTTATGCACTTACTGCATTGTTACAGGGGCTAGTGGTCTTGTTTTATTTCCTGGCAGCAAAAGGGATTAATAACGATGAGAAGATTATTAAGGAGAGTAACAGGTTGAGGTGAAAAAGATGTCATTGGTCAATCGCGTTAGGTCAATTGATAAATAACTTCTAAATCCACATTGCCAATTATCAATTAATCAATTATTCATTAAAGGTATTTCCCCGTATAACTTCCCTTCTCCTTTTTCAAATCCGCAGGCTTGCCTTCAAATACGAGATGACCTCCATCTGCTCCAGCTTCCGGACCAAGGTCAATTACCCAGTCTGCACTTTTAATAACATCGGTATTATGTTCAATGACAAGAATTGAATGACCTTGCTCTATCAAGGCATTGAAGGAGGCAAGCAGTTTTTTTATATCATGAAAATGAAGACCTGTTGTTGGCTCATCAAAAATGAAAAGAATATGTCCGATGGCCCTTCCCTTACCGAGGAATGAAGCCAACTTTACACGCTGTGCCTCTCCACCACTTAATGTACTTGACGACTGGCCCAGTTTTATATAACCTAGACCAACATCGCTTAAAGGTTTTATTTTTTTTACAACATCCTGTGCATGCTTGGCATCCGTTTCAAAAAATGCGATGGCTTCATCTACACTCATCTCCAGCACATCATGTATATTTTTTCCGAGATATTGTACATCAAGTACTTCTTCTTTAAATCTTTTGCCATTGCATACATCACAAAGCAAATGTACATCCGCAAGGAATTGCATTTCAACCAACTGCTCTCCTTCTCCTTTACATGCATCACATCTTCCACCATCTACATTAAAAGAAAAATGTTTTGGCATAAAACCTCTCATCTTACTCAATGGCTGTTTGGAAAATAAATCTCTTATCTCATCATAAGCTTTAATATAGGTTACGGGATTACTACGGCTTGATTTTCCAATGGGATTCTGGTCCACCATTTCTACCTGGCTTATATAATCCGTATCGCCTGATAAATTTTTAAAGAGGCCTGCTTTGTCTGTTCCTTCACCCTTTAGTTTTTGTAAAGCGGGGTAAAGTATTTGTTTTACTAATGTTGTTTTTCCACTGCCGCTCACACCACTTACTACACTTAAAACATTCAAAGGAAATTTTACTGTAATATCTTTTAAATTATTTTGCCTTGCACCTTCTACAGTTACGAAACGGTTCCATTTTCGTACATGAGCCGGAGGGTTAATAGATAATTTGCCGGATAAATATTTTCCGGTAAGGCTGTCTTTATCATTTATGATCTGTTCATAATTTCCTTCTGCCACCACTTCACCGCCAAGGTGCGAAGCAAGTGGGCCCATATCAATAATATGATCTGCTTCTTTCATCATCATCTCATCGTGTTCTACTACCACTACTGTATTGCCGAGGTCACGCAGTTCTTTAAGTACTGTTATCAACCGGGTTGTGTCACGGCTATGAAGCCCAATGGAAGGTTCATCTAAAATATATAATGAGTTGGTAAGGTTACTGCCAAGGCTCCTGGTTAGTTGAATGCGCTGGCTTTCACCTCCACTTAATGAATTGGCAAGGCGATTCAAAGTTAAATAGCCGAGTCCAACATCAATTAAAGTTTTGATGCGATGATGGATTTCAACAATTACCCTTTTAGAAACTTGTGTATCATATTCACCAAGATGTAAATTATTGAACCAGTTTTGCAAATCTTTGACCGGCATTTCGCAGAGCTGACCGATATGCATATTATTGACCTTTACAAACAGAGCCTCTTTACGTAGCCTGTAGCCGTGACATTCCGGGCAAAGAGTACGACCACGATATCGGCTTAGTAAAACCCTGTATTGAACTTTATATAAATTTTGTTCTACCTCTTTAAAAAAATAATCAATGCCATTTGCATAAGTATTGCCTTGCCATAATTGCAGCAATTCTTTTTCATTTAAATCCATGTAAGGCTTATGTACCGGGAAGTCGAATTTTTTTGCTGCTTTTATAAATGCTTCCTTCCATTGCCCAAGCTTTTCTCCTTTCCATGGTGCTACAGCGCCTTCATACACGCTCAATCTTTTATCCGGAATTATTAAATCAGGGTCTAAGCCAAGCACCAAAGAAAAACCTTCGCATACAGGGCAGGCACCATAAGGATTGTTGAATGAAAATAAATTTGGTACCGGTTCTTCAAACTGTATTCCATCCAACTCAAACTTATTACTGAAATAAATAATTTCTTTTTCATTTACTTCAAGCAGCATCATTCCTTCACCTTCATAAAATGCTGTATTAATTGAATCAGATATACGATGAAGGTCATCTTCATCAAAATCTTTCTTAACAAGCCTGTCAATTAATATGTATATAGATTTTTTTTTATCCTTTTCCAGGCTGTCAATAAATTTTTTACTGTCTTCCATTTCCAGCAGGTCCTCTATTTTTAATACTTCTCCTGCCTTATACAATCTTGAGAAACCTTTTTGCAGGAGTATATTCAATTCTTCTTTAATGTCACGATTGCGATGAAGCAATAATGGCACCAGCAAAAGCAATTTATCCCCTGCATTTTTTTCTTCAATGGCTTTCAATACATCAGCCACATCATCTTTTTTTACCTCCCTCCCACTCACTGGTGAAATTGTTTTTCCTATTCTTGAAAACATCAGCCGCAGGTAATCATAAATTTCTGTCATACTTCCTACAGTACTGCGGGGGGTGCGGGTGATCACTTTTTGTTCAATTGCTATTGCAGGGCAAAGACCTTTTATATAATCAACATCAGGTTTATTCATGCGCTGCATAAACTGCCTTGCATAAGCACTCAGGCTTTCCGCATAGCGGCGCTGGCCTTCGGCAAATAAAGTATCAATAGTAAGAGAAGATTTTCCTGAGCCGGATACCCCGGTAACTACTATCAGTTTATTTCTAGGAATCGATACGGATACATTTTTTAAATTATGTACCCTTGCACCTTTGATTAAAATTCCATTATCAGCCTTTTTTTCCAGAGTAGTTTTACTCTTTTTTTTATTCAGTTCCATACTGCTACAAAATTAATTGTATTGTACCGTTTCCGTGTAAATGTGAAATTCTTCTTAAAAAAATTCGTAATTATACTAAGAATAAATACCATTAATTACTTTAGAGTATCGTCTACGCTCTCAAAAAATAAATTGAAATAAATTTGGCGATTTGAATTTTATCATTACTTTCACAGTCCAATATCCAATAAAGTGAAAAGCCGAAAAAGCCTATCTAACAGACTTCTACGCAATTTTTCCCTCTTATTGGTACTTAACAATCAGTCCTAAACCACTAAAACTGTAGAAGTTTATGAAATGCCTTAACAACCTAACTGACCAACAATTAGTTCATCTCTACATGAATGGAGATGCAAACGCTCTTGCAACACTTGTAGTGCGTTACAAAGACAAAATCTTCACTTCCATTTATTTGCTTGTAAAAGACAAATACCTGGCTGAAGACATTTTCCAGGATGTATTTATTCGTATTATAGATACTTTAAAAGGTGGACGTTATACTGACGAAGGAAAATTTCTTCCATGGGCTATGCGCATTGCTCACAACCTTTGCGTGGATCATTTCCGTAAAGTTAAGCGAAGCCCAAGTATTAAAACAAGTGATGATAGGGATATTTTTGAAGTACTGAATTTTTCAGAACCCGGGGCTGACCAGCGCATGATGGCCGATCAAAGCCACGATAAAGTGAGAAAGATGATAGATCTGTTACCGGAAGACCAGCGTGAAGTAATAATTCTGCGCCACTATGCAGATCTTAGCTTTAAAGAAATTTCTGCTCTCACTAATTGCA
>JBDSYV010000040.1:0-12461 GCA_040110925.1 Ferruginibacter sp. | reverse complement strand
CTGAGTTTGGCGATGATAATGATTTTAAAGAACTGGTTGATGCTGCGCATGCCTTGCAGATAAAAGTAATAATAGATTGGGTGGCCAACCATACTGCATGGGATAACAACTGGACCATCAGCAATCCGGATTTTTTTGTGAAAGATGGTGAGGGCAATTTTAAAGCTCCTTATGACTGGGATGATGTAATTCAGGTAGACCATAGTAATAAAGAGCAACAGGAGGCTATGATTACATCTATGAGATACTGGGTCGTAAATTTTGATATAGATGGCTTTAGGGCAGACCTTGCCCATTTAACGCCGTTACCATTCTGGAAAAAAGCAAGACAAACCTTAGATGAATTAAAGCCTGGTTTGATCTGGCTTGCAGAAACGGAAGAACCCTCATATCACGAAGCGTTTGATATTTCTTATACCTGGGAATGGATGCACGCATGTGAAAAATTTGTAAAGAATGAAATGAATGTTCATGGGTTGATTGATCTTTTAAAAAGACAGGGGGCAGAATTTCCTGAACATGCTCAAAGATTATATTTCACTTCCAATCATGATGAAAATAGTTGGAATGGCACCGAGTATGAAAAGTTCGGCAAGCTTGCCAAGGCTTTTGCAGTCTTTAGTTCTACTTATGACGGCATACCGTTAATTTATAGTGGCCAGGAAAATCCAAATTTGAAAAGATTAAAGTTTTTTGACAAAGATGAAATAGAATGGAATGAAAAAATGGAATTGCAGGGATTTTACACGTTACTAAATGATCTAAGGATAAACAACAAAGCTATTTCGGGCCAAGTTATTTTTTTGGAAAATCTTGCAGAAAATAATATCCTTGCATTTCATCGCAGACTGCAGCATCATGAATTAATAGTGATATTAAACCTTGGTGATATAGAATTTACAAGTTCAATCCCCGTAAATAGTTTGGGTGTATTTACAGAATTATTTACAAATGAATTTTATTTTGTTGAAAAAAATCATTTAAACATTTCAATTCCTGCCGCTGGCTTTTTGGTATTGGAAAAAAAATAAAACCCCGCTATTGCAGGGCTTTAAAAACACTAATAAAATATGCTTACTCACCTAATGAAAGTGAATAATCATAAAGCATATCATAGCCGGGATAAAATCCGCTAATATTCACTGTTTTATTTTCTCCAATTGCTGCTTTCAATTCGTCCAAATTATTTACTTTCTTCTCCCCGATTTTCAGGATAATAAATCCATCCTTCATCCGGGTTTGGTCATTAATTGCGCCTTTATTTATTTTTCTCACAACTACACCACCAGGCACTCCAAAATCTTTTGCTTTTTTTGCATCAAGCGTTGCCAGATCAGCACCTAGCATTTCAGTAATTAAATCATTTTTTACAACGTCAAAATTGCCGGCGCTGTTTTTAAAAGTTACCATTACACTATATTCTTTTTCATTGCGGACATATACAACCGGTACTTTATCACCTGGCTTATACCTGCTCACCTGCTCCTGTAATTCTGCCCCACTGTTCACTTCTGCATTATTTATACTTTTAATTATGTCACCCTTCTTTATGCCTGCAGCATAAGCAGCACCATTTTCTGGAACGCCGGAAACATAAATGCCCCATGTATTTAAAGGAATATTATTGTTCTTTTTGTACTCATCTGTCATATCACTTGCATTGCCATATTGAATGCCTAAATAGGCTCGCTGCACGGTACCGAATTTAATGATATCATCTACCACTTTCTTTGCAATATTTACAGGAATGGCATAGGAATAACCCGAATAATAACCGGTTGGAGATGCAATAGCTGAATTAATACCTATCAATCTTCCATCCGTATTTACCAATGCACCGCCACTATTTCCCTGGTTTACTGCAGCATCTGTCTGAATATAAGATTCCACGGCATTATCAGCCTTGCCTGTCCTGTCCCTGTTAAGACCAAGGCTTCTTGCTTTAGCACTTATAATTCCCGCAGTAACAGTGGTCTCAAGGTTTAGGGGATAACCTATGGCTAATACCCATTGCCCGATCTTTACATCTTCTGAATTGCCATAAAGCAAATACGGTAGTGCTTTGGCTTCTATTTTAATTACGGCTAAATCATAAGCAGGGTCAGTGCCGATTACTTTGGCTTTATAGGTTTTCTTATTACTTAATGTCACATCTATTTCATCAGCACTTTGAACCACGTGGTTATTGGTTACAATAAAACCATCTTCACTAATGATTACTCCAGAGCCTGAAGCCCGTTGCTCGGGTATCATATTTCTGTTTCCCCGGCTACCAAACAGTTGATTAAACATATCATCATCAAGTAAATCGCCGAAAGGATTTGAAGGAGTGCGTGGCAAGCTATTGGTCACTTGCCGTGCATTGGTTTTTGTTTTGATATGCACTACTGCTGGAATGGATGATTGAGCCGCCTGGGTAAAATCTACAGCCCCCGGAGGAGTTGCACCGTCTTTAAAACCGGCATACTTATAATTGCTGGGAACCACGCCGGGTTGCTGACCAGCATAAGTAAAATTCTGTTTGTAGTAATTGCTGAAAGCCCATACAAGTGCAACGGTGGTAAGGGCACTTACGAGGGCTGTGAGTAGAACTTGTTTGAATTTCATATTTCGTGATTTTTGAATTTTATTTATTTTATAATCTCAAATGCTATGCCTTATGATACAAAATAACGTAAGACTGACAAATTGGTTTTTACCACCTGCCATGTTTAACATTAAATTACAAAGACTTTCGTAGATGTCATAAAGTTAATAAAAATTGCATGGTATCTATCCCATCTGCATAATCAAAAATACCGGGTTCCTGGGCGTTCCCAAATCCTGTCTCATTGCTGCTATGGCATTGTAATTCATGATGAACTGTCAGTAATTTTTTTGCCTCGTCATAATTTTTATAATACTCAAAATACAAATGGGAGATGGGTGAAAACATACCAGCATTCTCCGTAACCAATGTACTTCCATTTGTCATGTAGAATTTGTTGTTCAATAATAATATAGATAACTGGTAATCATAATTATTCTTGTATTTATGATGGTCAGCAAAATATAAATATTTGTCGAATGACCTCAGCAAGGGGATGAAATCATACCCTTCCGGTACATATAACTTGGTGACATTTCTGCATCCCATACCAAAGTATAAATGGATATCATCTGACAATTTATCAAGGTCTTCTGCAGTTTCCTGCCCGCTAAGCAAGGCTGCAGATGTTTTATTTTTCCTGATGATATGAGGATATTTTGCAAAATAATGTTCAAAATAGCGGGAGCTATTATTACTGCCTGTAGCAATATATGCATCGCAGTTTTTTAATATTTCAGATATGCTGAAATATGCTTTTGTCTCTGGCAATTTTTCGTATAATTTAGTTATTAGATGCCTGAGCAAAACATTATCTTTTGATGATAGCTTTATGCGTTGTTTATGCCCGCTGATAAATAGGCATAGAAAATCATGAAAGCCTACCATTGGTATATTTCCCGCCATTACTATCCCCACAGTTTTAGGAACGATATTGTCATCAAGCTTGTAATGAGATACCCAGGCTTCAAGTATATTTTTGTCTAAAAATTTTTCGGAGATCTGCCTGCAGGCCATATCAATAAATCCCCTAATAAACCATCCATTTTCAAAGGATGCCCTTGTTTTTATATCCTCCCATTCGGCATCATTGCTTTTTAAATATTCTCCAAGCCATACAATCAATTTAATTCGTTCTTGTAAATTCATTTGGTTCTTATTAAATTGCATCAAAATTACAGCAGATGGCAATTAAGATAACAGATGAATGTATAAACTGCGGAGCCTGTGAGCCCGAATGTCCTAACAATGCAATTTATGAGGGAGGTGTTGAATGGGCTATTTCAGATGGCACCACTATAAAAGGCAGCTTTACCTTAATGGATGGTTCGGTTATGGATTCAGATACAAGGAATGCACCCATAGCATCGGATATTTATTACATTGTGCCAAATAAATGTACTGAATGCCAGGGTTTTCATGAAGAACCGCAATGTGCCGCAGTATGCCCGGTTGACTGTTGCGTTCCTGATGAAGATTATAGGGAAACAGTGGATGAACTGATGGATAAAAAAACAAGGCTTCATATATAAAGTTTTTTTTTGTAGCCGGAAGGCTTAATAATGCGGGTGATATTTCCCGTAGCATTGGCGAGGGTATTTCATAAATACTTTCGCCTTTTTGTTCCGTCACATGGCCCATTTATTTATTAACTTGCCTGCTCAATGAATAAAATATTTCTTTTTGTTATAGTCATTATTCTTATTAGCTGCACAACGAAGAAGCAGGCAGCCCCTGAAAATATTTACACAGAAAAAATAGCTTTGATGGATGCTGACCGTGCCTTTTCTACACTGAGTGAAGTGAAAGGCATGCGAAATGCTTTTATGGAATATATGGACAGCAATGCAGTCTTGCTAAGGCCTGATCACCTGCCCATCATTGGTGCAAGGGCTGTTGAATACCTGCTTGAACAAAATGACTCTGGTTATACCCTTAAGTGGCAGCCACATAATGCTATGGTATCCCGTAGCGCCGATTTGGGATACACTTTCGGAATATGGGCGCTGCAGCCTAAAGGGCAGGATACGGTGCTGTATGGCACTTATGTAAGCATCTGGAAAAAACAACAGAATGGTGTATGGAAATATGTTTTAGATGCAGGCAACGATGGATTAGGTGAGCCGGAATAATTATTTTGCAGGTTGTCTCAATATTTTAAACTTTAATAAAATTGCATATCATAATGAAGAAGACGATTGCACTTATCACGGGAGGTTATTCTGGGGAGGCCGTGATTTCATATAAAAGTGCGGAAGCTATGTTCAAAAACATAGATGCGGATAAATGGAATTGTTATATGATAGACATCCATCCATCGGGCTGGTTTTACAAAGATGAAAACAGTAAAAAATATTTTATTGATAAAAATGATTTTTCATTAAATATTGATGGAAACAAAATAAAATTTGATGCAGTATTGGTAGGTTTGCATGGTACACCCGGCGAAGACGGAAAACTACAAGGTTATTTTGATTGCCTGGGCATACCTTATACAAGTTGCGATTCTGCCAGCTCTGCACTTACTTTTAATAAACGCTATACAGTTGCAGTGGCTGCATTTGCAGGACTTCCAGTTGCAAAATCTGTTCACTTATTCAAAGATAATCTGGTTACTGAGGGTGAAATTTTAAAACAATTAACCTTGCCATTATTCGTGAAGCCAAATAATGGTGGAAGCAGTATTGGTATCAGTAAGGTTAATAAGATTTCAGAATTGGAAGAAGCAATGTGCAAAGCATTTAAGGAAGACGACCAGGTTCTTGTAGAGGAGTTTGTTGCCGGCAGGGAATTTACGATTGGTGTATTTAAATCGAAAGGGGAAATAATCAGCTTGCCCATAACAGAAATTATATCAAAAAAAGAATTTTTTGATTTTGAAGCTAAATATGAAGGCGCAAGTGACGAAATTACACCTGCAAATGTAGATGCAGGCATTGCTGCTAAAATAAGACTCTATGCCCGCCAGGTTTATGCGTTATTTAATTGTAAAGGAATTGTAAGGATGGATTTTATTTATGATGAAACGAAATCAGAACCTGTGCTGCTTGAAATAAATTCAGTACCGGGGCAAAGCGAAGCCAGTCTTGTACCGCAGCAGGTTGTGGCAATGGGATGGACACTTAAAGAATTTTATAGTGCATTGATTGAAGAATGTTTTTTGAAACAATAATAAATAATACAGATATACTATAAGAATCCATTATTACTAAAATCCACATAAAATATTAACCCTTGTTTAAATTTATAACACATAGGCCCCTTTGGGTAAATATCTTATTCATCGTTGGCCTTGTGCTACTGATGATATTTATTTTTCTTGAATTCCTTGGAAGAATTACCCATCATGGCCTATATCTTACCGTCCCCTCAGTAATAAATAAACCAACAGCGGAGGCAATAAGGTTTCTGGAAAGTAAAGGATTTGAAGTGATTATACAAGACTCTGTTTATATTGATACTGCAAAAAGGGGGATTGTTATAAAGCAGCTGCCTGACCCTAACAGTACGGTAAAAATAAATCGTACTGTTCTGCTTACCGTCAACAGGCTTACGCTTCCTTTTGTGGATATGCCCGCCCTGCAGGGAAAAACCTTACAATATGCTCTTGATATTTTAAAACGTACTCACCTTGAATTAGGGGATACGATTTACCGGGCCGATTTTATGAAGGGTTCTGTTCTTGAACAAAAATATAATGGCAATGTAATTTTACCCGGGGCAAAACTTCCCTGGGGAAGTAAGGTTGATTTAATAATTGGTAGCGGCCTTGCAGATATTCGTATTATGGTGCCTTCATTAATTGGCCTTACACTTGGAGAAGCTAAGCTTATACTGGAACAAAATGGTATAGGGCTTGCCGCTGTAATTGCGGACCCCGGAGTAAAAGATACGCTTGCTGCATTTGTGTATAAACAAAACCCTCCAAAATTTACAGAGGAAAAAGTGCCGGTGTATATACAATCGGGCCAGTTAATGGACCTTTGGGTGTCGCCCGTAAAGAAAGCGCCAGTAGATTCTACAATCATACAATAAATTATTATGGAACTAATAAACATTGAACAATTAAAGCTGAAACTGGATGCCGGGGAAAGCCCCGTTTTACTTGATGTAAGGGAGCCAGATGAAAGAGCGGAATTTAATATTGGAGGTGTGTTCTTACCATTAGGTAATATTATGGGTATGCAGACTGACTTAATTGAAGATTTTAAAAACGATGAAATCATTTGCTATTGCCGCAGTGGCCAGCGCAGCATGCAGGCTTGCCTTATGCTGGAAACAATGGGATATGCAAATGTAAAAAACCTGGTAGGTGGAATGAAAGCATGGCAGGAGAATTATGGAGATAGTAATAAGCAATAGACAATAAGCAATGGTCAATAAACAGCGGACAATAATTATTCATAAAGTCAAAAGGAACATACAATTATCCATTAACTAATTATCCATTATCCATTACCAATTATCCATTAATCAATTATCAATTAAGCCATGCCTACAGAACAGTATCACGAACCCCCGGAAGAATTATCGCAAAAAACAAGAACTTTTGCCCGCATGATGCAATCGCTGATTGAAGAAGCAGATGCTATTAACTGGTATGAGCAACGCATAAGTGTGGAAAAAGATGCCGTGGCAAAAAAGATAATGCAGCAGGCGCAAAATGAAGAGTTCATTCATTTTGGTATGGACCTTGAATTCCTCACCAGGAAAAAAGAGAAATGGCGCACTGTACTTAAAAACATTTTATTCAAAACCGGAGACATTGTAGAAAATGCAGAAAATGCAGAAGATAAAATTGAAGACTGATTAACGGTGTTGCCAATTGCCAATTGTCTGTTCAATTGCCAATTGATTTTACTTCCCTCCATTAGCTGTTAAATCGTTTTTGCAGTTAGCATCAAGTATTGCCACCGGCCCCAAAATATTATTTAGGTTTGTAGCAAAATACATTAAACAGGCAGTATTACTACAATGATTGCTTGACGCATCTTTATGTTGCACTTGCATAGGACTTCCCAAATCAACCAGGCCCATCAGGTGGCCAAATTCATGCTCTTCCACGGTCGTTTCTAATTTTGTGCGGCCTATTTGCCCTACAGCTCCAGAACTTTCGTGCACAGTTTGGCCAAAAAGTACCATGGATGTATTTTTATAAGCAAGCCCTATTGCTGTGGCATCGGTGTATTTACAATCAACAAACAAAAGGTAAATACCTAACTGGCTGCCAGAAGTATAAACAGTGCGGTTTGCTTTTTCAATGTCGTAAACTTCAGTAAGCGTAAGTACAGTTTTGCCTGAGCCAGCAATAGGCGCCTGTGAAATAATTATTCCGTTGGGTTTATTGATCAGGCTGTTTAAAAAGCTAACAAGGTTATTTAATGCAATGCCATCAGGAGGATATCCGGGCATATAATGTATTTGCAGGCTTATAGACTGGTAGGTTGTACTGGTAAGGATTTCTTTTGCCGATGCGCCTACAGTGCGATTATTGAGGTTGTTTTGTTGGCCGCTGCTATCAGATTTAGAACATTGTGTAAATACAATGATTAGAGGCAATAAAAGGTAAAGCAGTTGTTTTTTCATCAATTCAGAGATTATGGTTTCAATTTAATAAGTGAGAATTTAGTACGCTTTTCACAATTTAAGATAATAATTAATGCCAACTTGCTGCTTTCTTATCCCCTTGGAATAGTATTTGAAATACAAACTTAAATTACCAGCAATGAATTCTCAGGCTAAATTCCTCATATATTCCTTTTTTGTCATCCTGCCGGTATTTGGATTTTATGCCTGCAAACAAACCCCTTCAGATAATAACGCAGAAAATAAATTTTATTATTTTCCTGAAACGAATGTTTATTATGATGAGGCCGCAGGTTTATTTTTTTATTCATTAGACAGCGGTAAAAACTGGACTTCTTATCCTTATAGTAAAGCAAATAAACATTTGATATCTGAAAATAAAGTAGAAATCAGTGTAAGTAAAGATGAACCGGTATGGAGAGAAAATGATTTACATATCAGCACTTATAATGGGACCCGGCTTGCCATTTTATCAACCGATACAGGAAGGAGTAAAGGTGAGAAAGTTGTTTTGAAACAGGCAGTGAAAACTTCAAGTGAAAGAAAAGATAGTTTAAAAGCTGCGACAGAAGCAAGGAAACCCAATTTTTTTCAAAGAATATTTGGCAAAAAGAAAAAGAAAAACTAACAGCAATAAAATATATGGCGTCAGAAAAATCTATATGGAAACAAATCGGTTTGCATAACTGGTTGCTAAAAAAGGAAGAAACTGAAATTAAGGCTGTAGATAAAACATTGTCTCCCGATGACGTGTATAATTACATTGTTAAAAAATTTGAGGAGTCAATCAAACAATTATCATTTGCCAACAGGATTGTTTTTTATCATGAATATATTGTTTGTTTCAAAAGCAGCGATTACCAGGATTTTATGAACAGTAAGAAAGGCATTTTCGGCCTAATCATCCAGGAATCTGTAAAACAATTTTATGAAATTTTAAAAAATTACCGTCAGCAGGGAAAAACTGTTGAGCCTTCCGGTAATAAATGGGTATTCAGGTTTGTATCTAAAGAAGATTATGCAAAAGGCGATATTAGTTTCATCGGCAAGTTACTTCCGGGCGTTAAACAACAGCTGTCGGAAAATTTGCGGGTTACATTTATACCAAGGCAAACTGGTATTGCCCAAAGCTTTGATGTAAATGAAAACACCCTGAAACAATTTACTTTTTACAGCGATGGGTATTATGAAATTCCATACCATGAAGATTTTCAACTGGATTATAAAAATGAAAGCCCAGCAACAAAAATCTATTGCCGTTTTGAAACTGTAATTCCTGATAAGGCATACTCTGGTAAAAAGCTTGAATACCTTATGAAGGCTACCAATATTATTGTTTCGGCTGATGAAGGTAAAAACGATGAGGCAGTATTCTGCATTCCATCAGAATGGATTGACAGCCCTCACCTGCGGGTAAAATATGAGCAGAAGGATGATAAATTATATCTCTGTTCTTTTGGAGAAAAAACAATATTGAATGAGTTGGAGATAAGAAAATCTGTAGAAGACAACCCGTCATGGACTGAGTTGCCTTTCAATTCTAAAATTATGCTGAATGGCATCGTGGGCATTAATGTATTTAAATCATAATTATGAATGCTATACTATCCATTGCTTTATGTGCAACTGCTGTAGCAATGTTATTTGCAAATTTTAATGACATAAAAAAATCACACAATAACAATGGCTGATTATTTTTTTGGCATAACAGATATTGGCAGAAAGCGAACCAATAATGAGGATTGCTTTATTGCAGAAAACCTTGCTGGCGGCAGCCAGGTATTAGCCTGTGTCATTGATGGTGTTGGAGGTTACGAAGGCGGTGAACAGGCTTCGGCAATTGCCCGGGAAACAATTTTACAGGGGATCTCCAATGAAATAACAGAACCGATTGATGCCCTAAAGCAGGCATTGATTTCTGCAAATGAAAAAATATTTGTAGAAAAAAGCAATAATCCTGAGCACAATAAAATGGCATGCGTGGTTACACTGGTCATTGCAGATACCGGCAGAAATAAATTTTATTATGCTCATGTAGGCGATACAAGATTGTATTTATTAAGAGACAATACGCTCGTGAAAATATCCAGTGATCATTCTGCTGTGGGTTATCTTGAAGAAAGTGGCCGCCTGACGGAAGAGGCTGCAATGCGGCATCCACGGCGAAATGAAATAAGCAAGGCACTAGGGTTTCAGCCATCAATTGATGTACAATCAGATTTTATTGAAACCAGTGAATCACCATTTTTACCCGGGGACACTTTAATACTTTGCAGTGATGGTTTAACAGATATGATAAATAACGAAGCCATTTCTGCTATCCTGAATTCTGCTGCTACATTGGAGGAAAAAGGCTCCCGGCTTATTAAGGCAGCAAATGATGCAGGTGGTAATGATAATATTACAGTAGTGATTGTACAAAATAATAACAAGCCCCAACCGCTGGAAGCTACTAAGCCACAACAAAAAAAAGAAAATCATTCTGCAGCTTCTATACCTCCGGAAACTAAACTGGACATAACATCGCAGGCTCCTAAAACAAATAAAAATAATTTAATTGTTCCTTTATTGATCTTCTTAATACTTGGCCTGGGTTCCTTTTCCGGATGGCTCTGGTATAAAAAAAACAACCCACTCAATTCTGAAGTGCCTGGTAATAAAATTACATCTCAGAAAAATGAAGATGAACGCAGTTTTGCAGTAATGGTAAACGATACTACCGGTAGCACCAACCAGATTATTACACCTGGTTCTGCTAAAAATATTATTCTTTCTGATGCTATACATTTCACTCATGATACCGTAAGACTCAACCTTAATCATACACTATTTATTGCTGACAGTGCGTATAACGGCCCTGCTTTTATATTTAGCCATCAATGCCGGTATATTAGTATTAGCAAGGCTTCATTTAAAAATTTTACAACAGGAATTCAACTCAATGGGCAGGAAATACATCTTGATAGTGTAAGTTTTCCAAATACTATTTCGGGCATTCAGCAAAATATTATTTTATCAGACAGTATTTTCAGCGGGCGCATTCCCGCTGTTTTATTTTTCAGAAACGATAGCATATATACTCATAAATGAAGGTAGGACAATTGACATCCAGGAAAACAGAATTGATTTTTATGGTAATAATCTGCCTTGTACTTGGCATGTTGTTTTACCAGGTGAATGCCGTCCTTCAATCGCAGTTTACTGATGTTGAGCAACGCCTTGCACAAGGCACCATGATAAATCTTAATGATAGTGTAGTTGGCGATAAAATGAAAACCCTGCTCAGAAAGGAAAAATATTTCAGGGATGAAGTGGATATAAATTTTATCGGTAATGAAATAGAGAAAGCTAAGAAAATTCATGGTTCGGCTATGGATAATATTGGCGAACTGAATAAATCAGCATATGCGGTAAATGCAATCGAAACTTATAAAAGCGGCGGATCGGTTTTAAAAAAACGTGTACAATCATCGCAACAGTTACTTGGGTTTGCAAATGAAGATTCAACTGTTTTTGATACTGAAATATCCAGGCCGCTCTCTACCAGGCCTTTTGTAAATGTAGGTACAGGCAATGGAACCATTGAAGGAATTATTACAACAAGAGAAGGCAACGCAGTTCCTTCTGTACTTGTGAGAATAAAGCTCGTAGTGCCTTCGGATAGTAATTATAATGCATCAGACGGCGACAATGATATACCGGTAATTGAATTTAAAAATGGCATCAGGAAAACATTTTTTGCGGATAGCGCTGGCAAACCGGTTTTACAATCCATTACTGCTTATGCAAGAACAGATGTATCAGGCCATTTTTCTTTTACGGGATTAGCAGAAAACAGGGGTTACTCAGTCTTGCCTTTACAGCCGGGTTTCCAGTTTGGCCCTTCAAAGGGTACAGCATTACTCTCAAAAAATTTATCATTAAAATTTTACCAGGCAGTACATAATGTAAAATTATTTTCTACAAAAGATTTTGCCAGCCTAAAAAAAGATAAAGCATTTATAGTAAGAACGCCGGCAGAAGTAAACAAATGGCTCTTAATTATTGCCGTCGCATTCTTAGCTTCCTTCATTTTTTTACATATTTTATTATCCTGGCGCTTTCCGCAAGCTGACCAGTTTCTATTGCCGGTGATTATGATGCTTACAGGCATTTCATTATTAACGCTATTAAGCATACAAGATCCTTTGCGGGATAGATTCCTGGGAAGAAATACGTTTTATTATTTTCTTGCAGGTTTTGCCGGAATCGTGATAATGCTCTTCATCAACCTAAAAAAATTTACACC
>JBDSYV010000039.1:0-3776 GCA_040110925.1 Ferruginibacter sp. | reverse complement strand
GTGAGTTTTATTTTCACACCAGGCACATCATTATAAAAATACATGACACTAAAATCAGGTGAAAGCTCACGGGTGAAAAAAACCGGTACATAATTCAGCAGCGCAGTATGCGTATTGTTTGATGTAGTAGCACCGCTGATTACATCACGTTCATCATACTTACTATAATTATAACTCAGGCTTATTACGTTACTCATTTTTGTATTGCTCCAGGTATAGCTCGGGTTAAAGCCCAGGTCGTTGCTCACATTTTTTATGCCGTAGGGATTAATGCCGCTTGCTGACTGAAACCCGCAGTTGTTGTAATTAATATTCAGGTTCCAGTTTTCATCAAACTGCGTAAACCAGTTTAGGTTGCCGATAAATTGCTTTGCTTTCAATGCAGTGTTGGTTACATTATTTACCCTTTGCCCAACACTTGCCACCACATTCATTTTATAAGTTTTGTTTTTATCCTTCCATGCATTGAACCTTGTATTGATGGTATAATCAAGCCGGTCGGGTTGCAGGTAAGGATAGCCAACTGTTTGAAATCCTGCACCCAGGTATTTTGAGGAAATACCAATATCAAAATCTTTAGATTTCTTTCCGAGTGATGCTTTGGCTGCATAATCCTTGGCTGTGGAAGTGTGTGCATCAAGAAAAGGTTTTGCACCGCTTAATGTTGTTAAAGGTGTAGTTACATCTTTAGTAAAAATAGATTGAGCACCTTCTGTTTTAATGTACCAGCCTTTGTTCATATAAAAATCTGAAACAAGGCTCATCACCACGCCTTCCTGTGGGCGAATAGTGAGTGGTGGAGGTGCCGAAGTAGAAGGTTCATCTTTTCCTTTGCAAAAGTTTATGGCAAATAAATATTTGTCTTCCTTTTCTTTTCCCAGTTGAAACATCCAGTTTTTACGCTTGAATGCGCCGGTAACAGTTGGCGGCCCGGAAAAATAATTTATGCCCTGTTGCGAAATACCAGTAAAAAACTTAATGCGGTATGTTTTAGGTTTTAAGGAAAACCCTGCACCAAAAATGCCTATATCTCCGGTGGACAAATCCGAATATTTTAAATACTGCGTACCTAATTGCAATTCTGCCCATTTGTATGTAGGGTTCAATCCAAAATTGTTCATTGGGTTAGTAATGAACTGGCTAAAAGACTGCTTTTTAATACCGGAATACGGCCCTGCAAAATTTGTAGGCACCGCAGCAAAATTAAAATTGAAAGGGATACTGAAGTTTTTGCTAAAGTTGATTGTTGGTGTAAAATTAAACCTCACCTGGTTCCAGGGTTTCCGTGGCGAGTAGCCCATCCACCCCGTAGGTCTGCGGTTCAATCCATAGCCTTCATAACTTACGCCGGCATTTCCACTCATTGAAAAACCAGGTAGTTTCTTTGTTTGTGCATTTAACGAACCGCACAAAATTACAGTAGCATAAAATAATAATAATAAAACTCTTTTTCTCATGTTTGTTTATTGAGGTATAATAACCGTTAGCCTGCAGTCGCATTTTGCAGCACCACAGGAACCTGATAAATTATAAGTGTAGCTACCCGATTGCAAAAATGTAAAATTATAATTGGGTCCGCTTAAGGTAGTTGTAACGCCAGTAACATTATTGGTGATGGTGACCGCTAACGCGGAAGGACCACATGTAGGTGAAGCTGGGGAACATGTAAACCCGGGATTCAGTGACACAGGTATATTGCCTTTAAATAAAGTTATTGATCCATTACAGGCTACCTGCTTTGTTCCTCCTTCATAACCAAACACCGGGCTCCAGCTGCAGTTACAAACTTCTCCATTATTACCGCCACCTGTCTCTTTGCAATCTTTACCATTAAATGTTTTGTAGCAAATGGTTGTATCGCACATAACACATGCGGTATCTGTGAATGTATAACGGATACAATATTCGATCGTATCGCAACAACATGCAATAGCGCTGCGTGGCGGCAATGGAATAGTAAAGTTTAATGGCACAGCATTGGCAAAATTGTATCCCAAACTATCCTTCCATTCTATTAAATGTGTAAAAGGAACATTGGCTGGAACAGTATTAAATGGCAATGCGCTATTTTGATTCGTGATATTTCCAAAATGCTTCGGGTTCTTTACACATACATCACAATCTTTAGGATGCTTCACTTCAAAACTAACTAACGACACCGTAACTTTTTTTAGTTTGCCGGGGCCTGCCGTTAACGTTGCATTCACGGTTAGCAAATCATTATTTACAGTTTGTGTTGTTGTAATTTTTTTCAACAGGTCTTTGCAACAACCACCCGGTGGTACTTCCGGCACCACTACTTCAATACAGACAGGATTAGTTTCTACGGGGTTTATGGTATAACCACCAGTTGTTGATTTTGCAATAAAGCCGGCAGTATTACAATCAACTAGTCCATTGGCGGTACCTAATGGAATTTTGGTTTGAAAAACAAAAGTATACGTTCCTCCTGGTGCTAAAGTAAAAGTAGGATTGAAAGTAAATTTAACGCCTCCGTTACTCACTGTTCCGCTCCATGCACCTGTGTTGCATGGCACACCTGTAGCCGGCCAGGTAGTACATATATTTTGAGTGGTTGTATATAAGGCCGTGTAATTAATATTTATGGGAGCTGTCAGCATTTGCATATTAAACTGGTTGCTTACCGAAATAGAATTTGGGCTACCCAGGATGGTTAGGTTCCCTATAGCAGGTATCCTGTCAATCACAACCAGGTTATCCACTGCAATGGTGCCTGTATTACGCAAAGTGATTTCATAATCTACCGCCGTATTCGGGTTACCTGTTCCACTATTTGCAAAGCTTCCGTTCAAACTTCCTTTTACTTTTTTATCTATTCCAATAGCAGCAAATGCACAAATATTAAAACTGGAATAACAAACAGATTGAGGGCTAATTAAATTACCACTATACACTGTGGACCAATACCAGTTAGGCCCTCCCACAGCGCCAGCCTGCACTACCGCTTTAAAACATATCTTATAAGAATTTGTACCAACGGGGATATTGGGTAAATTAAATTTAATATTTGTGGCTGGCATAATGGTAGGATTAGGAGAAAAGCCAGTATATACCACACTAGAATTTATCGCCTGCAGCCAGACGGGTAATTGTACATTATATATCCCTCCAATCAATGGAGCATCGCCATTGTTTTTAAATTCATAACACAGGTCAATAGTATCCCCAAGGTTTTTACAACCCGGAATATATTGATTGTTCATACAAACTATATTGGGTTGAGGATTGTAAATTATTATTGCGTTTTGGTTTCCATCAGCACCACAGGGAATACAGCTAAGCGGTGGAGCAAAACAGTTATAAGAAATTGAAAGGCTGTCTTTGTAAGGAGGATTGCCTGCAGGGCCGCTGCACGATGAAGTCAAATCATAATAGAGATATAAACTTACAGATTTACCCGGCAATAGATTATTAATAGTATGGTCAAACTTTGTAGTATTTGTTGGCGGTGCATTCGCATCAGTTGCTCCATTACCAACCAAAGGAAAAACACTTGTTGGCGTAACAGAACAATTATAATATTTAATGCCGCAACTCAATCCTGCCTGTGATGTATTTTGCGAAACCGAATTCGGTGAATTTTTTAAATGTACTGCAGGTAAAAAATTTGTTGCTGTTAAGTTTAAGGGCGTATTGCCGGTATTAGTGATATTATAATAAAAATAAGAAGCGGTCGAAGTAGTTGATACGGATATAGTGGAAACAGCCGCAGGTGCTGCAGGTATGGTAAACGATGCCGCAACCGGGCCTTTGAT
>JBDSYV010000038.1:0-11245 GCA_040110925.1 Ferruginibacter sp. | reverse complement strand
AAGTTTTCCATCTGTTGGTGTAGGAGTACCAATTCCAACATTTTGCGCAATTGATTTAATAGAAACAATAAATAAAATCAATAAAAGACTAACTTTTTTCATAATAAATATTTTTGTGTAAAGGATGACTTCAAAATACAAAATGGTTTTATATTATGCAAGCAATAGATTATATATGTTAAGTGCCACAAGCTATTAACTTGATAATCCGTTTATATCCTTACCTTTGCCCCAGTTCATTATTTCCGCGGCATTCAAAGCCAAGTATATTACAGACCTCAACCCTCTCTGATACCAGCTTTCAACCAAAGCAACTTGTTTTAAATGATGAAACACATAGTTTCATTCCCGCACTAACTTTTTTTAAAAAAACATATTTTGTTATTTACAGACTTAAACATTATTAAGCCCATCCTTGATGCGCTTAACGAAGAAGGCTACACAAAGCCTACACCTATTCAACAGGCAGCCATTCCTTTCATTATGGCACAAAAAGATTTATTGGGCTGTGCTCAAACGGGTACCGGCAAAACGGCAGCATTTGCTATTCCTATGCTTCAATTACTGGCAAAGCCTAAAACTATGGCCAGCGGCACAAGGCCCATACGTGCACTTATCCTTACACCTACCCGTGAGTTGGCTATCCAGATACAGGAAAGCTTTAATGCTTACGGCCGTCACCTTCGTCTGAAAAACCTTGTTGTATTTGGTGGTGTAAACCAGGGTCCACAAGTAGATGCATTACGAAGAGGTGTAGATATTTTAGTGGCTACGCCAGGCCGCCTGCTTGATTTAATGAGCCAAGGGTATATCAACTTAAAAGACATTGAAATATTTGTATTGGATGAAGCAGACCGTATGCTTGATATGGGCTTTGTACATGATGTAAAAAGAATCATCACTAAAATTCCTTCAAAAAGACAAACACTTTTTTTCTCTGCAACTATGCCTGCGGAAATTCAATCACTTGCAAACAGCATTTTAAACAAGCCGGAAAAAGTAACCGTAACCCCACCCGCTACTACTGCAGAAAGCATAGAGCAATGGTTATACTATGTAGAACGCCAGAATAAAAAAGATTTACTTGCACATATACTGCAGGATAAAAATATTGAAACCGCACTGGTATTTACCCGTACAAAACATGGTGCTGATAAAGTAGTGAAGGACCTGCATCGCATTGGTGTAAGTGCAGAAGCTATTCATGGTAATAAAAGCCAGAATGCAAGGCAGCGTGCATTGAGTAATTTTAAAAACAGGAGCACAAGAGTGCTCGTAGCTACAGATATTGCCGCAAGAGGAATTGATGTTGATGACCTGACGCATGTTATCAATTACGAGCTGCCGGAAATTGCCGAAACGTATGTACACCGTATTGGCCGTACAGGGCGAGCAGGTGCAACAGGAATTTCTTTTTCGTTTTGCGAAGCAGAAGAAACAGCTGACCTTAGGGATATTCAAAAACTGATAAGCCAGCAAATACCGGTACAGCAGAATCATCCTTACCATACACATTTTTCGCAAATACAAAGCAGGCCGCCTCAAGGGCAAAACAGGCAGCAACGGCCTCAACGTAATGGAAACGGAGCAGCACAAGGGGGAAGACGTTCTTTCAACAGCCAGGGCCCTGCAAGAAAACGTTTTTAAATTTATTTGGAATAAAAACACGGCATAACATTTTTTGATAATGATTACTTAGGGTAATCATTTTTTTTGCACACAAAATGATTTGGCAATACCTTGAGCTTTGAAGGGAAGTGCATTTCAAGGCCTCATACCAATACTTTCATATAAGCTTCCTGCCCGTTGATACTGACTTTGCTAAAGCCCATAACTTTCAAAAATTCAAGATGATTTTTATTAGGAAGGGCCAGGTAAACCAGCCGCTTTATACCTTTGGAAATAAGATAATCCCTTTCCTTTTCAAAAATAAAACTACCTACTTTATAATCCCGGAATTTCTGCAAGGTATAATTCAGGTGAACGTTTGCATCTCCGTTTGCTGTAATCGTGGCGTTGAATATATTGGCAATCACAAGGTCGCGGGTTACCACAAAATTCAGATTCCCTTGCATGTTTTCCTGCCGAAAAGAAGGAAAATAAGCAGCTATATCATCCCGGTAATACAACAAGAATTTCTGTGCCATTTTTTCATCACCTTTAAATTCCAGGAGGTCAAAATTTTCTTTGCGACGGTAAATTTTTGCCAGGTAATACACATTTATGCAAAGCAGTATAGCATTAGTGATAAGCACTGGTATTGTGTAAAGCAATAATGCATATACTATAAAAGAAATATTACCTAAAGCGCTAAACCAGCGGAACTTCAGATCGTTATTGATTACAATGGCAAGGATAAGAAAGAGAGAAGCAAGGTATCCGAAATAAGGTGTAATATTATGCAGCATGCTTAAATTGTATTTGTTGCAAAGAAAATACATTCAAAGGCAATACACGCTTATGAGTTTGAGAGAACAATCTTATGAATATCAGTACAGTCCTCCAAAGCATGCATTTACCGCTATAAAAAAAGTTTGCATACCATTACGGGCATGCAAACTATTTTTATATACAACTTTTTAAATATTTGCCTCAGGCAATGCTTCATCAAGCTTGTTGTCTTTTACAAATTTATCCCTCAGTTCAGTAAAACCGTTTTTTACATCTGTAATTTCAATTAATCCTGCGTCCACTTTTTCGTGAATATCCGGTAATTTCTTGTCAAGGAATGAATTACCAAGGTTGATATTTTCTGCCTCTAACTGGGCAATTTTTTTTAGCAATGATGCCTGGCTGTTTGTAATGTCATCCAGCTCCCTGATCATTTTATCCATCACATGCATTTTTTCAAGTTTCTCCATAATTAAAATTTTTATTGATTTATATAAGGCTTAGAGTGTGCAGTAAAAAGCTACACTATACTTATACCTAACTAATACCTTGCCATAGACAAGGATTGCTCTGTATATCAGTCCCACATGGTGATTTTATTTCTTTTCCAGAGATTTATCCATCATATGCCCGATTATATACCCGGCCACAGCGCCAATGATGGCTCCTGCTAAAAAGGATAAAGTATTACCACCTGATGCAAAATAACCGATAACGAAACCCAGTACTGCAAACAATATCATTGCAGCCAGAGCTGCACGGTTATGTTGAACGGGTCTTGCCCGTTTTGGGGCAGGATGATGTTGATGATGAGGTTTCCTGACTTTTGATGCTGGCATTTTTTATTTCAATCTACGAAAATTTTATTTACCGGAAATTTTTATCCTGATTATTACTTTATCTCATTCCATTTCCCGGGGGATAGTGCCCTTAAACCAAATGTTGAACAGCTATGTTATTATTTTTCAACAACAAGTATAAGCTTTGAACTTTCCAAATTAATTTCCTAATTAAAACAAAAGGCTTGACAAATGCTATCTATTTATCAACAGAATAACCATAGTTCAATATTGCAATAATAAAGGTGAATATTAATTGCTCATCCTTCTTTTCCGTGCGGTTCCGGGCATACGAAGCGGTATCCAATGCCAGATTCAGTAAGTATATATTCAGGCCGGTTGGCATCCGTTTCAATTTTTTTTCTGAGTCTTGCTATAAACACTCTCAGGTATTGTGACTGGTTTATATAACCCGGGCCCCATACTTCCCTCAGTAAATAATGATGTGTAAGCATCTTGCCTTCATTTTTTACAAGTAGTACAAGTAAAGCGTATTCTGTTGCTGTTAACTTCACTTGTTCATTTTTCTTTTTTACAATCCTTGATACAAGATCAAAATGTAAATCATTACACAAAATGACAGGTTCATTATCCTCGTTTATTTTGGTGCGGAGACAGGAGCGTATCCTTGCCAGTAATTCGCCTGTACGAAAAGGTTTTATTAGGTAATCATTTGCACCATTGTCAAGAGCCTTTACAATATCTTCTTCACCACTTTGCACCGAAAGAATTATGATTGGCTTTGTGTACCATTCTCTGAATTTTTGCAACACTATATGCCCGTCGAGATCTGGAAGGCCAAGATCAAGAATGATCATATCAGGTGGATGATTAGTAGCAGCTACAAACCCTTCCTTTGCAGTGGCAGATTGTTTAACGATATACTCATTACTCTGCAGTGTTATTTCCAACAACTTTCTTATAGGCGCCTCATCGTCAATAACCAGTATCTCAGCTTTATTACTCATTTTTTTAGGCTTTTAAATAAGATGTTTCAGCAGGTATCTGAACAGTAAACAGAGCACCCCCGGTAGAAATATTTTCAAGACTAACTTTTCCATTAAGCGCTTCAGTAAAGCCTTTTACAATGGATAAGCCTAATCCTGTCCCCCCCGTTTTTGTATGATTAACCCGGTAAAATTTTTCAAAAACTTTACTGATTTCATCTATTGGAAATCCTTTTCCATCATCAGCAATAATTAGGTTCAATACATTATTGTCACAAAGCGCAGTAATACTGATTGTACAACCAGTATCCGTATATTGGCTGGCATTATTTACGAGGTTATAAATAATCTGTTCCAGCATTCCCTTATCTGATTTAACTAATGGGATGGCATGATTAATATTAATATTTAAAGATTGCCGTATGTTATTATCCTCTAGTCTTTTTACAACACTATACACAACTTCATTAATATCACACCAGTCTTTTTTAGGCTTTATAAACCCTGACTCAAGCCTTGACATATTTAGCAGGTTTTCTACCTGTTGGTTTAATCTAAATGCTGCTTTTGAAATCACGCCATGCAATTCATTTTTATGATGTGTAGTTAATCGTAAATCGTTTATCAATAAATTATCAGTGGCACCAATGATAGCAGCTATTGGCGTGCGCAGTTCGTGAGAGAGCGAATTTAATAATGTATTGTAAAGTTTAACCGCATGGGCTTTTTCTTCTTTTAGCCTGGAGAGTTTTTCTACCTGTCTTATTTTATAAGTCAGTACAGCATTCACCATTGCTATTACAAAATACATCAGTAATAAAATGGCATCTTCCCCCGAAGTGACATGCAGTGTAAAATGGGGAGGAATGAAAAAGAAATCCCATATCAATGCGCTTAATAATGCCGCAAAGAATACTGGGAGTATATCAAAAGACATGGCAAGTAACGATACCGTTACAAGCAGTATAAATGCTACAAACTTGTAACCTATATAACCCTGCAAAGCATAGCAGATTACTGAAACCAGGCTAACGGCCACAATGCTTAAAAGGTATTGCCTTTGTTTACTTACGGTATTGATAAATAAATTAATCATCGCGGTTAAATACAAATGTAAACCCGAAGAGCAAGAACTTGAAGCATTTAAACTATTAATAGTTTTCATTTATATTGTATGAGGTGCTTACTCTGTTATAAATTCCTCCTCTTCTTCTACCCTTTTAAGTTTTATGGCAGAAACAGGAGACACAATCAACGGAAACTTTTCAACAGTTACATTACTGGTCTCCAAACCGAAACCTCTTTCTTCGGAAAGACTAAATGCTTTTATGCGAAAATGAAGGTTCATGATAACGCTTTCTAAAAAAGGGAGTTCATTATCCTGGCTGAGAAATTTTTCCATTACAATAAATTCAAAATCGCCATTAATATTATTACGTTGCAGGCTTTCATACCTACTGGTAATATTTACTTCCCTGTTTTTTACAAGGTCTTCCACCACTTTCCTGAAGAGAAGGTTAATGCGGGGCTGCACCCTGAATCCCAAACGGAATTCTACCCGGATGATATCATTTGGCATTACGTGAAGCACATTGTATTCCATAGTATAAGGGTCATCAACTGTGTCCACATGTATAAGCCAGTATATATCGGCCTTTTTGGGCTTGCGGGTGAGAATGGAATAAATAATTTTATGTTCAATTTCCCGTGGGTTATCTGCACTGGTGAGGTAAACAAGATGTGTTGCATACTTTGGTATAGAAAAATCGTTTCTCAGCTCTTCCAGCTTTGAAACATATTCTTCCAGGCGAACAAATTCTACATATCGGTTCTTTATTTTTCTTGCCCGGTACCATATATACATTACAATAAACAGCAGGCTACCCACTACAAGTGTAACGTAACCACCATGAGGAAATTTTTCCAGGTTAGCAATTAGAAATGCTGATTCCAAGGTGAGATACATAGCTAAAAACAGGTAAATAAAAAATGGTGAGGTACGGTGCAGCACAAGAAAATTAGCAAATAAAATGGTAGTTGCAATCATGCACATAGTAATGGCAAGGCCATAAGCTGCTTCCATATTGGTGGCCTTCTTAAAATGCAAAACCATAACGCAACAACCAATAAAAAGCAACGTATTAATGCCCGGCACATACAGCTGGCCCCTGGCTTCAGTGGGATATTGTATTTTCATTTTTGGCCAAAGGTTAAGCCTGATTGCCTCGCTGATTAATGTAAAAGAACCACTGATAAGCGCCTGGCTGGCAATGATTGCAGCTGTGGTGGCAATTAGAATTCCGAATATTACAAACCATTCTGGCATAACGCCATAAAAAGGGTTAAATCCAGCGTTTATCATTTCTTCAGTAATAAGCTGTCCTTTATAATGGGAAAGCAACCACGCTGCCTGCCCAAAATAATTTATCAATAGGCAGGACTTTACAAATATCCAGGACACCCTGATATTGTTTTTTCCGCAATGCCCTAGATCAGAATACAATGCCTCGGCTCCTGTTGTACATAAAAAAACAGCACCTAATATCCAGAATCCTTTAGGGTATTGAGTTAAAAGGTTATAGGCATACCAGGGGTTGAATGCTTTTAGTGCTGGCAGGTAATCAATCAAATGTACAGCGCCCAATATCGATAACATCAGGAACCATACAGCCATCACAGGGCCAAAAAACTTGCCGATAGAAGCTGTACCAAACTGCTGGAAAAAGAATAGCAAGCAAATAATGGATAATACAATTATGATAATTGTCCTGTCAGAAATTGACCCAAAAAACTCAAGATGCCGCAAGCCTTCAATAGCTGACGTTACAGATATAGGTGGAGTAATCATCCCATCTGCTAACAATGCTGCACCACCAATCATTGCTGGAAAAACCAGCCATTTTCTTCTTCTGCGTACCAGGGCATACAAAGAAAATATACCACCTTCTCCACGGTTATCTGCCCGCAGGGTAAGAATTACATATTTCACCGTTGTTTGCAAAGTGAGTGTCCAGAAAATACAGGACAATGAACCAATTACCAATTGTTCGGTGATTGTTTTATCCTTTATGATGGCGTTTAAAACATACAATGGAGATGTCCCTATATCACCATAAATAATTCCTAATGCTATTAATAAACCTGCAGCACTAACTTTATTAAGATTCTTATGTCCCATTTTTTAATTTTGTTCTTCTTATATTAAAAATTTAATCTTCCCCAACACAAAAAACAGAAAGGCAATAGAAAGAAACCATGCTATGGCCACAATGATGATTTCAATGGCATGCCAGCCTTGTTTATCCTGGTTATTTTTCACTTCTAAAAACTATTTCGTGATTAAGCCTTTAGATGGGGCTTAAGCTTAAATATTAAGCTGGCAAATTTAGATGGAGCGTTATATAGAAATTATAAAAGAATGGATGGTATTTATAAATATTTTATAAACAGAAATGCTTTGCAAGGGCTTTTCACTTCGCCTTTACATACAAAGTTTTCCAGGATTAATCTCATTCATTTTAATTAAATTCACTAAACCTAGATTTTTGAATCTACTTTCACTGGTTAATGCTTAAATAAAAAAATATGGACGCAACATGGAAAGAAAGATGGAACGAAAGATATAGCAACGAGGAATTTGCCTATGGCATTGAACCTAATAATTATTTAAAAAAACAATTGGAAAAATTACCAGTTGGTAAAATACTTTTTGCAGCAGAGGGTGAAGGACGAAATGCAGTTTATGCAGCAAGGCTTGGATGGAACGTTTCTGCATTTGATATTAGTATTGAAGGAAAAAACAAAGCTAACAGGCTTGCCGAAACCAACGAGGTGAGGATTGACTACCAGATGGGTGAATTGCAGGGATTAAACTACCAGTCTGGACAATTTGATGCAATTGCACTTATCTATGCGCACTTTCCAGCAAGCATTAAATCATTATATCACCGCATGCTTGATAAATACCTGAGCAAGCATGGCACCATTATTTTTGAAGCCTTCAGTAAAAAACATCTTGACTACCTTGCAGTGAACGAAAACGTAGGCGGGCCAAAAGACATAGACATGTTATTCTCCCTGGAAGAATTAAAATCTGACTTTACAGGCTACGATATTATTGAATTAACCGAAATAGAAATTGAACTGAGCGAAGGCCAGTTTCATAATGGGAAGGGGTCGGTTATAAGATTTGTGGGGCGAAAAAAATAAGTCGTTTTGTACCCGGCAATTACAATTAATTTTCAATAGTATTTGCAGTTGCTTTGTAGTTTTAAATCCAAGTTTAATGGCAATATTCTCAATGCTGAATTCTGGAGTATTAAGCATTGTAATGGAATATTCTTTAAACATGCAACGTCACTTTCCGGAAAGGATGCTGAGAATAGTGACTGGTATTTATTTTTTAAATGTTATACTTCAGCAAAGGGTATTTCAATAGATAATAGCTCCACCACATCACACAGCTATTGAAGTTTAGCCTGAGAATCAGTTAGACATGTCCTTTACATATCCCGAATCTCAGGTTCTACCAGTTTGGCCAGTTTCTCTAATGATTCCTGCCAACCTAAATAACAGCTCTCTACCGGTATAACTGACGGAATATTTTCCTGGAGGATTTTAATTTCTGTGCCAACAGAAACTTTACGCAGCCAGACAGATGTTGTCATTTCGCCAGGTAGGTTTGGATCATCAAATTTATCCGTGTATTTTATAAGTTCGTTCGGCTTAAGCTCAATATATTCTCCGCCAAATGAGTGACCGTTGCCAGTAGAAAAATTTTGAAAAGACATTTTAAATGCTCCTCCCACTTTTACATCCATTTCATGCACAGTGCATAAAAATCCATAAGGTGGTAACCAGGATGCTACAGCATTTGCTTCAGTAAACGCACGATATATTTTTTCAGGAGATGCTTTAAACACCCTTTGTAATGAAACACTGTTCTCTGGCATAATTTATTATTTAAATGATTAACAATTAACGAATTTCTAAAGCGTTTAGCCTGAAAAACCTGGCACCAATAATAAAGCCTTTAGGCAATAGGTAGCTAATAACCTAAGCGTATTATCATCAGTAATATGTAAGGGTCACTCAATCCCTGTAATTCAATGCAGGCTTTCTATCACCTAATATTGCCTTGTATTTATAATCCCCTTTCATTACCCTAAACTCTTCCGTTGCTTTTGTAATAAGCGCCGGATTTGTAAATAAATCAATAGCGGTTAATGCCATAGTTTTTGCAGCTACCATCATTCCTTTTACACCAATGTCATTACCACTACAGGCAACCGCCTGCCAGCTATGTGCAGAGGTGCCAGGCACCCAGGTAGCGGTTTCCAGTCCCACGGTAGGAACTGCATAACTCACATCACCTACATCAGTAGAACCCTGATCTTTTTCGATATATAATGGCAGTATTTTACTTGCAGAATCTATAGAAGTTATTTTGCCCAAAAAGCTGGTTTGAAGCTGTTTTGCAAATTTTATTTCATCTTCTGTATAAATTACACCACCTACTTTTTCTAAATTGGTCAGCATATTTACAGCAAGCGTTTTATTGATCAGCAGGTCATGCGAACCACTGATCACTTCATAATCCATCCTTGTTCCTGTACCTAAGGCAGCGCCATTGGCGGCTTTTACTACCCTGTTAAACAAACTATCCACCATTGCTCTCTCAGGATTTCTAACGTAATAAAACACTTCTGCAAAATCCGGAACTACATTAGGAGCTTTTCCACCATTGGTAATCACATAATGAATACGGGATTCCTGTGGGATATGTTCACGCATCATGTTTACCATATAATCCATTGCCTCAACTGCATCCAGTGCAGAGCGTCCTTTGTCCGGAGCCGCTGATGCATGGGCTGAAGTGCCGTAAAACCTGAACTTGGCAGTTTTAATAGGCAAAGAACTAGTATATGTAACTGCATTATGTTCATCAGGGTGCCAGTGCAATACTACATCTACATCATTAAATAAACCTTCTCTAACCATATATACTTTACCATCGCCACCTTCTTCCGCCGGGCATCCATACATTTTTATTGTGCCTTTAAATTTCCCTTCCGACATTAATTTTTTAATAGCTATACCAGCAGCAACAGAACCTGTTCCAAATAAATTATGCCCGCAACCATGGCCGCTATTTTTATTTGCTATAGGCGTTTTTGTAGAGGTAGTTTCCTGCGATAAGCCTGGCAATGCATCATACTCTGCAAGTATGCCAATAACCGGTTTTCCACTGCCGTAAGTGGCAACAAATGCTGTAGGCATGCCCGCTACGTTTGCATTTACTGTAAACCCATTGTCTTTTAATGTGTTTTGTAAAAGCAGGGAACTTTTGGTTTCTTTAAATCCAACTTCTGCATAATCCCAGATATTCAATGCTATTTTTTTATACGTTTCATAACCGGATTGAATATTTTTTGCTGCTTCAATTTTTAGAGCATCAATAGATTTACTATCGCCATTGTTTTGTGATAAGCAATGGTATCCAAGTGCAAGTGCTAAAATGGAGAGAAAAAGTAATTTCATAATTATTTTTTTATGATGAAATATTTATAAGTAAACATAATACAAAAAGGCCTAACATAATTTAAAGCAGTTCAAATAAATCTTGCCTGTTTCCAGGTTTAAAGTCGGGAAAAAATAAGTACCCCGGCGTTGAATAAGTACTATTCCCGCAAAGAGGGGCGACAAATTGTGGCTTCTACAGCTGTGTCTTTATCATTAAAACTAAGGCTGTTTGAAAAAGGGGAAATTAGAAACTGAACTGGATAGGTTTTCCATAAATTTCATTTAACCTTTATTAAAATAAAGAAAGCGTAAATTTGCATCAATACCCGGGGCTGACCGGTTTTGACAGCATAGTTCTTTGTAAGTATAAGCATGTAGTGCGTTGGATAATTAGCACTTAAATCTGAATATTCAAAATTTTAAATGGCAATACTCAGTATGCCATGGCTGCCTAATTATTAATTAGGTCGTCATTAGGGCCGTTGAACAGGCATTCCTGTTGCCATGTTCCTCCGCCGACTCAAAACAAAAACGGGATGCTGCCAC